>NVVG01000146.1 GCA_002402125.1 Moraxellaceae bacterium
CCCTTCGCAAATTATCAGCCATGCCATTTGGCTGTACCATCGATTCACCTTGAGCTTCAGGGATATTGAAGAAATCCTTGCCTGTCGGGGTATTGTAGTGTCCTACGAGTCAATTCGGCAATGGTGCTTGAAGTTTACCCCTGCTTTAGCCAACCCACTGAAAAAGAAGCAAGGCTCCCTCGAAAAATCGTCACTGACAAGTTTGCCAGTTATAAATCCGCTCTCGACGAAATAGGCTCAAACACACCGCATATTACTGTCCAATACAAGAATAATATCGCCGAGATATCCCACCAAAAGACACGTCAACAACGACATCTACTCAAAGCAAGTCATTATCGTGAGATTAGAAACCACGCATTTGAGCAATGGACACAGGTTACTTGTGCCCAGAATTTGGATATCCGCAAGTAATCTGAGAAGTCACCCAACCTCTCTCAATTTGCAGAGGTTAAGTTGACAGTGTCTCCTAACAAGCCTCGCCCTATGTGGCTAGGTGTAAACAAGGAAAAACCTACTGTTTAAATGGAGTCGATATAAGATTGAGATTAATATCACCTGCAGGCATCGTTAAATATACATGCTCAGTTTCAAATAAATTCTCAATATTTAACTTTATATCGATAACCAACGGGTTATTGCTCGTAAGTTGAACATACATTCGACCATCAGTTAAGACATCTAGCTTTCCACTTAGATCTAGACTCAACTCTCTACTATATAAGTTGTGAGTAGTTACCAACGATTTTTTAAACTCTTCAAAACCAAATGGTATTTGCTCAACTATAGGGTCGAATGCTGGAGCATCAAGCAGCAGATTTAATCTAGTAATAAATTTTGACATACCAGTAGATTTATCTTCTACAATCCAACCCTTCACCCGACCATAATCAGGAGCCATACAATCATTTTCAATATCTACATCACATTCATATCGGATACGCATTACTAATGGCCCAGTATCAACCGGGGGCACCTTAAAACATACTGGGGCGCCACCTTCCTCAGGTGGTACGCAAGCAGCTGTGAATTTTAATTTCACTGCAGAGTAAACCGTAACACTTGATGAAAAGATTTGCCCAGGATAAATATATGCGAGTACCGCGCCTTGTATTTTAACTTCATCAGGGATGGAACTATCATCTCCGTATCGATCCCGTATCTCATTAGCCGTAAGATAACCAACAATATCCGTATTTAGGCTACTATTCAAATGCAGGTAAGTCTTATCTGGGCAGTCCAACGGAACCTCACCTTCGTCAAACCCACACCCCACATTTACATCAGTAAACAATTCTCCGGAAGCAGAACTGGCATCGACTACTGGATAACCGCCTACAACCAAGGCAGCTAATTTTCCATTGAATCGAGACCTACGATCTATAATAGGAAATCCATCTATCAGCTCCCCTTCTGCGTTGAGCAATAGGTCACCCTCAATTGGATTACCAGAACTATCTTGTTTAAACGTCCGTATTTTTTCGCCATTTTGATCTATAGGATCACCATCTAAGTCTCTACGTTTTGGAATACCATTTTCTGAAAAAACATCGTTAGGTGGTACAGAATTATCATAAAAAAGATTACCCGCAGGATTACGCACCAAGCGAGCGACATTCATTGACGCTTCTACACTAGATGATGGAATTGGTTCACCCATATCATGTTTGAAGTTGGCATTCATATCTGCAGTAGGGAAAGCATCTAAGCTTTGCATTATTGAAACAGTTGGCTCCACAGCATCAAAGTATGTAATTAGATCCACCCCACCATCTGTAGGTGCCGGGACAAAAGCTAAATCGCGATCCAACATTTTGGTTTGTATGGGTAAACCGCGCAAATCACAGATAGAAACAGCACCACAATCATTGGCTGTTACAGTTGGTGTTGATTTAAGTGTATAACGATAAACGGAACCTACCTCCCAAGGTTGGTTTGGTACAAATATTACACTAGCTCCGGCTACTTTAAGTTGACCAGCTACCGGAAAATTTAATGCATCGTTTACAACCTGCTCCACTGAAAAAGTATTACTGTTAATACTATTTTCGGCCATATCCTGAGAGAATGTCACTCTAATAGGACGATTGGCGGGTAACCGCGGTATTGGTAAAGTATCGCCTTTGTCAGCATTCCCATCGCTACCTACACCCACATCACAAAAACCTGCATTTCGAACTGCACCAACCTCTCCATTACTTAAGAAAATATTAGGTTCCTTCAAAACACAAGGGTAACCAGGGTAGGCAGATAAAATCACCGGTGAATGCGGGTCACCCTCAACAAATCCAGATACCTTGAAATTCTTTTTTGTTCCAATACCGAAATTACCCGTCATATCCTTCAGATTGTCTAACATCGACGCATAATATCGCCCCGCAACAAAAGGTGACTCCGGCTTAATCACTAACATTGAACCTTGCTGATGAAAACTAAAAGGCAGAAAAACACCTTCCGTGAGATCGACCAACCTCAAATTATCGCCGGGTACTATAGACGCTGTATCCAACGGTTCACTATATGTCGTTATAATTGAATCATTCACCTGATAATAATCTGAGGCCTCATTTTCAATATCGAAGTATACCGAAGGTGAGGTAGTGTCAACGGTTGGTAATGGCGGATCTTCTTCATTTATGGTGCCGCTCATGTTAAATGACAATAGGCCATTACCCTCTTCAGCTCCTAATATTCGCATAGGAGTCATACCGACAATATCTGCTGTCAATCGGCCGTTGCTAATAAAAGCAGTCCCGACGAACTCCACATGTAAAAGGTTTTGGCTCAAAGCAGCATTACCTTTTGCGTCTCCGGTAGAAACGGCAATATCCGCAAAAAGAATCATTTCTCGTGGGGCAGTTATACTATTGCTATAAGAATTTTTAAGCAAAAAACCTGTGGCATCAGAAATAAATCGAAGATCCGTAGCACCAGAACTGAAACCTAGCGGCACCTTTCCGCCCATCAACAAATCAATACTACTACCGTTAATTAATGCCCCTTTTTTAATTCTTAAAGGCATAGCACTCGTAAAATCAGGTGTATCTACCAATTCAGTAGCGAGGACGCCAGCAAAGTGAATATTACTGTTATCACCGAGCAATAAAGAATCCAACAACATTACATTGCTAGGATCACCGGTTAGCTCGGACACTGCACTATCAACTAACTCTAACGCAACATTAGAATGGTTGACTGAGCTTTGTGGTGAAAAAGTAATGCTAGTACCGGTATATGGCTCTCCGTAAATGCTTTTCATAGAGGAAGCCAGATTGAGAGAATATTCAACACCTGGGGAAAGATCTACTTCGGGGTCCAACGTTAGATACGCTCCGCTAATTAATAATTGTGCAGCAACAAGCCCCGTTGGGCCCACCAAACTAAAGTTATCGCCATACTTTACGGAGCTTGGATCTATTGGTTGCGTAAACTGAAGCCGGAGTGTAGAGAAATCCAGAATGGGTAACCCTTCACCATTTGGAATCAGGCGCCGCACCGTGAATACGGTTTCATCAGTCACTTGATTGCGAGGACCACTTGTTAGACCACGCGTAGAAAACGCAATAGTTTCTAGCTTAGATAGACCGTTTTCTAATGCTATCTCGCCAACTTTTAGGATGTATTCAGACAAAGGATCCAAAGGCTTATCCAATGTCAATTTCAACCCTCGGCTATCAGCCACTTTAAGAACAGTATATTCAACACTATTGCCCCAAGCATCACGTAAAGAAATCTTACTTTCTGGCGATAGGTCAGTAATAGCGCTAGTGAATCTTAACAAGATAGGAGCATTGGTAGAAAATTCAGTTTGAGAACTATGTGGGTAACTGAATTCTAGGCTTTGACTTCCGCCACATGAGATCAGGAAGAAACACAGAGCAACCAAAATGGAGGATGGTATAAAGTTCATTACAACAATATCCCTATAGATTATTAGGTAACTAGCTTAACCAATGCCAACCCAGCTATCCATGTTTTTGTTGGCGATATAATACCCTATTTAGGGTGCTAATGGTACATGCGTTTTAGAATGCCTCTTGAGGATATATCTCCAGGTACGTACCCAGGGCAGCACTGTCAACTTAACGCATTCATGTATACTCCCCACCCCATGAATAATTACAAACGCTTCCGCTACCCTTCGCAAATTATCAGCCATGCCATTTGGCTGTACCATCGATTCACCTTGAGCTTCAGGGATATTGAAGAAATCCTTGCCTGTCGGGGTATTGTAGTTTCTTACGAGTCAATTCGGCAATGGTGCTTGAAGTTTACCCCTGCTTTCGCCAAATCACTGAAAAAGAAGCAAGGTTCCCTAGGGGATGAATGGTATCTGGACGAAGTCTTCATCAAAATCAACGGTAAGCTTCGATACCTTTGGCGAGCCGTAGACCAAGATGGCTCTGAACTTGATGTAATTGTTACCAAGCGTAGAGACAAGAAGGCTGCTATCAAGTTCTTCAAGAAACTCTTTAAGAGCCAACACATGATCCCTCGAAAAATCGTCACTGACAAGCTTGCCAGTTATAAAGCCGCGCTCGACGAAATAGGCTCAAACACACCGCATATTACTGACCAATACAAGAATAATATCGCCGAGATATCCCACCAAAAGACACGCCAGCAACAAAGACAAATGAGGCAATTCAAATCTATTGCACAAACACAGCGATTCTTAGCGAGCCATGGTGTTATCAACAATCACTTCCGCCAACAACGTCATTTACTCAAAGCTAAGCACTATCGCGAAATTAGAGATCGTGCATTTGAACAGTGGACACAGGTTACTTGTGTCCAGAATTTGGATACCCGCAAGTAATCTGAGAAGTCACCCAACCTCTCTCAATTTGCAGAGGTTAAGTTGACAGTGCCCAACGCCGGTACTTAATCTATTCCGGCACCAAAACAACAGCACCTACTAAAATCGAAGCAGCGTTCTGGCGGTCATCGTGACGCAACTTGTTTGGTCAACCATTTCGTAAGGTTGTGAAATGTTTTTTAACTACAAGACCCCAACAACCTCAATAATATTAAAGACACCTATTGCAAGTATTGTCCAGCCAAATAATTTTTGCGAATTGGCGCGCCTCACTACCTGCTCTTCACTTCCTCCCGGTTTGGTCTTTTGATTAATAAAACCAAAACCCATTCCAAGCAACAATATTCCAATGGCAGTCCCCAAAATAGCCAAAACTAGATCTTCACTCATAAATCGTTTTTCACCTTAACTCTAGAGAGACCTAATGTCTCATTGAGACGCATGTTTTTTGCGTCGTTTTCAAATGCATTGTTATAGTATAACAGGGCTACGCTCTTCCTCTATCCCTGCGAATACGGTCTTTTCTTCCACCTAGCGGCCAGATGCCCCGCCTTGGCTTAGTGACCAAATACAGTGAAAGCTGGCACTTCTTCGCGGTCAGAAAAACCGGAAATATGGAGCTATACACTTTGAACACCTAAATAACTAGCCTGAGTGTGCTGAGGACTCACCTCTTTCATAAAAGGAGCGCCTCCTATCTTTGTCAAGAACAGCTACAAATTAAATTTTCCTGTAACGCTAAACTACAGTAGAAATTATTTTAGCGCATATATTGAAAAACTCAGCGATTCTTTGGTGGGATGGGTAATCTGTTCTGTTGAAGCATGTTATTTGTTATAGGAGCTTTAGACTAGGTGTGCCGTTGGGAATTTTCCTAAACATAGAACTTGAGATTTAAGTATTCATTAGGCAGAATGCACCGTATAAGTTTTGTCCCTCTAGGTCAGCCTACCACCTAGCAACCAGCAGGGATATCTTTAGAAAGCACACACAATAAAAATAGAAGTAAGTATATCCATGGAAGTAAATACGGAAATAACTAGACCTACAAAAACCAAAAATCTCCAGCCCTCATCTACACCAACATCAAATGACAAATTTGAATACGGTGACCTTATACTGAAATACCTCACCCACATTGGGGCCGAGTATATTTTTGGTGTCCCCGGTGGAGCAATTGAACCGTTATACAATGCACTTGCTAGAAGCGAAAGGGCTGGCGGTATCCAATCAGTAGTAGCATGTCATGAAACTGCGGCAGTCTTTATGGCCGACGGCTACTCACGAGAGAGCGGTAATATAGGAGTATGCTGCGCGACTACAGGCCCTGGAGCCACCAATCTAATCACAGGTGTCGCAAGTGCTGCAGCAGATAATATTCCCTTACTAGTAATAACAGCACAAACTACACTATCTACTTTTGGTCGCTATGGCTTACAAGAAAGCTCCTGTACAGGAATTAACACCGTTGCCATGTTTGAGCATTGTACTCGTTACAATACCTTTGTCTCTCACGCCGACCAATTAGAACGAAAACTTCAAACGGCAATCCAATATGCCTTTGGGCCCACACCGGGCCCCGTTCATTTAAGTATCCCTTTAGATATTCTTCGGACGCCCTGCGAGCATATCAATTCTTCTCAAATAGGTGAACCAAACGGGACAACCAACAACAAGAAAGGTAAGTTTACAATCCCCAGTTATTACAGAAACCAAAAACCTGATGATACTGAGATAGATGCAATAGCCTCCGCTATTCTTGATAAAAAAGATGTGGCGCTTGTTATCGGTGAGGCTTGTGATAGTTCTGCCCAATTCATTCTTGAACTAGCTGAATTGAAAGGCTGGTCTGTTCTCACCACTCCTATGGCAGCAGGTCTGGTGCCGTCTTTTCACCCCAACTACTGCGGGGTATTCGGAATGTCTGGTCACCGATATGCCCAGGAAGCAATCAGCAAAGAAAAAAATAGCATAGTTGTTCTTATTGGGGCTAATTTAGATGAAATAAACACTGCTGGCTGGTATGAAGATGGCCTTTGTTCCGATAGGCTTATCCATATTGATGATAATCCAAAACATCTTGCCCAGTCCGCCTTTGCAAAATTACAGGTATATGGCTCCACTGCAGCGGTATTTAGAGCGCTATTGAATAAATGTAATGTTGACGAAACTGGTAGAAACAATAATCTACCCGCAAACATTCAAAGAGACTTTCCAGTTTACTTAACAAAAGAAGAACAAAATAAATGCATCAGCAATAGCCCTCTTGACAACTTGTTACCTATAAAACCACAGTATTTAATAAGAGAGTTAAGTCGCAGATGCCCTCTGGATACACGGGTGACAGCTGATAGCGGCGCTAGCTATATGTGGGCTATTCACTATTGGGAATTCACACCGAGCAAAGGGCTAAATAAAAATCTTTTTCGAGCTGGAATGGGTTTTTCATCCATGGGCTGGGCGATCGGTGCAGCCATAGGAACAGCAAAAGCAAATCCTGTCGATCCTGTTGTTTGTATCACTGGAGACGGCAGCCTTCTAATGAGCGGTCAAGATATTGCAACCGCACATCAGAAAATTCCAATATTATTTTTGTAATATTGAACGATTCGCCCTTGGGGCTGGTAAAACATGGGCAACGTTTGGCAAAAGCAGAGCCCATCGGTTATCAATTGCTACCCACCAACTTTTCCGAAGTCGCTAAAGCGATGGGGATCGAAGCGTATCGTATTGAGAATAAATCGGATTTTGATAATTTGGATATCAATGAAATACTAAGAAAACCAGGGCCTTGCCTTTTAGATGTGGTTATCGATAGAAATGAAGTGCCACCAATGGGCTTAAGAATGAAAGTACTTGGTACGGTATTATAAGGCTAGATAGCAGTCTTTAGTTTATCCTCAGTAGCGCTCTGTGAATTACTCTCACAGAGGCTGCCGTAGGTTTTCGGAAAGAAGGATAAAGAAAGAATCCCAAATGTGGTATTTAGAGATTCTCAATAGGTTAGTAGCGCCATAATATGGAAATATAGTGGGCGCCTGCTGCAGGACTAAATAACAATAGCGTGTCCCCGCGCTTGATTTCTCCTGATTCAATATAATGATTCATAGTTACAGGAATATTGGTACTCATCATATTTCCATAAAGCGGAAACGTATGGCGTAGCTTGCTTTCATCAAGTTCAAGTATGTCCATCCAGTGTTTTAGCATGCCAACACCGGCCTGATGCGCAATGAAATAATCTGGCGCGAGGGTTTGTCGATCTAACAAAGTTCTCGCTACATTTATTGGTTTTGATACCAGCCTTTCATTATCGACAGATTCGATTTGGGTGATTTTAAAGATTTCTTTTTTTCCAGTAAATAATGGATTTTTTAATTGCATAGAATGGAAAATATCTTCGTCATTGCAACTAATCTCTTCTATATCAAGAAAACTATCTCCTCCATTTTCGACTATAGTGGCGGCAGCCCCATCCCCAGCAATAGGAAATGTATCACTATCGTGGTCTGCCATTGGGCCAACCCAGTGATTGCTGTTAACGATCATTACTCGATTTATTCTACCGCTAGCAATCATTGCATCGGCCACATTTAAACAAGACAAGAATGACGAGCAAGCACTGTGAAGCGGATAGACGACCGCATTTTTACAGCCAGCCCCATTGGCCACTAAATTTAGATCCTCCGGACATAAATGTTGATTCGGCACCACGCAACCAATGATTAAATCTATAGAAGCAGGGTCAATATCAGCCTTATTTAACGCGTCTAGAGCCGCCCGAACCCCCATAAAAATACCGGATTCATCTATAGGATCTGCATGACGCCTTTCCTTCATCCCAGTAAAATACTTCTCAATCCCTTGCTGAGAGGAGTCTGCTGCAGCGAAAAAATCATTGTCTACAATTTTGGCAGGATGATACGTTCCTATTGAGGATATTCGAGCCATTGTTACACCTTCCTGGTTGTGTTTAATTTCAAAGTACGTAGTTTACAGCACTCAAAAAAAATCACCACTGGCTCAATTTTCTCATAAACCTACTACGCAGAGCGTAACAAGAGGTATTGCGACGACCTATTCCGAGACTTACTCATAAAGTGTTAATGAGGCGCGCATTCCTCACAGGAATTATATTACTTTTCTAGAATATATCCGCGATACGCCCTTCCTCTAGCCCTCTAATTATGACCGCCGTTTCCACCTAGCTGCCACTTTCAACCTTCTAGACTGAGTGACAAAATTGGCGATAGCTGCCACTTCTTAGCGGTCCGAAACACCGAAAACAAGGTACTTTTACACCCTGAACGTTTAATTGTGACGCGCGTCTTTTGCTTCGTCCTCAAATTCATTGTTCTGTCTCGATGCCTGCAAAAACCAAGAAGCAAACAAAACCCCAATCAAAACGGGCATTGTATGTATCAAGAATGATTCCACGGACACAACCTCCGCTAATAACCCACCAACCATAACACTTACCGTTAAAAGCAATATCATGCACGTATCCCTGAATATGGACACTTGTTTGGATCGTAACATAAGTACAGTTAATCCCCACGAAAGAGCAAAGTAAACGATAAATGTATAGAGCACAAATATATATGCCTGAGCACTAGAGAATCGTTCATACAACAGCATGCATGCGCTACTATCGCCACTATTACATGTTGAATTCAACATCTGATCGTTCGCTAACGCATCAACAAGGTGTCTAATCCATTCAAAATACACTAAGTTGCTTACAAGCATCCCCAATGAAATTAACAAACCTATTAACACCAAAAAACCATCATTCGCTCGAATCATATTTTTTTTACAGAACGCTGCTTGGCATTGTTAACGGGGTCATAGGTTAGTACCAAGCATTTCGTTGTATAGTGGCCTAGCAACATAATGAAACCCCAAAGTGTAAATTAAAAAAACTGATAGATTTGACTGCCACGAACAACCGCCGCCATTTTTACCATCGTCGTCACTAGTAGGCACACAGCTATACGATCGCTGTATGGGAATAGTTAGATGAGATGCACTCTGTGACCAGCCACTGTTAACGACGCCATAACTTATAGAATATCTAGGCTTCGAGTATTCTCCATTTAACTTCCATTCAAGTTTAAACGTGACTGCTTCATTATGATCAGACGAATAACTTCCCTGCGAGCACACTAATAAAAAAATAGCTGCCAAAATACGTATAACTATCATAGGTTGCATACCGTTAACGCTTGATTGAGACCCGCGTATTTTGCGTCGTTTTCTAATACATTGTTAGAGTATACCAGGTATAAACCTTTCCTCTAGTACAGCTAATATGGTCTTTTCTTCCACTCTATAGTCATTGGGTCTTGTTTAGAGCTATTATCAAACAAGGGATTTTATTGCCCCTTGAAGCAAGACATGCAGCTGCCTAGTACCCAAAACACCCAAATCTAAGCAAAAGCGGTCGCTCATGAACTGCAATTATATATGGTATGGAGACCAGAATCGCTAGACCACTACATTCGTTGTATGGCTCGTTGTGTTCAATAGTTGTCAGTCACAATTGTCCACGTCAAATCTTGGAAAACAGCCAAAGCGGACACCCATGAAAGGCTGATGCTGCTAGTCCGATGGCTAATATCGCTATGTAGTGGCATACTAAATTTGGCCACCAAGTTAGAGGTGATATAATCATCACCATTAACGAAGGTAGCATTATGACAAAGCATTTTAAATCGGCATTTAGGCAGGAAGTTGCAGAACTTGTTGTTGATAAAGGTTATTCGATCAGAGAAGCAGCAGAAGCCATGGGTGTGGGGAAGTCCACTGTTGATAAGTGGGCTCGCAATCTCCGCAAGGAACGTAACGGAGAAGAAACACATGACACCCCTATATCTGAAGAACGACGTAGAATTTCAGCCCTTGAGCGGGAAGTACAGCAGCTTAAAATGGAGAAAGAAATTTTAAAAAAGGCCACAGCTCTCTTGATGTCGGACTCAATGAAAAATTTGCGTTAATTGAGGAGATGAAAGGGAGCTATCCGATCAAATCATTATGTGACGCTTTTGAAATTCACCGAAGTAGTTATCGTTACTGGGAGGAAAGCTCTAAAAAAATCAGGCCCGAAGACTTACGTACTGATATAGAGGTTAAAGCAGCGCACGAGCTAAGCGGTGGCTCCGCAGGCTCAAGAACAATAGCTACGCTAGTAACGAGTGGAGGTTATGATTTAAGCCGCTACAGAGCGTCAAAGTCCATGAAACGGCAGGGTCTTGTAAGCTGCCAGCCACCTAAGCACAATTATAAACCCGCCAATAAGGCGAACATAACGATTAAAAACAATCTGAATCGCGAGTTCAGCCCCATATCACCCAATCAAGTTTGGTGTGGTGATGTAACGTACTTATGGGTAGGAGATCGGTGGAGATATTTGGCTACAGTGCTGGATTTATATAGCCGGAAAATTGTTGGCTTTGCACTATCAAACTCACCGGACAGTGCGCTGACAAAGAAAGCGCTATCAAATGCATTTAAAGCGCGAGGCAAGCCTACAGGACTAATGTTTCATTCAGATCAAGGCTGCCACTACACCAGCCTGCTATTTAGACAGTTAATCTGGAAATATCAAATTAAGCAGAGCATGAGTCGTCGTGGTAACTGCTGGGATAATGCACCCATGGAGCGTTTTTTTAGAAGCCTTAAAACTGAGAATATGCCTAAAAACGGCTATAAAAATGAAGCGCTAGCCAATGACTCAGTCCGAGATTATATTTATAGATATTACAATTCGGTAAGACCCCACAGCCATAACTTGGGGTTGTCACCGAATGAAAAAGAAGGGTTTTATTGGAAGGCCTCTAATTGGCTGGCCAGAAAAGGTTGACCACTACAGCTTAAAGTACAACGGCATGATAAAATAACTAATTGAAGCGACAACTATGTTGAAAAACACCGATTATTCGCCGCCAAAGCGGACATAACGCCTTGCGCAGCCGCATATTTGCGTAGCGCATTTGTTTGTCGAATGCCGCATCTTGTTAGGCTGTGTCAGGTTCATTCTCACGAAACTCTCCTCCCGAATGGATACGCTCCAAGATGTTGTATGCAATTCGACTATGAAGGTCATAATGTTCGGAGTCATTTGGTATATACCCGACTCTTTTAACATTGTGTTTTTTCCCGGTAGTCTCGGATGCGCCAACAATCCCCCTGAACACGGCCTCTCTTAATTTATCTAAGTCTACCCCCTTACTTAAGCCGCGCTTCATTGGCTCCAAGGCATAGAATTCTATCTCATCGATTTCGGTTTCAGAAAGTTCAAGACTAAGGTACGCGTCACGCCCTGCTCCGCATTGCAACGCACTGATATAGGCATTCCCTTCCTTTCGATATATAAATATACGAATAATGCG
>NVVG01000147.1 GCA_002402125.1 Moraxellaceae bacterium
AAAGTATTGCGTAACATTGCTAACTGCGGTTCATCACGAAAAAAATAGGTTTCATGCACCGTAAGCTTGGCAACAAGCTCTAACCAGTCTGGGTGTTCGGCGGTAAAACACGTTAATTCACCTATTTTCTTATGCAGCTCTGATAACTCTAACCCGGAAAAAATACGCTCTAATTTTGAACTCATTTGTTTATTGGGTGAAATTCCAAAACGATTATCCAATGCCGCACACAACCTATTTATTAGGTTATAACGCTGGGAATCGTTTAATTTCGCCGTTGAAAACGAATATTCGTCACTAAGAGGTATCGCTGTTGACAACTTCATAATAGCATTTCCAAACTGATAACTTCAAAAGTAGTTCTATTCTGATATGGATATAAGACCATGAATGTCTTTCGCAACCGAATGGAAATCCTTTTCAATTTGCGAATCATTCGCATAAAGTTCAATTATCAAATCCATGTGGCCATTCACTAAGTCAATAAAAAATCTTTCTTGCTCTTCCGTTAGGGCAAGCGTTGAAAACCCTACACTCATTTTGTCGAGCAGTAATTTAATAATATTCGACGTCTGATTTTCTCTATTCAGAATGCCACCTTCCATATTTTTCATGGCCACATTGACATTATTTAGCGTATGACGTAATTCCAACATAATACTTGTACGTTGCTGATACTCAACATCAATATTTAATATGCGAGCTTCTGCGCCATTTAACAGGGATGCCAAATGATCATTTAGCCTACCGCATTTTTCTTCATCGTCAAGGGGCATGTTTTTTATCAATAGGGTTATTTTTTCAAAATTAAACGCGGTACGTTTTCCAAAATGCAGTATTCTATCCTCACCGATAAGCAGTTCCATAACGTCAATTTCTAGAGGTGTACAGCCGCCACTCACTGAACTCATACGAAAAATTTCAGCATCTGTTTTTATTTGTAAACAACATGACAAACCAAAGGCTTGACAGGTATTAATAATCTCTTGGGAAAGTTCTGGAATATTCCCACAAGAAAAGCTCTTTTCGTAGAATTGCTGTATTAGACCAATCTCACTTGTATTCGTTATTGCTAACGTTGCCATACTACGGGCATTACCAATCGCTTCTTTTTTATCCGTCTCTACACAGATATTGCGTTTAACTTTTGCTAATACTTCTTCTAGTTCACAAGGTTTGGTAATGTAGTCATCCCCTCCTGCCTCATAACCTTTAAGTACGTCATCTAACATAGCGTTAGCAGAGAGAAAAATTACTGGGATATTTCTGGTGTTATGCTGACTTCTGATTTTTTTACATACTTCATATCCATTCATATCGGGCATTCGAACATCCAGCAAAATCAAGTCAACGCTATGTCCTCCTAACAAATCCAAGCAGTGAGCGCCGGATTCCGCTTCAACCACATCATAAGACTCCTTTAGGGTGACTTCCATTAGCAATCGATTGGGGGCTTCATCATCCACAACCATAATAGTGTGAGTTTTTTTATTCACAGTGGGATTCCTAGCGGTTAGCGTTGTTTTCTGCTTCCGATTTTGGTACTGATAATTCCTATGAGTGTAGTGCAGCCGCTTCAGTTCACCAGTGCCAAACGGTCAAATAATAAACAAAAAAAGGCAAACATTTCGACCCGTTTTATAACGCCCTGATTAACCTGCACTATTGTGGGCTCAATTTCGCACTTAATTAGTGCAGGTTATGATATTTGTTATTTTATGTGGTGCTTTTTACAAAGGGATCTACCCTTACATACAAGCCAAGCAGTTTGTAAATAACCAATAGGTATCACACCGTGACTGCATATACTGTAGATTATGACTTATGTCTTGAGGCCAAAAGTGCCGCTATAGAAAAACTTGACGACATACCAAACATATCGGCTCGAAACCAAGATTTATTACAGATATTGACCCTAGATATCAACGACGTAGATATCGATATGGTATCTACAATGATACAAGAAGATCCTAGGTTATCCGCCAAAATCCTTGGCATCGCAAATAGCGCATATTTTAGTAGTTCTAAAAGCATCTTCACGGTCGAGGATGCGATTATCAGCGTATTGGGTTTAAAGTTAACGTCTTCTCTATTAATAAGCCTTCTATTAGAAGAAAACATAGGCTCCCCTAGTTCGAAATATTTTTCAATGCGGAGATTTTGGACAAACTCCCTAACGTCAGCCTATATTGCTAAGAAACTGGCAATCGTCTCTCCTAATGTTTCAATTAATCCTGATGATGCGTACCTATGTGGTCTATTAAACAATGTAGGATTATTAGCTTTAGCCACATTATTCGAAAAACAATATGATGCAGTGCTTGCTACTGAAAACATTAATAGCGCGTACGAACTTCTTGTGTTGGAACGAGAAATTATTGGCATCGATCATAATTACGCAGGGGAAATCCTTGCGATGAAATGGAACTTGCCCGACCAAATCATCGAATCATTTCGGCATTGTTTTAATAGCAAGTACAATGGCGAGTATAAAATGCACTGCATATTAGCCCGCCTATCCAGTGATATTTCCTACTGTTCAGTAAACGATATTGAAAGCAACCATGTTCCGACAGAGGAACTTAATGTTATTGGAATTGACGAAGAAGAATATCTTGCTATCAAGTCTTATGCCAATGAAGTTTTCCAAAACATAGACGATCTATCGAGATTTCTGGCAAATGAATAATGGATTACAGCAAGCGATTATTGAACTCAGCAAAAACTTTGAAAAACAATCATCACAGTTAGCTGCCATCAATAAACTAGTGACAAATACCATTGAACACAATTCTGAAATTGATGTTTGTGAAGAGGCGATAAAAGTACTAATCGCATTTGAAGGAATACACAAGGCATCTATTTATTTGGTGAGAGGTAACAATTTGCACCTCGCCGCAAGCAAAAATCTGGATGATTTTCTTTACTACAATAGTGATGAAGTTGCATGCTCTAATCCCCAAAACATAGTCGCGATTGGTGAAGATACCGCAAGTTCAGTGGTACAAACAAAAAAACAAATATTTTTAGAGAGAGATGACATTGATCCCGCAATATATACCAGTACTCATGAAGCGGAAAATTCGACGCCTTGTATTTGCACCCCAATTATCTATAAAAGCCAAGTTGTTGGCGTACTGACCACCTTCGGGCACATGTTTGAAGAAAGAAAAGAACAACTCCTTCAATTTTTACCTCTTTATTGCGGTGTTCTAACGGGTTTACTTAACAATGCAAAATCTGTTGGGTCGATGCAGAATGACATTTTTCGCCAACAGAGCGAACTTGAGTTTGCTCTAGCCAAGGCCACTAAAGTATCAGAGGCAAAAACATCATTCATCTTAGGAATGAGTCATGATCTTCGTTCACCACTCAATTCAATTCTTGGATTTTCACAATTATTAGAGATCCGACCCGACATAACAGAGGAAAGTTTAAAGTATGTCGGATTGATCGCGTCGGCAGGAAATCATCTTCTCGAACTAATCAACCAAATCTTAGATTTATCAGAGATAGAAGCCGGTACCACAAGGCTAAGACCGGAAAGCACCGATAGCTATGACATTATCAACTCATGCACAAATTTACTTCGCAGCCAATTGGATTCAAACAGTATTAGCCTAATCAACGATATTGAACCCAATGGATTGCCCAGGGTCTTTGTTGACAAAATAAAAATGAAACAAATTGTAATCAACCTAATCACCAATGCGATTAAATATAACAAACCCCAAGGCTGTATAACATTATCAAGTTGCGTGTCTGATACCCATGTAACGCTATTTATTGAGGATCAGGGGCCTGGAATACCTGGTGATATGGTAAATGCCATCTTCTCGCCCTTTATGCGTCTTGAAATGGAATCATCAAAAATTGAGGGAACTGGACTTGGCTTAGCATTAAGTAAAAATCTTGTAGAATTAATGGGTGGTGATATTGGCGTGACGCCTGCCCAGGATGAGGGAAGCTGTTTTTGGTTTACCCTCCCCATAATGAACAGCATTGAAAATGAACGAACATGAGAATATTCCCATTTACCACTTTATAAGCTTCTCAAAGATAGTCGCTTCTATCATGAAAAACGATTACAGGATATGACCGATGGCTCAAGATGAAAATACAACAGTCCTTATTGTTGATGATGAACCTGCAAACGTTGTCCTTCTTGATGCTATTCTGTCACCGTTATATAACATCCTGGCAGCAACAAATGGTGAAGAGGCACTAGAATTGGCTTCAGACCCAACATCTCCCTGTCTAATATTGCTCGACATCATGATGCCAAAAATGGATGGCTTTGAAGTCATACGACAGCTTAAAAAGAATCCGCAAACCAGAGATATTCCAACAATTTTTGTAACGGCAAAAGCCTTTGATAAAGATGAAGAACTAGGGTTTTCTCTGGGGGCTGTGGATTTTATTATTAAACCCTTCAATATCAACACGGTAATCTCCAAGGTGGCAATACATGTCGAATACTATCAGCAACGACAATACATGAAGTCACTAGTAAAAAAAGGCTCTTGAATAAAAGGCCACCCAACATCAGTAACCCTCAATGAATTCCATGATCCTCCAAGTACCCCATGTATTCTTGCTCCCCCTGAACAAACTTCTCAAAACGTAAGCCAACCAAAAGATGATCCTCACTCCCGATACGAGTATAGACAGGGTTACCATGAACGTTCACTCTCACTAACTGATCTGCACTCGTAGGCAAGGAAAAGTCTAACTCTAATAGTATGGGGCTAGGGTCACTGGGGTCTGGTATTAGCTGCTGKATAACTTGCCAAAAAGCCGCTATGCGCATTCCCGAACAGGATATATTGGTAACAACCACAAGCATTCGTGCACCTTGCACCGAAGTTGCTTCGGCGGGAAATTGAATTTCGAGGCGTTGATCTTTTCGTTGATTAACAAGAACCGTCGACTCTAATATTTTACGGGTTGGGCTATCYAGGGTTTCAATTAGGAGATCACTGTTTACACCAGATAGATTGGGGTTCATCGACATAGCAAGCTTCCTTTGTCATCATCAAGATGGAGTAGTTTTAATAACTTTAATAACTTTAATAACGTTAATAGCTCAGTCTACTCAGTAATAACTGGCGTCCTCGGCGCACCAATTGATTACCGAGCGGCTCTTTTCCGTGATCAAAACGAACATAAACTCGCCCCCCTAAACCGGCAATCACCAACTGCTCAGGGAGCTCAAGATCAACCTGAAATACCTTTTCTGCAGTTGTGTAACTTCCATCGGCAGACATTTCTACGGCAATATTTCCGCCTCCCGATGCGCCTAGCGCATTGCTGGGCAATACTTTGCYTGCGGCTGGAGTCGCTCGAACTATTACCGCATCTATAATTTTATCCAGCTGTTCAGATAGACGTACGCTCACATGCTCACTGCCATCACGTACCAAACCAATATCCGACTGAGGAATAACGGTTTTAACAATCAATCGATTTGGGTTGATGATATAACCAATCAATGTACCCTGTGTTAAATATCGCCCAACCAAATGCGTATCACTAGGTACTACAAACTCCCCTTCAGCGTCACTAATCACTAGTAGCGCATCAGCTTGTTCCTGCAATCGTTCTAATTCGACAGTTACCGATACAAGCTCCGTATCAATAATGCCTGACTGCACGCGACTCTCAGCCCGCACCGCCCATTTATGTGCCGTCACTTCTCGTTGCTTAGCTTTCAACACTGCAATACGTGTTTCCAAGGCAGGGGAATACATTTTTATAACTGGGGTGCCTGACTTAACCTTAGACCCAGGAGGTACTAGTACCTCGCCCACAAAACCGTCGGTGGCCACATACAATTCAGCTTGATTTGGCACCCACACGACCCCCTGCGCGTGGGTCGTCAAGGGCAGTGGAATAATAAACAGCGCTCCCATCATCGATACCAACATACCCAGCGTCACGGCAATCGCTCTTTGGCGACGACCAACGACAGCGTGACTCCCCAGCAGAAAACGTACGCCTTTGACCAATGGCATTACTATTTGCATAAAGATAGCCCACGTAGCCAGTGCTACGCCGACAAAGAGGTACTGATCAGCCAAGAACAACACGATAACCGCTAAGATAAAAAATCGGTAAAAAAATGCAGCCAATCCGTAGCTTAGAAACCAACGACGTTCTCCCGAGGCAGTTACCGATGAACGGGCAGCGTGTATTCCAAATAGATAACGTTGCACCAAATACAGGTAATAGCGATTTGCACGACTGGCCAAATTAGGGATCTCAACCAGGTCTTGCAATATAAAGTAACCATCGAATCGCAACAGCGGATTGGCATTAAACAACAACGTTGACACCGTACCRATGAGGAAAACATTCAATGCGGCGTCTTTCACCACCCCAGGCTCAACAGCCATCCAAACCATCAATGCCAAGGATGCTAGAAACATCTCCACAATGATTCCCATTGCTCCCACCAGCACACGCTTGCGTCTTTCTCGAAAGGTCCAGGCAGCAGAGGCGTCCACATAGGGTACAGGCATCATCACCAACAGGGTGATACCCATCTCATGAACCTCTCCTCCCCAGAGTTTTACCGCAAAAGCATGCCCCAATTCATGAAAGGCCTTAATCACAGGAAATAGCAGCCAAAGCAATATCAAATTGGTCGGACTAAGCACGTTGCTGCCCACAGCAGCCATAATTTCATTACTATTAGCGAGCGCCAGCAAACCTGCAATAGCAACCGTTAACAACCATAAGATAGCGCCGCTCACCGTAAACAACGGTCGAATCCAGACCAAGCAACGATTTAAAAATTGATCGGGGTCAAATAACGGCAAGCGTAACGCTAATGGGTTCGCCAACACCCGCTGTCGACGCTGCCGTCGATCATTTAAGTAGCGGTTAAAAAAAGTCTGTGCCGCCACCGGGATACCGCTTCGTAAAATATCAGCAGCGAATAGATGACTCAGAATTTGGATAACTTCGTCCTGGCTCAGCGCATCACCGGGAGACTTGGCCGAGGCCTGTTCCCACACCTCATCTACCGTAATATGGCCATCTAAACGTCCAATTATTTCATAGGCGCGTGCATTAAATCGTAAATGGTTGCCCGTGGATTCATCTCTTAATACATACCACTGCTCACCACGATACTCTTGTGGAGAGGTAAATACATGTGCACGCAGCCGTGGCTGTAGATTCTTAACCAGCGGCCAGTCCGGGCTGTCAGGAGGGCTATCAGGGGCACTCATTGAATTAAGCCCAGTGACCAAGCCATTAAACGCAAACGGTCAATAACACTGTGAGTCCAAATCCAAAGCAACTTACGCTGCCCTCGATCAATTTTCACCACCCCATGCATGCCCGGGCGAAGTTTTTCGGAAGCATCATCCAACACACCTTCCACGCGAAAATAATTACTGTCGCCTCGACTAAGCGCCACGGAAATCACGGAATCCACGCTAAAGGAAAACTGCGTCTGTGGCAGTGCTGCCATAATCAGTTTTCCAGTTTGCCCCGAAGCTAAACCCGCTACATCATGCTCATCCACTTCAGCAATAACACGGTAGTTATCCAGAGGAGCCACCTCAAAAAGAACCTGTCCGAGGGTAACCGGCGCCCCCTGAGACTGGCTCAAATCACCACTAATAACCACACCATCAAATGACGCACGTAATTCAGTACGCGCTATTTTGTCATCCACCAAACGCATCTCTGCTTCCACTTGATCAATTTGTGCCTGTAATATACTAAGCTGAGAGCGATCTCTCCTGGCGAGTGATTGGTGATACTCTTTTTCTAACTTGGTTTTTTCACTCTGCCATTTCTGAAGTTCTAACTGCAGAGTACGATCATCTAACGTAGCAAGAAGATCCCCCTGCTTAACTTGCTCACCGGCTCGAACAAAGCCTTGTTTTACATAACCATCCTGCGGTGCCACCAGCACATGCCGTATCGCTCCTTGTAACGTAGCGGGTGCTGTAACCCTATATTCTCCTTCCGCTACCGATAACCCACCAATTAACACAATAAGAAAGAGTGTAATCAGCTTTAATTTTTGATGGCCAACGCCGAATATCTTAGAAAATTTTGAGCGTAAGCCAGCAATACCCATCGCTAAAATTGAACGCTCTTCTTGTAGTTTAAACTCTAAGATTGGCCCTATAAGCCTTGCCACTGTTTCGCAGAACACTTGGGTTTCTTTATCAAAAGGCTTATCCGCGTCACGCTCATAGGTTATCGCACCTATGTAATTATCTTTGCCCATTAAAGGAACGGTACAAATGGCCGCTTTACCCCGTTGTTTCACCCACTCAGAATGGGCTCGATAAATGTGCATTCCTTCTTTCGAAACGTCTGGATAAATAAGACTGGTATGCTGATCCACCGCCTCTTCCATCAGCGATTCTAGGCCGCGAACCAACTGACTACGGGCATCAAAACGCRCAAGRTGWGATAACGCCTGCAGTCGAATGGGTAATCCGCGACGAAACCCGAGRCTAACWCGTTCACACCCTAGATGGTCAGCTAAKCGGTTTACCACCTCGATGGTTGCCGCTTGTAAGGCRCTATGRCAAAGAGTTGCGGCAACTAACTGAACCATCATGTCAGAACGTTCTTTGCGCACAATGGAATGTTGTCGCAAGAGCGTCTCCAGCCACATGATACCCCACTCTAGCAGCTGTTGAACCGCATGCCTTTGAGGCTGCGAACGCGGCGACATCATCACCGTTACCACCGATACCAATTCACCATCCATAAACAGAGGGCATGCGACTAAATCACAAACGTGGCCTTGTCCTTCGCCATACTGTTGATTAGAACGAATAATGCTGCGTTTCTGTGTTAAAACCAGGCTAGCTATCTCACTCAGTAAAGAACTGTCAGTGCCTGTTTCTGGCCATTGAGCGAATGGCTTTATTGCTTCTTCTTCAACATCAGGAAGAAATAGAGCATTGGGGAGGAACAAGGTGCCATGGATAACACCAGACACCATTCTACATTGCCAGCTTAACCAGGTAGCGGAAAAATCCTTTAACGGCAGGTCTGACTGGCCATTTTCGGCAGGTGTCGTGTCCGTATCACTGGGGCCTACACGTTTTTCCAGTAAGCGTGCATAATCCGCAGCCCTATTCCTAGAGAGTTTTTCAGTCGCATCTAACACTTTTGCACTTTCAGACGAAGTCATAACATTTCTTCATATGAGACCTGGTACCTACCTGACCAAAACGAGTAGCTAGAAATATTGTTTTTCGGGTATTTATATTTTATAACACGAACAGACTCACTATTTTTCAACAGACTATCGACTTAAGGTTAGCCAAAATATCCCTGTAGCTTTAGACAATCTAGCATCTAAAAGCACATACACTATGCAATACCGTCGACATGTTTTATTCAGAGCTGCGTTTCAGTGTTATCATTTAAACAGTTATTACTGAAAGTTTTTACCATATAACTCATTAGTCTTTATATTTAAATTCTATTTTATTTAACTCTAATTCCCTTAACACTAATTCCCTTAACACTAATTCCCTTAACGCTAGCCTTCTACTAATAGACATCCACAATCTTGACCTATTTCAACCGTTTAATTTCATTGAATTTATTCTCTTCATCAAAATAGATAGCAAAGGTTCCGGTCACCCCATCATGGGTTACAAATGGGCGCAAAATATTCGCCGGGAACTGTATGCTTTTACCATCGATAGTGTTAGCAGACACCATYTTTGCAGCACCCTGATACCACGCTAGATATTCATCTCGATGTATCTGTAATGACACGATMACATGGGTCATCTAACSACCCAGAGTAGGCTTAGGCTGTGATTARTCATCACCCTNCNCNTCATCACAACTATCTTCTACATGCAGCGTGGTTTGCGCTATATCCATCAGTTCGCGTAATGCCACACCGTACATCGAAAACTCTTTCACATCGGCGGACTTAAGCTCTGCCACCAACATTTTCCAACGTTGTATCAAAGCATCATGACGCTCTTGCCAAATATCAATTCGTTCCTCAATCGAGCGCGCCTTAACCGGCATATTCAGCACACCCACCGTCAGAGTTCGCTGTTGCCAATCTAAATCATCTCGATAGGCTTCTCTGGCTAATGCCTGCCAGTGATTCTCAATAACCAATTGATTAATTTCTTCAGAAAACCAGTACAATCCCAACTGCGTACCGATCGCAAAATAAGTTGAGGCAACTTCCGGTATCGGTTTGTTGGTAATTTTCGCTGCCTGTATGATTCCCAGCACGGGCAACATACTGTCCGCCCCCGCAATAAAAGTTGCTAACGCGGATGGCACACCATTCTCGACAAATTGATTATGCCGTTTCTCCCACATTTCACGCCGCGGACCTCGTAAGACTGAAGGTAAGCTTTCCGCGATCATTTTAACCCCAGGCCGAAAACGGGCTATCACTTCGGTAACATTCACACCGCGACGGTTATTCCTTAAGAACCAACGCGTCGCACGTCGTATTAAACGTATCAATATACGCATCATTTCCAATTGATGTTCTGCTTTTACTTTATGATCTAGCGCTTCAATTTGCCCCCAATAATCTTCTAAACAAAAGACATCTCGAGCGGCTATAAACGCCATGGCAATTTCAGGTATGTCCGCCCCTGAAGCATCCTTCATCCGATGAACGAAGGTAATCCCCATGTAGTTAACCATGCAATTTGCCACTTGGGTGGCAATAATTTGGTTACACAATTTGTGCTGATACACTTGTTGCTCATAGTCCTTTATCAGGGCTTTTGGAAAGGCTGTTTCAATTTCTTTACGCACATAAGGATCTTTTGGCACATTAGAAATCGCCAGCACTTCTTTCAACATGGCTTTGGTGTAGGACAACAACGTTGATAACTCTGGCCTTACCAACCCCTTCTTATTGACAACACGATCATGCAATTCTTCATCGTTAGGTATGTATTCAAGCTCTCGATCGAGACGGCCATCAGCAATCAAGCCATGTATATAGCGTTTATATTCACCCATTCTATACACGGACTCTGAGCGAGAAATACTTAACGTCTGCACCTGGCGATAGTTATTCATTAAAACCAGATCAGAGACCTCTTCTGTCATTTCCGTGAGCAATTTATTCCGCTGCTTAACTGTCATGTCGCCATTATCAACCACATCATTGAGCAAAATCTTGATGTTAACCTCATGATCTGAACAATCGACTCCACCGGCATTATCAATAAAATCTGTATTCGACAAACCGCCTGCCAGGTTATACTCAATCCGCCCTAGCTGAGTAAATCCAAGGTTACCCCCCTCGCCAATAACCCGCGCCCTCATATCTGCGCCATTGATTCTTAACGCGTCATTTGCTTTATCACCCACATCAGCGTGTAGTTCGCTTGCGCTTTTAACGTAGGTTCCAATCCCACCATTCCACATCAGATCTACCGGCGCTTTGAGTAATGCTGAAATCAACTCTGTGGGCGTCAAGCTATCTTCTTTAATTGCAAAACGGTCTTTCATTGCCTGATTGATAGAAATTGACTTTGCGCTGCGGGGAAATACAGCGCCGCCACCCGATAAAATCTCGGCATCATAATCTGCCCATGTTGAACGTGGCAGATCAAACAAACGCTGTCTTTCAACATAGCTTCTTTCTGGATCTGGGTTCGGATCAATAAATATATGCAGGTGATTAAACGCGGCAACAAGTTTAGCGTAACGACTACATAACAGTCCGTTGCCAAAAACATCACCTGACATGTCGCCAATACCTATCACCGTAAAAGGTTCTGACTGAACATCATGCCCCATCTCTCGAAAGTGCCGCTGCACGGATACCCAAGCACCTCGAGCGGTGATTCCCATTTTTTTATGATCGTAACCAACGCTACCACCGGAGGCAAAGGCATCGCCTAACCAAAATCCATATTCATTGGCAATTTCGTTGGCTATATCAGAAAATGTTGCGGTGCCTTTGTCAGCTGCCACCACCAAATAGGTGTCATCGCCGTCTTTTCTAATAACATTTTTCGGCGGTACAACCTCACCCTCAAGTAAGTTATCGGTAATATCCAACAAACCTTTGATGAAAGTCCGATAGCAATAGATGACTTCGGCCATCATCTCGTCCCTACTAA
>NVVG01000148.1 GCA_002402125.1 Moraxellaceae bacterium
TATCTTCACAACTGCCCCCCATTTCGGTAGGCAATCCTAACTCACCCATCTTTGATCGTCGCATTCGACGATATCCGTCAAACAGAATGCCTGCAATCACAACAAAACCGACTGCAATAAGCACTTCTCTTAAGCCGAATTCCACTATATCCACCTCTTCTATTCCCTATCGGAAAACCAAACAGAGTACCTTGTAACCAACATAGAGCAAAATCTGGAAAAATAAAGCAAACTACCGAGCGTTTTTCAAAAAAACGTCGTTTTACCCGATTTAAGCCTGATTACTCTCCAAATATCTATAACGCCGCTAATGCAGTGGCCTCTTCCACATCTACCGCTACCAAACGCGACACACCCGCTTCATGCATGGTCACTCCCATTAATTGATGGGCCATCTCCATCGCTATCTTGTTGTGTGTGATGTAGATGAATTGCACATGCTCTGACATTTCTTTTACCAATCGTGAGTATCGACCCACGTTGGCATCATCCAGCGGCGCGTCAACTTCGTCCAACATACAAAATGGTGCAGGGTTAAGCTGAAAGATTGAGAATACTAACGCGATTGCAGTCAATGCTTTCTCTCCACCAGACAACAAGTGGATGGTGCTATTTCTCTTACCCGGTGGCCTCGCCATAATCGCTACACCGGTATCCAACAAGTCATCGCCTGTTAGCTCCAAGTATGCATGACCACCCCCAAAGACTTTCGGGAACAATGCCTGTAAACCTTTATTGACTTTCTCGAAGGTTTCTTTAAAACGCGTTCTAGTCTCACGGTCAATTTTACGGATTGCGTTTTCTAAAATTTCTAACGCCTCAACCAAGTCAGCATTTTGCGCATCTAAATAATCTTTTCGTTCAGACTGCGCCTTAAACTCATCAATAGCTGCCAAGTTGATGGCACCCAAACGTGATATACGGCTTGCCATGCGTTCAATATCCGCGGTCCATTTTTCTTCATCGGCATCTTCTGGCAACTCAGCGACAACCGTTTCCAGCTCAAACTGACCTTCCACTAATTGTTCTTGCAAGGTTGTACGCTGCACTTGTAAGCCTTGCCATTCGATGCGGTGACGCTCCAATTCATTCCGCACACCCTGAGAATATTGCTCAGACTCACCGCGCTTTTTCTCATAACCACGTAACTCATGTTCACAATTTTCTAAGGTGATACGTGACGCTGCAAGCTCTTCCTCTACACTCAATCGAAGCTCCAGTTTTTCTTCCAATTCAGCCTGCAACTCAACAAAAGGATCATCTCCTTCACTAAGCTGCTCTTCGATTGACGCCCGACGTTCGACCAAGGTTTTTAATTGTGATTGCAAACGCTCTATGCCCTGCTTGGTTGAGTCCAATTGGGTGCGAGTGGAGCGCGCTTCTAGCGCTAATTGGTGTGTTTTATCTTTGTCTTCACGAGCACGCTGGCGAATACCGTCCATCTCGTTGCGATTACTATCGCGCTTCGCCAGGAACTGCTCTCGCAACTCCATATCTTGCCCCATCAGGTCCAGCGCTTCTTGTAGCAGCAATCGCGATTCAGCAATACCCTCCAGCTCTTGCGCTTGCTGCTCTTCACACTCCGCCAATTCACCACTAATGCGTTCTCGTCGCATGGAGAATTGCTCTAGACGAACCTTTTTTGCACTAAGTTGCGCCTTTGAGTCGGCATTGCCTCGGGTAAACTCGCTGAGTGATCGCTGCGCTTCTTCTCGCTGACGCTCGACATCTCGCAGCGATTCTCGACCGTCAAGAATCTGATCTGACAATACCTCTACCCGCGCCTCTTCGGCTTCTAGCTTGGCGGTCACTTGCTCAAGTGCCTGTTGGCGCTTCAACACACTATCTTGCTGATTTTCATCTTTTGCTACACGTATCCAGTTAGGGCCAATCCAGATACCTTCGGGTGTAATCAGCGATTCGCCGGCAGCGAGTTTCCCCCGAGCACTCAATGCGGCCGTTAAATCATCTGCACAAAATACCCCGGCAACCAAGTTTTGCGCCGACAACTCTCCGCTTATTTTAGAGGCCAATGAAGTCAGACCCGCTGGAGCCTTAACGTCGATCGTTACGCTAGTATCGACAAAAGATACGGCGCCATGCTCTAGACTCTCAATCACTGTAGAGACAGAATCCAGGTTATCCACACAAACCGCTTGCAGGTAATCGCCAAGCACGGTTTCTACGGCTTTCTCCCAGCCGTCTTCCGCCTGAATTGCCTGTGCGATACGAGCATTCGCATCAAATCGATGTTTGGCTAACCAATCCACTAGGTCAGATTCGCCCATCGCAGCTTGCTGCAACGCTTCCAACGACGCATGCCGTCCCTTCAGCGCCTGTAGTTCACCCCTAGCAATATCAAGGTCATTGTTAACCTGATTATTTTCATCGCGCTTTAGGTTGATTTCGTCGACCAAGCCCGAGGCGCACGTTTGCAGCTCCTCATGCTTGAGATCAGCCTCTTCCATACGCTCTTCTAATATCGCGACCTCTTCCTCAAGAGGGCCGGAGGATAACGTTTCCTGTTCCATTTTAAGACGTTCGATTCGATCTCGTAAACGCTCTGTGGACTGTTCCAAATGCTGTGTACGGGACTGCTCTACTTGAGCCCGCTGGCGTGGCTCGTTGGCTTTTTGGTTAAACTCATCCCATTCAGATTGCCATTCTTGCATCGCTTCTTCTGCGATAGCGAGGGCCTCTGAAGAGCCATCAGATTGTGCCTCGGCAAGCTCTAACTCTGGCTCTACTTCTAACAAACGGGCAGATAACTCTTCCGCTTGAATCTGATCCTGAGACAGGTGAGATTCTGATTGTTTACAGGAGTCGATAGTTTCTTGAAGGTCGGTGCGCAACTGGGAGCCACGCTCTTTCTGATGCTGAATGCTCTGTTCAATTCGCGCAATGTCTGCACCCAAACTGTAGAAACGACTCTGAACCTCGTTCATCTTGTCATTCAATTCGGTGTGCAGATCTCGTTGCTTCTCGATACCCGTGTCATGAGAACGCTGATCAGCAACAAAGGCTTCTAGCTTAACCTCCAAATCACGAATCTTGGTTTCACGCTCGACCACCTGGCCATCGATTGCTTTCCAACGCAATGCCTGGTGCTGAGCCTTCAATAATCGCTCTTCTTCTTTATATTGTTTGTATTTTTCAGCGGACTGAGCCTGGCGCTCGAGATGCTGCAATTGACGCCCAAGCTCATCACGAATATCTTCTAATCGCTCCAGGTTTTCACGAGTACGACGCATGCGGTTTTCGGTCTCTCTACGTCGTTCTTTATATTTTGAGATACCTGCGGCTTCTTCTATATAAACACGCAATTCCTCGGGCTTTGACTCGATCAAACGCGAGATCATACCTTGCTCGATAATGGCATAACTACGTGGCCCAAGCCCCGTACCCAAGAAAATATCCGTAATATCTTTACGCCGACACTTTGTGCCATTTAGAAAATAGGCGGATTGGCCATCACGAGAAACTAAGCGTCGAATAGAAAT
This sequence comes from Moraxellaceae bacterium, assembly GCA_002402125.1. Taxonomy (GTDB): domain Bacteria; phylum Pseudomonadota; class Gammaproteobacteria; order Pseudomonadales; family Ketobacteraceae; genus 42-54-T18. The sequence goes on from NVVG01000148.1 coordinate 3,501, forward strand.
TTCGGCAAAACCTGCATATTCACCACCGAGGCTACCATCAGAATTATCAAATATCAGTTCAACCGTACATTGGGTAGTAGGTTTGCGAGTGGTAGAACCATTAAAAATAACATCAGTCATGGACTCGCCACGCAGATGTTTGGCAGAGCTCTCGCCCATTACCCAGCGCACGGCATCAATAACGTTGGATTTACCGCAACCGTTAGGGCCAACAATACACGACAAGTTCTGAGGGAAGTTAACCGTTGTAGGGTCTACAAATGATTTAAATCCCGCTAGTTTAATACACTTTAAACGCATGAATTATTACGCTCCACWAACAACGTGTCATTGGGCCATAGTCAATTAGATAATTTACTAACCAACAYTAATTTTGTTACGCAGGGCACAGCCAAACATTGTTCGNTTTATGGCCAAAACCCACGTATTTTGAACCCAGCATTCTAACGGTTTTTTTTTCCTGGAACGAGTCAAAGGTTACAAATAAATGCAGATACTTAACCAGTGAACGATATCAGTGGGCTACAGGCCCCTCATACCATAAAAGGATATTTATTAGACAAATAATTGTAGATAAATAAACCTAATTTGGTAATCGAATCTTTAAGTGAACCCGTGGTCTCAGTGTGCTACCGTGCTTTTTACAATTGAGAATTAGGAAAACCACATGATAAAACCGCTAACTAACGGCATCTCTCTTATTTTTCGGGGCTTAGAGCTTGCGAAAAAACCTGCTATTCGGCCCTATATGCTTGTGCCTCTAATCGTCAACATTGTGCTTTTCACGTTCGCTGGTTATTTTGTGATCACCGAAATCAACGATGCACTAACGGCATTAGACTCAAGCAGCATTGACTTTTGGTCGTGGTTAGACTGGTTAGAACCCTTTGTTGAGACGCTATTCAGCACATTGAAATGGGTGATATTGATTGCCAGCGTATTACTGATCCTATTCATAGCGGGTTCCGTTTTCACCATAATCACCCACCTGCTTATTAGCCCCTTTATTGGTGTATTAGCGGAGAAAATTGAAAAAGAGCTGCATGAAACCAACTACCCTTCCCATACCGTGGCACAGATTGCTGGACGAACCATAAAGCGTGAATTTCTCAAATTGAAATACTGGCTCACTCGGGCGCTAGGCCTATTTGTGATCACCATTATTCTTAGCTTTATTCCTATCGTGCAAATGATCTCCCCGGTGCTTTGGTATTTGTTTGGAGCTTGGGTGCTAGCCTTGCAATATATTGATATCCCCGCCGATAACAATGGCAAAAGTTTTGATGAGGTTTTGGAGTTGATGAAACAGAATCGTGCCGAAGTAATGGGGTTTGGTGGGGCTACGTTGTTGTTGACGTCTACGCCGATTGTTAACTTGATTATTATTCCGATTGCGGTAGCGGGTGGGGTTTTATTTTGGGTGGAGAAGATGGCTGGTAGTGATAAGGCCAGCGCTTAGCGATGATGGTAATAATTCTCACCTCAGCAACAAGGTGAGAATCAAACTTTTTCATTAAACACTTATGTGTTAATTGCCTGTAATGGGTTCCCCATCAATGGTACCAACAATTCTTATAAACCCGATAATGCCAAAACCAGAAACTGTTGCAGTGTAGGTACCATCACCGTTATCGGCGACAGGAGTAATTGTAGCCCCTAAACCCAGCATATCCAGTTCAGATATCGATAATGTAACTAACGAGCCACCAGTGGTCAAATTAATGCCAAAGGCGTCTTTGGCCTGAACGGTGATTGCTTGATTACTTGGAATACCCAATAAAACGGCAAAGTTAGATGGCGAAATAGTTGATTGGGCAGGGTCTACAACACCAGGTTCAGCACCAGTAATAAAGCTTACCGTGGGATCACCGGAAGTGATCAATGTAGCATTTATTGTCCCTGAAATAGTAACCGCTTCTTCCACCGTATTAGTGAGCGTCGCTGTGTAAGTACCATCGCCAATATCAGAGAAAGGCCCAATGACGGCTGATCCCGTTGTAGCAATTGATACAGTTGCTCCTCCGGTGGTTAAATCATTCCCTGCGGCATCTTTTGCCTGAACCGTAATGGTAACGGTGTCACCGGTACTGACTATCGCAGATGACACCGCAATGGTAGATATAGCGCTAACGCCACCGACACTAAACTCAAGAGTTGGGTTGCCTGAGGTAATGTGGATCCCATTTATTAAGGCGGATATGGTAACTGTTTCCACAACATTATTGGTAATTGTTGCGCTATAGGTTCCATTGAAATTATTAGAGACAGCACTAATGATTGCTTCACCAGTAGTCGTTAACACTACCTCGCCCCCACTAGCGGTTAAATGATTACCCTGGGCATCGGTTGCCTGAACCATAATATTAACAATGTCATCGGTAGTTGGAGTGTTGTTATCAATCGAGATAATCGTATTTCGGGAAGCAGGACCGGAAAAAAAGGTAACATCGACCGTATGAGTAATAACAGCACCACTAATTGTGGCACTAATAGTAATCGCTTCCGCAAAGGTGTTAGTTATGGTTGCTGTATAAGTGCCATTAGTATTGTCTGTAGTAAAAGTTACTATCGCATCGCCACTTCCAACAACAACCACTGTATCACCACCACTGGTTAAATTATTCCCGAAAGCGTCTCTGGCCTGAACAGTGACGGTCGCTGTATCAACCCCATCTGCGATAAGGAAATTAGCCGACACTGTAATAGTGCTTTGTAACCCGTCTGCCGCACCTGGAAGAAACCCTACCGTTGCCGTATCGGCAATAGGCTCACCATCAATAGTACCGGTAACGGTAACTACCTCTGCGACGGTATTGGTAATCGTCGCAGTATAGGTACCATCACCATTATCCATAACGATACTAATGCTCGCGCTACCAGTAACTGAAATCGTTATATGTGATCCACCAGATGTTTCATTTTCACCAAACTCATTAACAGCCTGAATCGTTATAGTGGAGGTAGCCGTACCATCAGCAATGACTGATGCTACCGAGGTCGTAATAGTAGTAAAAAGTTCTGGCGGCAAGGTAAAGGCCACCTCTGCAGTATCTACAATAGGCTCACCATTGATGGTACCGCTGATGGTAACCATTTCAGCTACCGCGTTGTTGATAGTCGCAACATAGGTTCCATCGTTGTTATCGACAATATTGCCTATAGCGGCATGACCATCCTGGTTTAAGACAACATGGTCTCCCCCAGTTGTTAAGCCATTACCTTCCGCATCTATTGCTTGCACGGTGATAATTGTTGTACCGGTGCCATCAATAAGAACCTCGTCCTGAGATACTGCAATGGTTGATTGCTCCCCAGATGCGGGGCCTGGGATACATTCAACGACCACACTGGTAACATTATCTTGAAAGACCGTGCCACCACCATTGGTTACCGAACAGGTTTGATTGACAGGATTGCTAACAACTTCGACCTCATAGGCCTCCCCGTCCATCAAAGCAACAGGAAATACAAAACTTGGATCAGCATCCGTTACCGTAATGGGATCTAGTCCGTTATTGGATAACACAAGAGATCCTTGCAGATCATTAACACTTCCGCCAACACTGTACGCAACACTGCCGATTTCAGAAAACAGCGCGGTAACATTCTTGCTGCCGGTATAGCCACCAATAAACACGGCACATTCCGCAACACCGGCACAAACCCCACCCCAACCATTAAACTCAAAACCCGCCTCTGGCGTGGCTTGCAGTACAACAACCTGATCAACGGTGTAGTAAAACGTACAAATGTCACCACAAAGTATATTGCCGTCTGTAGAGGTTACCGTACCTCCACCAGAATTTTCGACATTAATATTACAGCCACTTAAAAGCAGCAGAAGAGAAAAAACAGTAATGAGTTTGATATTAGGCATAATCAAATCTTCCCTGATAGGTTGTCAAAATAGCTTGGCGTACAATGCAATGAAGCCGAATTATAATACGGCAAAGACCAAGAGGTATACTCCTAAAACCACCTTATTTAATAAGTACGAGGCAGTATCAAAAAACAACTGAATCGAATTAGTTTAAGAAATATTTAGATCACTTACCGCTAACTACGCTTTTAGGAACGCTATGTGAGGTGAACAGTGACGTAAACAGTTACAAATCATAGCTGTGCTTTTTTTGTTCGATCGAGTACATTAGCGGCCGTTACTCTCAGGCGGCAAAGACACTCGCTTCATCAATAAGATTGACCACCTTGTTATTTAATTACCCTGTTAAACATGGAGTCATGTATGCCTATTAGGAAATTTTTTATTGCTTTTGCTGTAATCTTATTGGCTGGCTGTGGTAGTGATAGCAGCAGACATGACGAGAATAACCCCACTAGAGAAATAACAGCAGAGGTAGAGGAGAAAGCAGCACCACTCGATATATTTAATGGTGTCTGGGATGCCAGCGCCTATCTTAGTAATTTAGATTTAGAGGAATACTCGTATCTATACGTTGTACTCTCGCCCAATGGTGCTGTAGATGTATATGCAATGCCAATGTTTCAAAACTGTTTTGAGAAAAGATCTGCCGATGCTGTCATATCCGGCACGACAAATGGAACCTACGTTGCGACAGAAGTCGGTACCAGTAATAGTCTGGAAGGTACAGTCCGTTTCAACGACAATGATGACATGATCGTGACCAGAGTGGGTGGCGATTCAAACATCACCTTCATCTACACAGATTTACGTCTTGCAGACTTGACGTCAATGCTATGTGATGAGCAACCACAGCAAAAAAAACTCAATACGTATATTGCAAATCGCTTTATGTAGAAACAGTTTCACACTGCAGGCGACTTGGTTTATTTAAAAACTCACAAATTGAATAAAGGAAAATACAAAGTAACTTAACACTGTTTATTTTGTACATTTATTTACCCACTAAATTAGGGATCTAGCCATGACTATTAGGAAATTATTAACCACTTCTGTATTATTATTCTTAGCTGGGTGCGGTGGCGGCAGTGGCGATAGCAGCAACGATGGTGGTTCAGCAAAAGCTGCATCTTTAGAGCCATATGTAGGCCTTTGGTTATTAACCGATGATGATTTTAGCCTTCTAGATCTGGTGGGTGTTGAAGAACTATATCTTCACCTTGGTTCTGATGGGGTTTTAGAAGGGTATGGCTACGAGCCAGAGAACGGTTGTTATCGCATATTACCTTCCGGCATTGTGATAACCGGCACGACTAACGACACATACATTGCTGAACACTTAAGTGGTCAATCCATGAAAGGGACAATCACCGTCGATGACGAGGGAAACCTCACGCTAACAAAGCTTGAGACTAGTTTAAGTGTTGAACTTTACGCAACTGAATTTGTCTTGACTGACTTAACTCTATGTAATGAAGAAACCGCAGCTAAAGATTCTGCGATGCTTTTACTAGAAGATGTATTTCTAGATGAGGTTCTCTTAGATTAAACAGATACTCACTGTAGTTCGCCCCTAAAACTCAATAAGCGGGGCGAACTTTCCTATATTTAAGAGCGCGTTTTTACCTGGGACCTTTCTCGAGAAAATCAAACAACTGTTGGCATGAATGCTATTCCAGACTTTCCAACACTCGCTATCACACGTTACAACCTCACTTATAACTCGACCAAACCCGCAGCCTTTGCTTTCTCAAGCGATTCCTTTATCTCTGGCGGCATGTATTCTTCATCATGTTTGGCCAACACTTCATCGGCAACCACGACACCCGATTCAATCAGCTTTCCGTTTGCTATAATGCCCTGCCCCTCACGAAATAGATCAGGTAAAATGCCCTCATATTGAATCGTTAAAACTTGCACTGTATCAGTCACATCAAAGCTTACTTGCAGTTGCTCGCCACGAACTAATGATCCTGCCACGACCAATCCACCGACGCGAATACGTCTATTAAGGGGTGCTTCGCCTGCTGCAATTTGTGTGGGAGAAAAATACAGATTAATGTTCTCCCGCAGTGCAAAGCCCATAAAAGTTGCGGCCACACTGACTCCCGCAACAATCCCTAAAACAATAATGAGTCGCTGCTTACGTTTTGGGTTCATTTTGCATTCTCTCCCGGCTAACCTTTCGTCGAATATTTTGCTTGATTTTTTTATTGCGTATTATGGGGGCAGCTATATTTGCTACAATAATTACCAACACAATGCCATAAGCAACCCAAACATAGGAACCATGGCAACGAATGGCGCCAATCGGAGCCGTGTAACACATAGTCATAAAGTCATTAAAATTATCAAAGGCCATTCCGTTACTCCGCCATCACCAGTTGCTTAACCCACTGGCTACGCTGTTCTCGCTCCAATATCTCACCACGTGACGCCATGACAATTAACACCGAAAACAAAAAATAGAAACCAAAGATGCACAACAATAAAGGCGTTAACATCTCTGCAGGCATTGAGACACCCTCTGTAATTTTTATCGTTGCTGTTTGATGCAGGGTATTCCACCATTCTACGGAATATTTAATGATCGGTAGATTTACCACACCAACGATAGATAATAACGCAGTAGCTTTCGCCGCTGACTGGGCACTTTCAAAGGCATTATTTAGCGCTATAACGCCAATATACAAGAACAAAAGTACTAACATAGAAGTAAGCCGAGCATCCCAAACCCACCAGGTGCCCCATGTAGGTTTGCCCCAAATGGATCCAGTCAACAAGCACAATAACGCAAACGATGCACCAATGGGCGCACAGCATTTGGCGATTATCTCTGCCATTTTCATCTTCCAAATTAGACCGACTGCACCGGCAACTGCCATCATAATATAAGCTGACATTGCGACACTGGCGGCAGGAACGTGCACAAACATAATGCGATAGCTATGACCCTGCTCTTCATCCATAGGAGCAAAACCCAGCCCAAGCACAATGCCTGGCACAAGCAACAATACACTGAAGCCAATTAGCCAAGGCAACATTTTGCTGGTAAGACCGTAAAAATATTTCGGTGTACCAAACTTATGGTAATAGAGCTTTATGGTATCAAACAACGTTTACCCTCTCGCATTCACGTCGATTTTGTTTATTAAGAATCTCATCCACTAACACTGATTCTAAGACCCGCAGCAATGGCAAAAGGTGCCAATGTAATTGAAAATATTGCAAGTGCCGCTAAATACGCCAATTGTCCACTATAGGCCAACGATAGCGAAGCCGCCTCAACCGCACTGGTACCAAATATTAGTACTGGTACATATAGAGGTAAGGCAATGACCGCTATCAAGACGCCACCCTTTCGAAGCCCAACGGTTAAAGCGGCGCCGATTGCGCTAATCATACTCAATACCGGCGTACCCAGTAGTAGCGTGCATACTAACACTAACAGGGTATCCGCATCTAAAAATAACATTCCGCCTAATAATGGCGATACCAATATCAACGGTACAGCCGTAATACACCAATGGGCCATGATTTTCCCAAGCACCAAAATAAACAATGGTTGCGGGCTCAAAAGTAGACTCTCTAAGGAGCCATCGTCATAGTCCTGACGAAATAGGCTATCGACCGATAACAAGGTGGAAAGCAATGCGGCGATCCACAGCACCCCCGGCCCAATACGTATTAAGATGCTTGGCTCTGGCCCCACCCTATGGAAAAGGTTTGAGGTGTGCAAAAGCTTTTGTGACCGCGCCTGAATAGTGGCGGTTACCGCGCGGTGGTGATGGCCTAAGCTGGTTACGCTAATGCCGCACAGCCCATCAAGGTACTTTTTGCCATTGCTATCTTGTAGCCAGCAGCCATCGCCTTGGGTAAAGCTAACGGGCAGTCGCTTATAGGTTTGCATGAGAAAATTGTCGGACATAATACTTTTTGCTTCGTAGTCGCTTGTGCTGCTTGTAGTGAGTCGCTAGCAGCTATTGGGTTAAAAGGCCTGTTATCCACTTATTCAAAAAATAAAAAGCGATTCGGGTTGTATCGTATAAAAAACACAGTAGCCAAATAAAAAGCCGGTGTGAAGGGCGTTAAGGGAGTCGCAGTAAACACAAAGGGCAGCGATTGCTGCCCTAAGATCAAATGCTAACGCAGAATGTTTTATCGTGCAAATGTCGCAATGGCCCTTATATCGATACCAAACCTACAAAAAGCGGCCCTCAGCACTTAACTGTGCGTGGTAAATGGCCGGTAAAATCGTTACATTCGGCATCAAGCCAGATCGTGCGGAAACCGGTTATGGCTATCTTGAGGTTTTCGATAAACTTCTTAGGGTCTGCCATCAGCTTCTTTCCTTGTTCGAAAGTCTCCTTTTCTCTCATCAGAAGAGAGATACAGTTAATGACAGGCTCGAGCAGCTTGGGTGGCTTGGAGTAATGCTTGATCTCATCGATGTCACTCTTCTCAAGAGAGTCAAGTGCTTTGAGAGCCTTCTAGACAATAGGCATACACTCTGATAGATCCTTCTCACACTCATCCTGGATCTCTTTAACGTGGTCGAACAGCTTCTGAGACTCCTCAGTTTCCACTGCAGATCTCTTCTCTGTCTCACTGGCCACCTTCTTCTGAGCAATCAGTGTCTTCACCATCTCATTCGTCTCTTCTTCCTTCTTGTCGATCTCTGGCTGGAGATTGATGAGGTCTGTCTTCAA
>NVVG01000149.1 GCA_002402125.1 Moraxellaceae bacterium
ATCAAAATAAATTTATGCGCATAGCGCATACTATTGATAAAAGCTATTGCTGGAGAAAGAATCATCTTCATATCAGTCACTTACGGCCCATTCTAATCGAGGTATTCATAAGTATAGTAACAAAAGCTATATACACGAGAAGTATCGGTTCACCCCATTCCCTACCTAAACAACATAAACAAACACTTCCCAATAATCTACCTAATCAGCATCAAGATGGAACCGGACATCGCCAAATTAAATTTCGAAAAATTGACCAAAAATCATACATACAGTAAAATTGTAGTGATAAAAGAAGGCAAATTGCAGTGGATAATCATTTGAAAAGATTAGAACTGTAGCGCTTACTTTTGTAATATAGCGTCACTTTTCCAGGGTGATCCATATGATACAAAAACAGTTTGTTTTAATCGCTGTATTCTTCCTCATATACTCGACAATAAATACAGTCACAGCACAAACTGGTCGTCCATTTGATTATAGCTTGGTCGATTTGTTGGAGCTGAAAATCTACAGTGTCCATAAATCTTCTTCGGATTTTTTTACTACCGCCGCAGCGATAAGCATAATATCCCGTCAGGACATTGAGAATTCTTCAGCTCAAAATATATCCGATTTACTGGTAAGCACGCCAGGACTATACACATTTCAGCATCAATCTAATCTAAGTTCAATCGGAATCAGAGACGATGCTCAGGTTTTTGTAAGTACCTCTTTAGTGTTATTGGATGGAACTCCCATTTATTCAGTTATCACTGGTGGGCCAGAATTTCATGCTCTTGGTTTGGCACTCGCTGATATTGAACGTATTGAGATCATAAGAGGCAGTGGTGGTAACAGYTGGGGTGCCAACGCATCTTCAGGAATCATAAACATAATCACACGAAATGCAGAAGAYRTGCTGGATTCATACGGTCAGTTTGGTATTTCAAGCCGCTTGGAACGATCCGTTACTTTGCAGCAGGGTTTTGGTGGCACAGACTTTAATGGTTATTTCAGCTTTGGCTTTAAGAGTGACCCTGGTTTCGACAACGATGCAGGTAATGAATCTGATTATCAACATAAATTCATCCGCTTTCGGGGTGATTTTGCGGTCGATAACTGGAGCATCCTCTCTAGCTTATCCACAACATGGTATGGCAGTATYGATGAGAACTTCCATTCYCATGCGGCAGGCATTCACGAYAATACAGAAAGAACAAAAAGCGAGAATCAACATTATCTGTTTCAAGCACAATATCAATTTGATAATAAAGATGTGTTCGCCGTACAAACATCCTATAAAATAGATGATATAGAAAGAAGATTTTTGCCTTCAGACTATTATACAACTCAATTCGATGTCGAATTTCGTTTTCAGCGRCACTGGCAAGACAATAATGTAACGCATTTCAACTTAAGTCACAGAGCTTACGATAWYGACATAGAAGATTTTACTCCATCACTGTACGGCTATAACCCTAGAAAAAAACAAATCACCCTCTCTTCTCTTGGCGTCAATCATATAGCGTTACTCTCAGAACGCATCTCTTTAGAATTCGGTGGGCGTATTGAAGACTATTCAATACTCAACGAACCTTTATACTCTCCCGGCGGTAGAGTCTCCTTTAAAATCACTGATTCATTTTTTTTATGGGGTAACTATACCCGGAGTTATCAGTTCCCCAATTTCGTCCAGTACTCCAATTATGTAATTATCAATGCGGGGCCTCCGCCACTTTTTTTGAGGGGGTCTACAGAGCTTAAGGCCGAAAAAAACAATGATTATGGTTTTGGAGCGCGCTGGAAAGGAAATAGTGATTTGATAGATTTTACATTATTTTATAAAGAGACCATTGGGCAGATTAGAAGTGACGCATCAAAAATAAGCCTTGATCCAGGACCGCCTGAAAGTTTAACCCTGCCCTATGCCAACCCGGTAGACGCGGACTCAAAAGGCGTAGAATTAACTTGGACCCACCATTTCAGAGATGATCATTTTTTCAAAGTTGATATTACTTACTATACCAGTGAAGCAACTCTTACCACTGCAGAGGAATCACCGAAATCCTATTCTTTCGTTCCGGATCATAAAATAAGTTGGACACATCAAATAGGAATCACAGAAAAAGTTAGATTCAGAGGAGTTCTTACATGGTACAGCGAGTACCCTTCTGAAAATATCAATGGGATTTTTGCCAGCCCGAATATGATTGATCCGCACTTCCGTCTAGATGCTAATCTAAAGTACGCACTCACGAAGCAGCTAACTATCGACTTAGGCATCAAAAACAGCTTCAGCAACGATGAGGAAGCACTCTATCCGATATCTACTCAACATCCTGAAAATGTGGAACCAAGTGTACATTTATCCATAGGTATTAAATATTAGTCTGGTTTATTTACCACTCTTGCAGCATAGAATCTTCCTGATTTTCACTGTGCGGCTAAAGAAAGTGACCTGTAAAACTGCTTTAGCCACATATTTCTCTAGAAGGTATAGCAGATTGAACTGCTAGCAGCCAAATATTGGTTATACTGTAGGGATCTATAAAGGCACCTTACATAAAGGCAATTAGCTAATGGCGGATATCAGTAAAAGAGCTAATACTACGGTATTCTCTTTAGCAGCAATTATTGCGGCTCTAATTCTCGTGAATGGAGGGTTTGCTCTCTGGCAAATGAATGAGATTAAGAAGGAGTTTTATAATGTTGCAAATAGAGACTTACCCTTAATCAGCAAACTTTTCCCATTGATTGATCGACAGTTTGAACAAACACTTCTTATTGAAAAAATACATAAATTGGATATGAAACATAAGGCAGTATTGGTCAGTACACTGAAGGGAAGCTTTATGAGAACCGGTGATGCGTTTGACACTACCTTAGCGCATCTCAAGTCTTATATTGCACCAATGCTAACAGGCCAAGGGCCTGAACTTCACAACGAAATGTACCGAGTCCAGCAGTTTCTTAATCGCATTGCTAAAGAACATGCCGATTACCAAGATCATGTCATCCATCTGATTGAAGCTATGAAACACAATTCAGATCAATCCTATAGCACAATATTTACACTACTGGCTGATGAAGAGAAGGACTTACGAAGAGAGTTAATAGGACTTCGTGATCAAACTCAGCATTTCACTCAACAATCAGCGCTATCAGTTGAGCGTCATGAAGGCTGGATGATTCAAGGGATGACCATTTTCTCACTTGGAGTGTTTTCTCTAGGTGTAGTGCTTCTATTTCTAATGTACCGAATTATGAAAGCGCGGGAAAAAGCCGTAACGGAGATTACCCATTATGCAACCTATGACCCTCTGACACAGTTACTAAATCGGCGTATATTCTTCGAACAGCTTAAGGCCGCAATACATACCGCAACACGACATACGCAACCGTTGAGTTTATGTGTATGTGATCTAGATAAGTTCAAGGGGGTCAATGACACTTTTGGCCATCAGGCAGGCGATACGATATTAACCCATTTTAGTAGCATATTAAATAAATCTAAGCGCACAGAGGATATAGTTGGGCGCCTTGGTGGGGATGAATTTGTGTTGTTTTTTCCAAACACCAAAGCCAAAGATGCAATGCTTCTTCTGGAAAGGATACGTTCCGAGATCGAGCAAAAAACGTTTTCCGGCCAGGACGGTAGGAGCTTTTCCATTACAGCGACATTTGGTGTCGCGGAACTTAATCATGAATCCCCTGATCAAGATGACTTTCTGGATCAGGCAGACAAAGCRCTCTATATTGCAAARGATAATGGYCGAAACCAGGCACACTATATTKAAAAATCTACCCACCATRATTAGTCCCTTGCARAAAMTGGACGCCTTTTTCATTAGCCTTTGTAAGATAKMGGCCCCTTTGAAATCACCGCTAAAGTTTTTTGTGGRATGGTTTTAATGRACTTAGGTTMGTGTTCGGARTTTTGTMAACCTTCTATTTAATAGGCTCCAAGCCGCAATAATGACAAASCCACMAACATAAATAGCAAACTGCTGTGGTGCAGGTGTTGCCTCRTAACCTATTGTGGAATGTAGGAGYTGTCCTGTAATAGAATCCTCWTYCAAAATAAATGATGTGTCCCATAAGGCCTYTTTTGACGACAGAACATCGATCTGCAATAGCAATGCGGCTGATTGRCTCAGTATYCCTGTRGCTATYACCGCTAATGTYAGCTTTACAATAAKGAATCTTGCGGAYAATTTGCAGTTAACSAGTCCAAAATAAATCAATGTGCCAATGCTTGTTCCAATACAAAGGCCAATAGTACTMCCCATAAGCATCGGWGWAATTTGCTGATTGCTCTGCATGAATCCATTCAAATAGATGTATATTTCAGATCCCTCTAGCGTTATTGCAAGCAYTACAGGAAGGATTAGTTGAAATATGACTTTWGTTAAKGGGTATTTTKGGWKATTTRRRTTYTGTTTTRCGGATACTATAAACCARGTAAAACAAAAAAATATCAATACCTTAATAMAAACACTAGTAATTTCCTGCCCNKKKNTATTCAAATAATTCAGTGATGGYRGACAAATTKGTYGCATATAGCACTGCGCCGATTAGCCCTGCTGGKATGGCCGCTACTAGCCAATAAAGGCGTATGTTCATCGGTCTACAAACAGACGATAGTAAACTGACTAAAAGRGYRGCTTCTAACACCTCTTTAAGGATTACGATAATTGCATTTAGTAACATGGTTCTATCGCCGAATTCATAATTGTGACCAGAGTTACTTAGCTATCACGATGCCTTTTGCCGTTCGAGGGTGAAATTCACCGGAAAAAGGGTATCTTCCTGGTTTTAGCGGTCCAATATATAGCATAGCTTTGCTATTCCCGGGGATGACTTTTTCACGGTTCATCTCATGGCTTTCGAATTCTTCGGCTGTGTCATCTTTATTTACCACAAATAATTTGATTTTTTGATTTGCCGGAATAGTTAACTCAGACGGAAAAAACAAATGATCCTTTATGATTAGTTCGAAAACTGGCGTTTCCGCATGGACAGGATTAATGCTACAGGTTAAAAAAATAGAAAGTAATGTGAGTTTAAGCTTCATTATATAGCCCTTGATTAGTTGGAATTGTTACCGTTACTTTTAATCCGCTTGAATTGCAAGAAGACCCTAATGTTATACTGCCCTTGTGAAGTTTAACAATGTGCTGAACAATTGAAAAACCTAAGCCACACCCTATATTTATCGGAGCGGCCTGGTCGGCTTGTATACGATAAAATCGTTCAAACACCCTTCCGTAAAGGTTGGGAGGAATTCCAACTCCCGAATCCTCTACTATTATWTCAACATTCATGCCACTAGAAACWATATTAACGTTGATTGATCCATTYTCRGGAGTGTACTTGTTGGCGTTATCCARAAGRTTTTTTACTAGTACCTCTAGGGCAAATTGGTCAGCAATGATAATGCAAGAATRCCCATCYAACTCAATAGATTGGTTTTTTCTTTCAAATAAATGATATTGGTCGGCAACTATTTGTTGAACCAGTTTGTGTAAATCAAAACTTTTAAAATCATTCCCATACCTGCTTGAATCTGTACGATAAAGCGCGAGCATTTGTTCTATTACATGTGACATTCGATCCACGCTAATATTCAGCAGGTGTAAGCTGTTACTTTCTTCTTGTGGAATATTTTGAAGATTGTATAAATGGATCTTTAGGGCACTAATCGGAGTCCTGAGTTCGTGTGCTGCATCAGCAGAAAAACGCTTTTCTCGTTCAAAAGAGTCATTTAGTCTATTAAGGAGTTGATTAGATGACTCTGTTACTTCTGTAAGTTCCTTAGGTGTGTTCGTTACTGATAATGGAGTAAGGTCATCGGAGCCTTTGTTCCCTAGTTCAGCGGCCAATCTACTAACTGGTTTAAGTCCCCAGCCTATAATAAGCCATATAAACAAAGCAATAATCGGAAGCTCTGCAATGATAGGAATTAGGGAAGCTAAAACAACCTCTTCGGCCAACGCGTAACGTATGTCATTACGCTCGGAGACTATAACCCAATAAGGTTTGGACGGGTGCCTTTGTGCAAAAGTTCGCCAACGATAGCCATTAAAATTTGCGTAGGAATACCCTTCATTTAGCGGGACAAATTTTTCGCTAGGCATGGAGCTTGAGCGTTGAAGTAATTTGTTATCATTGCTCCATAATTGAAAGGTAATATTGCCATCATCAGGGGTTTCAGAGCTAACTGAACCCTCGATACCTGAGCTAATTAGTAGTTGGGCATAATTGAATAACGTACGATCGAATAAGTCTTGAGATTTTGTCATGCTTGCGCGGTATCCGTGCAAAGCTGCAAGAAAATTTAGTAGCGTAATAGCGGCTAATAGAACGATAACCATAAAGCGGCGTATTGAAGTCATGATTTTTTTATTGTGTAGCCAATGCCTCGTATTGTAGTAATAAAATCTTTATAGAGCTTTTTTCTTAGATTGTGTATATGTACTTCTATTGCATTGCTGCTAGTTTCTTCTCCCCAGGCATATAACTTTTTCTCTAACTGATCTTTTGATAGTACACTCCCCTCCCTCTCCATTAGTGCTTTCAATAGCATGTATTCTCTTCGAGGAACATCTAAAGGCTCTCCGTCAATCTTGACAACATAAGTATCTGTATCAAGACTAACGTTGCCGACTGTTATGCAGCTATTAGTAGCAGTACCTAGACGCCGTTCAATAACCCGCAATCGAGCTATTAGTTCTTCTATTTCAAAGGGCTTCGTAATATAGTCGTCAGCTCCCGCATTGAGCCCTTTAACTTTGTCGCTGATATCATCTCTAGCGGTGAGAAGCAGTACGGGAAGATCAGGGGAATTTAAACGAATTGCTTGTAAAACATCAAGGCCGTTTATATCTGGCAGACCAATATCTAAAACAACAATATCTGGAGGTGATATTTTTGCTTGAAATATAGCATCTTCTCCTGATGACACTGTGTTAACGACAAAATTTTCGTTGGTGAGCGTGGTTTGTAGTCCTGCCAAAATGACGGGATCATCTTCTACAAGAAGTATCTGCATAACTTGAACTAAACACCCTCTCAAAAATTTCAACTATAAACTAATTATAGCACCCTAATTGGTTTATGGTTGGCTTTGTGATGCTTTGTAGCTCATCTTGCACACCATGAGAATCTATCTTTGGCTACAATAAGTAATGCTATTGTCGTCTAAAAACCTTTCCGCATGAGCTCCCTGCAATAGGGCTATCGTGGATAACATGCCTGCTTGTAGGCAACCGGGGGCAGCGACGGTTATTGAATGTGGTGCATCCTTGACTGGCCAGCCATTTTTAGGGTTTAGTATATGTGAATAGCGAATACCATCCCTTAATAAAAAACGACGCGCATCGCCACTGGTAGCAATTGCCCCGCCTTTTACATTGAGTAAGTTAGTTACTTTTTTATTGCCCACGGCTTCAATACCGACATTCCAATTCTGGTTAGGAAATAGTGTACCATTTGTTGCAATGTCACCACCAAAATTGACCAGGATAGGACCATTATGGTTTTCGGTTAACATTAGCAAGACGCGATCTACGGCGTATTCCTTACCAATACCGCCGAAATCTAGCTCCATTCCTGGCGCTAGAGTAATGCTTTTAGAATCCCAATGGACTTTCTCCCATCCTACTTTGCATAGAATTTCTGTAACATCTTCGTTTTTTGGGATTTCAGAACTACCGTCAAATAACCAGACCTTCCGTAAAATCCCTGACGTGATATCAAATAATCCATTGCTAGCCTTATGGCATTGATCCGCAAAGACCAATAGACGCGAAATCTCTTCGTCAATACTAACTGTTCTGCCATTGCTATTGTTGACTTCGTATACAATATTATCATCGCGATATCGACTGAATTTCATTTCAATCCTTTTTGTTTCATTAACCGCGATTTTTGAAAGTCTCTCTGCATCTTTTCTACTGCAATTTGTTAAAATGATCTCACAGGGGCTTGCCATCGCGTTAAAAACGAATTTCCAACCAGTTTTACTTTTAATGAGATTATAGTTTTTTGTTATGGTTGATTTATGCAATTGATTAAATGTCATGTTTTTCTCTTTTATGAAATATCAAAAATAAAAGGTATACCCGATCTGTGATATTAGCGAAGAGAGATCTGCTGCTTTGCTATCTCCGCTTTGTTTATATATTTCAAATCTAAGGCTTAKCTCATGATTGTCATCAAATTTATAACCCCATTTGGCACCCAGGGTAGACGTATCCAAYCCTCCTAATCGATAATCCGCTGAYACATCATTAGGAATCTTTTCAATATTRTTGATGAATTTCCTATAGAAATTKGACTCTGTTTGTGTGTAATAGCGGAAATGCGGTTCCAAATAACTAGACTTGGACATATTCCAACGGTAGCGAAAGTCAAACGTGTGGGAATTTACACCCCAATCATCAGTCATATAGCGCCAAGATGCATCTATCATGTCTGTTTGTAAATGATACTTTGTACGCCAAAAGAAACTATGTTTGGTACGTGAATCTGGTCGACTTTCGAAGATATAATCTTGTGGTAGATTCGTATTTGCATCTATCAACGATACTATCTTGTAGGGATCATTGTGGTATCCGGTTGATATTCCTATGCCGTAATTAAATTGCATAATCGTGTTTCTATTTATCACTTGTGTGATGCCAAACAAAGCATCTACGACGTTTTTCTCTTCGTCCCCTCCTTTGTTATCATTTTGATTATCATCGCTTTCTTCGTCATCACTTGATAGATCAGACATTAATGTAAACGGCTGTGGTATACCGTCACGAGGGGATATTGTGTCTTTCGTCAAAGAAAGCCCCATTGAAAGAGTCGTATTTCTTTGATTGAAGTCTCTTGATAAACCACCATTAATCCCAAAAGATTGGTAATCGGTCTCCTTTGAAATTGCAAGTCCATAATTCATGGTAGTCAGTCTGTTAATCGAATCTGACATCTGCAGACTTAAGGATGTTCTTTGATCCCTAAAGTTAGGATCAAGTGGAACCTCCCCAGCTTTTACTTCATATTCTTCTATACCAGATGGACCCGTAAAGGTTTGTGGGACTGAACTAATAGCCGCTCCATTATGTGAAGAACCTGACAGCGTATCAAAAGATAATTTCGCAGAAAATATTTTTTCATTACCAATTTTTTTTGTCAATTTTATGATGGGTTCAACGGTATTAACTCTTCCCTCTTCACTGTAATAAAGAAGTGCAGTATCTACCTTCCAGTCAGTTTCTGTATTGCGTTCAGATGCATTAGAGTCGACTATTCCTAATAGAGTACAGCTTGCTAATGCAATTACATCGTATACCTTGTAAGTTTTTTTTAGTTGCATCCGCAGCCTCCGCCAGAATATGATTGGCCGCCACTGGATGCCTCTTTACTAAAATATATATGGTCGTCGTAGGCGGAATCGATAGCATTTTCAGCAAGTGCCATTTCTGGTTTTGCTAATACATCTCTTTCCCAAGGTTTTACACCCAGATGACTGCAAGATTGTAAGGATATTACTGACACAGCAATAACATGACGAAAGTATTTCATGTGCTCTACTCCTCGCCCAATAGCTTTCGAATTGTATTTTCATACAGTACGGTTCTGCCTGCGTTAAACCCTATATGCTGGCTGTATACTTTTCCGTTACGTCCGATTAACACGGAGCTTGGCATTCCTTGTATATCAAAAGCTTGAGCAAGCTTGCCTTCTGGATCAAACACCATTTCAAAATTTGCTGGCTGATGTTTGAGAAAATTGTCCGCATCTTCTCTATTTGAGTCCAAATTAATGGCTATAACTTTTAACCCCGCGTCTCCATAATCGCTGTTAATTTTGTTAATCCATGGAAAAGATTCTCGACAAGGGATACACCAGGACGCCCAAAAATCAAGATATAGCACGTATTTCCCTTTATATTGCTCAAAATCGATTAAGTCACTAGCATAACTATTGCCACTGACTGCCCACAATAAACACTGAAATATCAAAGCGTTAGCTGCAACTTTTAACTTTTCTTTCATCAATAAGCCCTCTATTTGAAGAAATGTGGGAACCCTAGGTTTAACCGATATGCTTTGATGAAATATTATCAGTGGAATATTAAGTAATGCTTAAGGGGGGGGGTATTTTAGCGATTATATTCACGCTATGGATATTGTGGATACCAATGGTGTATTAAGCGCTTTGAGGAAGGGAAAAGCGCTTTACCGAAGTGCTATCTCGCGTTACTACGAACGATCAGGAAAGAACTTAATGTTGATCTAGAAAACATCTTTATCAACAATATGTGTCAAAGACTACTTGATCTGGGTAAATAAACTGAGACAACCTACCTGATTTTAGTCTACAAGTACATTTATCGTGCATGGTTATGACATCAATATCCGAAATATCTGCGAGGTTTTTAAGCCTCGAAATAAACTCTATCCAAATTAAAATACCGCGTAGTTTTCGCAACAGCTTGTGCACGGGACCCAGAACTAGTCTTAATAAAAATATTTTTAAAATGTGTATGCACGGTTTCTGGGGAAATTTCCATTTCTATACCAATCTGCTTGTTGCTTAATCCTTGGGCTGTCCAATACAACACTCTCACCTGAGTTGTCGAAAGGGAATATGAAGGATCCTCCTTACTAATCTCTTCTGTCGGACTTGATTCAACTGAAAAAGTAGCGTCTTCTTCGAAGCCAGAGCTTGGATGCTCTTGCCCAGTATATTCATTTAACATAGCGATGAAATAGGGTTGATTAAAGGATCGTCACCATCAATAGCAGTGTCAGTTGCTATAAATTCTAGCTTCTTACCTTGGATGATACTTGAGGCCGCTGAATTTGACCAAATTAAAGCCTCAAAAATAATTTTGCTCCCTGCTAACCTAAGATTTTTCGATTTTCTAAACAATGAAAACATAGGTTCAACCTCTTCCATAAGATCACTTAAGTTGCTTGAATTTCATAAGCATGATAATTAAAAAACTAGTAACGCTCATCATCGAGCGTCCAGCAACACAATACAATACAATACAACTATAAATTGGTTCAATGCATAATTCAATGCTTTAAATGCACTTATGACATTTCATGCGACTACAGGCAAGTATTTTTTATTTATAGACGTCATCATTAAGCCGCTACAAATCGCTATTTGTTGCCAAATCAGCAGGGGATATCTATTGATTCTGTCTACAGAAAAGTGATTCTATCTGTTGTGACAGGTGTCACATTCCTTTCTCCTTCGAATTTTTAACGACTCATCCTGCTGGCTATTTAGTTCGTATATTCCTAAAAATATATAATGACTGATTCGAATAATTAGAGGTAGATGTAACGATACAGAATTAAATTTCCTACCTTGATTATATCGATATAGGTTATAAAAAGTCACTTAATGGGTTTCATTCCACTTACGGATCAAATATTTTGTATGCTATCTGAACAAAATAAACCAAATCAAATCCGAATAAAAATTAAATTACAGCATAGAACAAATTTATTTTTTGTGAGAAATTGAAAATTATTCATTAGTGCCCCATTTGGGGGATACGCAAACAATACAGATTAAAGTACATTGTCTACATCGAAACATATTCAAGAATGAAGCAGGTCAAAAATCATGAAGCAAAGTTATCTAATACTATTATCAACACTTATCATTATTGGATCACAATGGTTGGTTGGGGCCTCCAA
This sequence comes from Moraxellaceae bacterium, assembly GCA_002402125.1. Taxonomy (GTDB): domain Bacteria; phylum Pseudomonadota; class Gammaproteobacteria; order Pseudomonadales; family Ketobacteraceae; genus 42-54-T18. The sequence goes on from NVVG01000149.1 coordinate 11,694, forward strand.
CTCACAAGAAGATTCGTCCCATGAATTAGAACAGCAGGCATATTTACAAAGCGAAGTGATTAGCACGATAAATACTATAAAAGATCTATTGGTTGAGAATAGCGAGAAAACATACGAATCGGTCAATACAGACACTGGAGCTGTTGTTAGATTGGATGCTTCGGATCTGGAGGAGACAATTCGATATATTATTCGAGAAGAAATCCAACAACTTGCATTTAACCAACCTGTATCGGCTGTTGTTGCAGAGACTAACCCCGAGTCGATACAAGAAGCAGATTTAGCGTATGCAGAGTCTACTGAGATAATAGACAGTGCCATATCCAATGGAGGCTGGGATTCGTCACTTACCGCTAGCCTGAGA
>NVVG01000150.1 GCA_002402125.1 Moraxellaceae bacterium
TAATGATATCGCTGCGCGTAGTATATTTGCGGTAGGTAACCCCACCACCGTTGTCATAAATGCGGTGGAAAAATGCTTGGTTAAGTCCTGAATAATCATTTGTATTGATTGTGGGTCAATGGTTTTATCTGCTAATGAACCAATACCTAAGCTGATACCAAGCAAGGTAAAGGTTAATGATAAGGTCGCTATGCCACCTGCGGCTTGCTGACCTACCTCTAACCAGTATTTGGTCTCATGGCCATCGGCTAAGCGGCTCCATGCAACTAATGCTATCGCTAACAAAACGCCATATATCAGCGCATAGCCCCAGCCAAATACTTGTTGCAGCCAGTCAAAGATTCCACTTAAGCGTTGGTCGGTGAGATAACTTGCAATTGCCAGTAAAATCACCACCACACCAACGATAGTCAGTGGCAAACTGGGTTGTTTGCGCAGGTTTACGTAGGCCATAAAAGATTGCGCTTGCATTAGCGTCGGCCTTTTTTGCTGCTGAGTATGCGTTTGCTATCCAGCTTTAGCTGTTGCAACCAGAAATCGACTATGTGTTGATTGGCTTCAACGCTGGCATGCACTAAGAAGGTTGTGTCGTAATTATCAAAGGCTCTTTGTACCACGGGGTCGTTTAAACCTAACAACCGATCATCTCGAATCACCATACGCTCCATGTCCATCAGGTGACGTTGACTCATGTTGATTTGTTGCTCGCGTTCAGCTGGCGTTAGCCGATCACTGGTGAAGCTATTCAGCAAGGTTGATCGCTCTCGCTCTAAGTTAAATAAGGTGCGATTTTCTGCTTGTGCAATTGCGCTCATGCTTAGGCTAACGACAACACTCACAATTAATTTTTTATGTAGATTCAGCATAATGCCACCCTCCTTAATCGGGGTTATTCAGTAATTGTTAAAGACCCATAAACAAATCGGCAGTGTTTGCTAGACGTATCTGCTGTTTGATCTTCTTCGCCTCTTGGTCCGGTGCGTTATAGGTAATTTCATGCTCTAAGGCTTGGGCATCCAGCGCTACCAGCTTTGCCATGTAACCTAGCATTAGTCGCTCTTGATCCAGCAGCGCTAAGTCGCCATCGACGCCCGTTAGCAAATAACGCACGTATTGTTCTCGGTTCAAAGACATACCAGCAGGCATGGGGTTTTCATTGGCGGCATGTTTCTGTATGGCTTGTTTTAATTTTTGTACTTTAGCTAAGTTTTCGCTGTATTCGCGTTGATATTTACTGGGCTTAAAGCTACTGGGTTTATTGTTATTGTCATCAACTGAGGATGTCTTCCCTGACATTCTACTGGATAGCAACTCATCCACCTGCCCCACTGTTTTATTTAGGCGAGCGCGAGCTGCTTGTTGTTTTGCAACCAGGTCGATGGTGACTGGGTCTGAGGCTTTTTCTTTTTCGTGTTGTAGCTTATCCAGCACCCGTTGATATAACTTGGCCTTTTTATTTAGGGTTCGTTCCGCTAACTGATGTTTTTCATGTAACAAGCCTAAGTAATTAGATTTTGCCGTTAAAAATTGATGACGTGCGTCAACCGAGCGTTCACCGGTATCACCATCCAACGCCTCTACCGCTTGATGCGCCTCCTTCATACGCACCACTTCCAATTGAATCTGCGCATCAAGGGCGCGAATACCGCTAGCCAGTGAGGATTGTTGGAAGTTGCGCTCTATGGTGGCGTCGATATATTTGGCGGGCATGCGAATGAGTTTCTCACTGGCGCCAGGTTGCCAGTCCATGCCGTCATGCTCATTGGCATATACACATTCGCTGACCATTAGCGCAGTGGATAAAAACACCATGGACACGAGTGCGATTGATTGTCTAAACACTGCTATTTTGGAATTAATATTCATGATCGACTCCTTAACCTAATGTGTTTGCCAGTAGCGATGACGAACTATCTCAGACGCTAACATGGGATTAATGTTTAGCACTCGACGGTTGATAGCGTTTTTTCTGAGGATCACGCGGAGGCTATCGACAAATGAGGTGTAATCGGAAAAGTACAAATCACTGTCGGGATAAGACAGTTCAAAGGATCGCAGTTGCTCACGAGCTTTGGTGATATCACCACCTTTAAGATAATTGAGTACCGTTAATGCATGCACTTGCATGCGCGCCTCCAATGGTACGACATGTCGGTAGTCATCGATGTCTGATAGGCAGTGATCCAAGGTTTTAGCGGAGGCATTATATTGCGCCGGAGATTGCTGCTCATAGGCGCTAACGTCTAGCGCTAAAGCGTCTTGTTTGCAGTCAAAAAACTGCTGTTGGGCGGCCACTTCTGCCGGCGATGGGGCATGGCTTACGGGGGGGGGCTGAGGTAAAGGAACAGTGGTTGCACAAGCAGCCAGGGATAAGGCAAAAAAACCCAGGCTTAGCGTTCGAATAGCCCGGGTAAAGGTTGAGGAAAATAGCGTAAATATCATGATCAGCTCCAGTATAGGGATATCTGATCAAGGCTATGGCAGGGTTAGGGAGATTTTTTGTTGTGAGCGGCGCCCAACGGCTCAAGCCAGAAGGTTAAACCCGCTAATTGTATTTTGGCACCCGCAATCAGTGGCACTTCGGCGATGATTTTCACTTGATTAATCGTCAGTTGCGAACTGTTCTCTCGGCCTGTTGCCGGGGACAGCCAAAAACGATGGTCTCGATACCCTAACTGGGCCAAAGGGGTACTACCTCGAACACAACCTATATCAACACTACCTATATCAACACTTCCTATACCTCCGCTACTTCTATCGCCACTACCTATACCGCCACTGCCCTCACTATCAATACCCAAGGTAAGGGCGTCACCCAGCAACACCCAGGTTCGTGTTTTATCATGGGCTAAATTCGGCCAATTCTGACTTACGTAGGATTTGTCCATCAACGCTACCGCAGAGGCATCAACCGTCACAATTAACGATCCAATACTCGACGCTGGACTAATCAGCGTTAACTTACACAGGCCTTGCGACGGTGGCTTAGTTTCACCACCGAGATACAAACTACTTTGTGTTTTCGCCAGCTTTAGGGCTTTGCCTGGTAGGAGGGTTTCGTCATCCAACCAGCTGCCATTCGAACTATCTAGGTCCGCAACCGAAAATCCGTTGGCATGACAGGTTATTGTGTTTTGTTTACCGAGTTGAGACAAACGTTGATAACCTAAAGTAATCGCAGGTTGGTTTTGGCCCTGATCATCACTCGCGCTACGCCCTACCTCAACCACCGAAGCTGCCAACAAGTCCAGTCCACTAAGATCACCTAACACCCTGGCCGCCTTAGAGGGCCATAGCGCTTGCTCTGTATAAGTTTGCCGAGCTAACACCAATGCTTGGTGCTGCTCTTTCAATACTGCGATAGAAGCTGTTTGTTTTAATAATCGGTGTACTACCATCAAATTGCGATAGAAATCAGCGCTAGGTGCAGTGGCCAAGACTTGTTGAATATCTTTTAGCTGCTGCAACAATCGCTGGTGCTTGCTGTGTGTATAACGCTTGGCAAGCCAACTGATTAGCGCTAGTAAAATCAGCAGCCCAACGATATAACGTGATAGGTAAGGGAAACTGTCGCGAGTAATTCGAACCTGATAACCCTCAACAACTATCGTTGCATCAATACTTTCTTCATCCAAAGCCTGCTCTAATAATTGCCGAAAGCGATGTACAGGTAGCATCGAGTCATAGACCAAAGTTTTATTCACGACATAATGTAGAAGATACCGCTCGGCATCATGATCTGCGCTTGCACTACCCTCTTTGATATCACGAAATCTACTGTCTTTTTCACTATGTTCTAAAAATCCCTCAATGGCTAACAACTCCCCACGGGCGAACTTTTCAAACGTAAGATAGTAATCAAACCGGCGTTGGTAATCTTTTAATTTGTGTGCAATGGCAAGCCCAGTATCCTGGCCTATTTGACGGGAATAATCCGATAGACGTTTTCGCAAACATTCGTTAATACAATCATCGGCAATGGGCTGAGTGATGGTGCCATCATCATCCCACTGCCCCACCCTACGGCCGGTTTTTACGTCTACCATATGGCTTGGCACACTAATTTCTCGGTGTAATACCGCCGCTCCTGGACGCTCTACATAACGCACGCTAAACAATACCAAAAGATCGATATCCGCTTGGCTCTGCTTTACTAGCGTAACAAGTTCCTGTTCTGTTTTATCGACACACACATCCTTTAAACAAGCAGGCAAGTCCGGATCAACACCTAAACTTAAGACTTCAAACCCCAACCGCTGCAGTTGCGTAAATATGGCTTCATTTACCCGTGTATAAGCGGGGTTGCCCGGAGCAAGCCCTAAACTGTCATGTTGTGCGACAATCAGTATGCGCCACGGGTGTCCGGCTTGGATATTATCATTTGGCGTAGATAGTGATTGTTGGCTAGCTATCGCAGAGGGGCTTGCTATCAACAAAAGCAGCGTAACCGCCCAAGCTCGACGCAGCATCACGTGTGTTGTCTTTGTTAAAACTTTCCATCGTTTATAAATCATGAGCTAAACGAAAACCAAAGTTAAAATAGGTATTGGATTGACCATCGGCGGTTCGATGGCTTGAGCGTAAATAACGTGCCACGTTATGCCAAGAGCCACCACGTAATACCCGACGATGACAGACCCCACTCTCCCACGCACTGCCATCGTTAGGGGCGCCTTGATAATTATCATTCCAACAATCTTGCACCCATTCCCAGACATTACCGTGCATATCAAACAAGCCAAATGTATTTGCCGCAAAGGAGGCCACTGGGGCGGGTTGACGATCATCCCATCGACTACCACAGCCATCGCAATTGGCTTGGTTGCGACCAATCGCATCTCCCCAACTATATTGACTCGCACTGCCTGCGCGAGCGGCATATTCCCATTCGGCCTCAGAGGGCAAGCGATAGTGTTGGCCGGATTGTTTATTGAGCCAGGTGATATAGGTTTGAACGTCATACCAACTGACGTTAATAACCGGTTTATCTCCCCTGCCCCAGCCTTCATCGCGGATATTGGCAGAACAATCACCGGCATCAATACAGAATTGGTATTGGTTCCAGGTAACTTCGGTGATTGCTAATTGAAAAGGTTTGATGGTTACTGGGTGCAATGGCATTTCCGTTGTTTCATCTTGCGCTGACCCCATCTGAAAATATCCCCCCGGTATTGCTATCAGCGCTATTTGCGGATAAGTGGGTGTCGCCGGCATGACGATTTCTTCTAGTTGCTGGGTTATGACTTCGGGTGTTTCTGGAGCCTCCTCAACAGCATCGAGCGTATCTTCAACAACCTGAGCTTTATCCTCAACCACAGTTTGTTGACGATTGGCAACCCACCAACCACCAATAACCAGCAGTATGCCTAATACTAACAGTACTATTTTTCTAGGCTTTTTTATCGATTTAGAGCGTTGCTCTATATAAAGAGATTGACGCTTGGCAATAAGAGAGCTTAATTTTTCTTCCGTTATCCCGGCTTGTTTTCCAGTTTGTAACAAGTGTTCAACGGAAAAGTCACTTAGTTTTCCTTTTTGCTGTATTAGCGCATCATCCACCAAACCAAAAAAATGACGTATCGGCCTTAGCTGCGAAGCTAGGCGTTTTTCAACCGCATCCATCAATAAAAATAATTCGGGTTCTGTTAAGGTCAAACCGCTGGCCATCATCTTTAATGGAGTCATCTGGTTTTCCGGGATCTCACCATGCTCTAACAATAGGTGCTGTATTTTTTCTTCTAGTGGCCTCAACTCTTCACGAATTGGTTGCGGAGCCTCCCCTACCGCTGTGTAGGTGGTATCATTATATTCCGTTTTATTTACCTCTAGCTGTTTTACGGCCGCGGTTAACCGGCGTAACAACTCGCCAGCGTCGGCAGGGCGTTGGTTGGGTTGTTGATTCAGTGCATCCAATATCAAGGTATTTAGCGGCTCACCAATTTCAGGACTATAAACGATAGGATCATCACAGGGGCCGACCGGTAATGTGCCAGTTACCATGCGGTATGCCAACACACCGACACTATATACATCCGAACGAGTGGTTACATGTTTGGCACTTTCTCGTTGCTCTGGGCTCATGTAATTTCGCGAACCTATCGCTACGCCGCTTTGGCTATGGATGGAGTCGGGGCTTTTAACAATGCCAAAATCACATAACTGCGCCATACCTCTGGCATTAAATAAGATGTTGGCAGGTTTGATGTCACGGTGTATTAGCTTGGCATCATGTACTTCTGCAAGACCCGCCAGTACTTGTTTAAGAATCTGCACTACACGTTGAACAGGCAATTTTCGCGGGTGTTCATTGGCAGGAAGATCTTCAAGCGCCTTGGAGGTTAAAACATCTTTGCCTATTTCATCAACCAGTGAACGCTCCAAATAGGGCATGACAAAATACGGGGTGCCGTCATCCATCTCACCAAAATCATAAACATCGACTATATTGGCGTTAATCGATAGTTGACGTAGTATTTTCGCTTCACTGAGAAACCGATCATGCAAGACCCTGCCTACATCACTTGAGGATGAGGTTGCTTGTTGCGCTAGCTCGACATCATTGATACTGAAGACTTTTATCGCCACTTTAGCGTTAAGTTTTGGGTCTTCAGCCAAATACACGGCACCAAAACCTCCAGCGCCCAGCGCCTTGATCACGGTATATTTGCCAATGCTGTGTGGTATTGCCACAGATACCCCTCTTATCCTACTGCGCTAATATGCTGTCTTTAATGCAATTTTAGTCGTTAATAGGTAATTAGCCACGAGAATACAATACTGCACCCATAGGCTATGAATACATTAGGATGTTTTTATAGGAGGTATTTATAAGAAATATCAATCTGAAAGGTATAAACAGCGCGCTGGCGAAAGTTCTTACTTTCGCCTACAGGTCAATGCTAGGCGCTAACAATACTAAACTTTTTACAACAAACTAGCCCGCTCATTAAAAAACTATCCCTTTAAGATCATCCCTGTCGAACGGATTACGACATCACCTGTCGCAAAATCTATTTCTCTCATCACTTACTTCGACAACGGTAATTCATGCTGTCTGGCCATTTCGTAACATAGGGTGCTTTACACGCTATGTTGCTCATTATGCTTTTGACACAACTCAGTCAAAATAGCCTTTTTTGCCATTCGATTAGCGGGTTACACATCGAACCCGCAAGGCTCGAATTCCAGCAAAATCACTTCTACATATCCAAGTCAACTAACTTGTGCTTCTCTTCACGGGCAAGGGAGGATGAGGAGGACCTTGCCTATATAGTGAAGCGTGTTATGCAGCAATATCTAGGCGCTTAGTACGATACGTCGATATCATAAGTACCAGTGTAAACACCATCTGCGAACGCTGTAACATTCGACGTACCCAGTTCTGGACCGAAATCACCACCAACAATAATTCCACCATCACCATTGGCATCCAGCGTAAGGCTAGCACCATCAGCAGGTAACGTTACTATTGTTACTGTAATATTTGGCAGTGACGGATTACCACTTGAATGCACCATAGGTGTACTCGCTGTGTTAGAATCAATCGTTACACTACCAAAAGGAGATGCACCAGTTACAGTTACAAGTCCAGGGGTTTCTGACGACAAGCTAACCATGTCAGTTGTATTACAGTTACCGATACCGGCGGTAACAGAACCCGCTGAACCGTCAGTTTCTACCGTAAAGAACGACGACAAGTTGGCGTTAGCACCGTCGCAAGCGACTATTTGAGTCGGTATAAACAAGGTACCCAAGTCTAGCGCTGTAGTTTCTACTAATGTAATAGTACTGGATACTGATGCAGTTGCGTTAAACGTATCTGCATGAACGGCACCCGCCATCATTAAACCTAAAGTAACACCACTTAATTTAATTGCTGAATTTTTCACAGGAAAAGCCTCCTAAAACATGATAAAGACCAAATCCCATCTAACGACGAGAATATCAGTCCACCTCCAATAGCCGCATTCGATTCATAACTTACAAAGCCAAATGTGCCTAACATAAACTTTATCGACGCCCCATCGAAATCCTTTAGGGTTTTCTTAAATAAATTTGGTTTATTTTGGCTATGTGAAAAGTTTACCCTGTAAAAAAACAATCACTAAGATGTGTATTTCACAAAAAACGCGTGGTTATTACTCAACGGAATAACTGGGTTATACCGCGAGGACGTCAAATGACTGATAGACGTACAATTGAAAAGTAAAATATTGATACGTATCAAATAGATAGAAAGGCTTTGAGATAAACATCGGGGCAACATGGATAATCTTATGACAAATGCGGCAACTCACCGCTACAGCTGAACGCCCCTCACCGGAAATAGGCGTGCTGCGTAATCCATTATTGATAAAATTACCTTATTCCTTCGCGTCAAAGCTCTTCAGCGAGCTTAGAAATAACCCGATCCCACCAACAGCGAGGGTTAATATAACTAATAGATCAAAGGAGGTCATATTATCGAGGCGTAATTTCACACTAGAAATAACCCCGAAGACCATCATGACGATGGATGCGCCCGCTAAACACCAGCCAATGACGTTTTTGGAGTTATAAAACACCATACCTATGCCAAAGATAAAAGGCACAAACACCATACCGCCTGTGAGATTAAATCCACCCACTCGCATAAAGGATGACGAAAAACCAAAGGCATAGGTCACATGAATGGCGTTCAACAACATGTAACCGCCCGCTACCATCATGACTAGCCCCATGAGAAAGCGACCTATCCCACCGTCTGTTCCACCTGCTCCGCGCATGTTATCTCCTATCTACCTTCTAATATGTGTAAATTGCTTTGTATCGGTTGCTATGTCTAAGTCGTTGGGTCAAGGCTGCAATATATCCATCACCCACTGATCATTTTGTACCGAGTATACATGGCGCTCATGTAATCGGTGGTCTTTTCCCTGCCAAAATTCCATTTTATGGGCGTCTATATGGTAACCACCCCAATATTCTGGGCAGGTTATGTTATCACCCAGTGTTTTTTTGCCTTGTTCAAACTTTTGTTCGAGCGCTTGTAATGATTCAATCGGGCGACTTTGCTCCGATATCACTGCGGCGACTTGGCTTAACAGGGGCCGATGGGCGAAATAATTGGCTGATTCTTCTCTGGAGGTCTTCGCTACTGTGCCTTCTATCCGAATTTGGCGCTGAAAATCTGACCACCAGAACGTCACTGCCACATGGCTATTGTGACTAATATCATCACCTTTATGGCTTTCGTAATTGGTAAAGAAGGTAAAACCGCTTTCGTCTACGGATTTGAGCAGCACGACTCTATTGGATGGCTGACCGGCTGCATTGACCGTGGCTAGGCTCATGCCGTTGTAATAGGTAGGGTCGTTTTGTYTTGCTTCGGCTAACCATTGTGAGAATTTTTGGAAGATTTCGCTGGATAGGATCACGTGTTTGCCCTTAATACTGAGGGTTTCGAGGTTATAGGTTGGGTTTGCAAGCTTATCATGCAAGTTTAACGCTGTGGTATTGAAAACACTAGAGRCACTGATCTACGACAGCTATACCAGGGTGTATTTACYGGTGGCGCCAGTATTTATTCGGCCTTGCCATAATTCATCATATTTGATCGGCACATTGCCATTTCACCTCCCTTTCAGTGCCTGATTTGTTTTGTTTAATAACAGTGTCGAAACAAAACCTCTCTTATTAAACAAAAGGATCATCCCATGAACATCAAACACCCTTTATCAGTACTCACCCTCACGCTTACTCCTTTTTTTATGACCACTGGATGCTCTAGCACTGGCAGTCAGTCTCAGCTGGCTGCAACCGAGCAAAGTGATGCGTATTCTGAGGATATAAAAACCACCTACCATTCAACGTTACAATCTGTAGAACTCCCTACAACACCTTCCACTGCATCAACATCAACTCCTGAAGCTGAGTCACTGGGTGGTTATATAGAAGAAGTCAMAGARCARCCGGTAGAWAACATAACWGARAGCCTGACCGAAGAGGAGTTTGTCGCATTAACTGACAGCAGCACCGATAGCGATATTGACGACAGTATTCTCGGGAGTATTCWMGRKAGYATTCARGATAGYAKYSANANGNATAGTACCGATATACCTAGTACCAATATGAATAGTACCGATATGTACGCCACCAACCTGGGCATGGTTAGTACCCTCACCGAATCAAGCGCCGAATCAACCAACAGTGCCCGCCCGGCAAAACAGGTGTTCCGCTTTGGTTTTGATCAAGCTGAATTAACCGATGATGAGAAAGACATCATCAGCAATCATGGTAAATTCCTGGCGAGCCACCCAATGCAAACCTTGGTCATTCATGGGCATGCCGATGCGCAGGGGGATGTTAATTATAACCAATGGCTTTCTGAAAAACGTGCCAAACATGTAGCGGCGCTATTAGAAGAAGCAGGCGCGCAAAAAGACCAAATTGAGGTTTTCTCTTGGAGCAGCACCGCCCCTACCGATGTGACTACCAACTATAAGGCTAATCGCCGGGTTGAACTGAGTTATGACACTGATTATTTTGCGCAGAAAGGTGAATAAATAGATAAGGATATTTATTTGATAAGAGGCGATAACCACTATTAGCTATCAACAGTGGTTATCGCCTTGAGGAGGGGCAAATACGCCATTAGATAAATGGTGGTTTTTTTCTCGTTAGGCTATGTGGTAGTGTAATGGTGTAATATATCAATAGTGTAATAGATCAATAGTGTAATCGATCAATGCAGTACTTATCGCCAGATCCAAACGTCTGCCCATTGAATAAGTTGCTCTCCTTCCAACCATACGAAACCAAACGAAACGAAACAAAGTTATGTCCGCTAATGATTTGCCTTCTGCCATTGATAACCTTACCCCTGAAACCATTCAATCTGGCTTTGCTTCACTGGGTTATATCTGTGATGAGTCTATCGCAATGGCTATTTATCTTGCCACCCAGCTCAACAAACCTATCTTGGTTGAAGGCCCTCCCGGTGTGGGGAAAACGGAATTAGCAAAAGCCACAGCGTCCCTGCTAGAACTGTCGCTGATACGTTTACAATGTTATGAAGGGCTTGATGAGGCCAAGGCACTTTATGAATGGAAATACGGCAAGCAATTACTCTACACCCAAGTATTAAAAGATAAGCTGGGGGATCTATTAAAAGGTGCCCACGGCTTGTCTGAATCAGTTACTCGACTGCATGAATTTGGTGACATATTTTATTCCGAAGAATTCTTGGAGCCACGCCCTCTGTTACAGGCGTTAAAGGCTGAACACGGGTCGGTGTTATTAATTGATGAAATTGACAAGTCTGATCATGAGTTTGAGTCTTTCTTGTTAGAGATGTTATCTGACTATCAAATCTCCGTACCAGAAATTGGCACCATTAAGGCGGTTTCCCATCCGATCGTATTTCTGACCAGCAATAATACCCGCGAATTAAGTGATGCGTTAAAGCGTCGTTGCCTACATCTTTACATTCCGTTTCCTGATATCAAACTGGAACAAAAAATCATTCAATCACGGGTTCCGGAAGCGTCGAGTAATTTGCAAAAACAGCTGGTGCATTTTGTTCATTCGCTGAGGGAGATGGATCTTAAAAAACATCCGTCCATTAGTGAAACCATTGATTGGGCTAGAGCGTTGGTGCTTCTGCATGCTAGTGCGCTGGAACCTGACTTGGTTAAAAGTACCCTCAATTTATTATTAAAACATGAAGAGGATATTGCTACCGTCAAACCGGAACTAACGTCGTTGCTCAACAAAAGCCGCTCTGCGCGTTAAGCTGTGAGATGATGAATACCACCTTTGTAGAGTTCATCCATGCATTACGCGCTGCAGATATTCGAATTTCAACTGCGGAGACGCTTGATGCAATACGGGCGCTACAATTGGTAGGTTATCAACAACGTTCTTCACTAAAACTGGCCCTGGGACAAACACTGGCAAAAAGCGAAGATGAAAAATCTGCGTTTGATATTTGTTTTGATCAGTTCTTTCAGTTTTCTAGCATGGATTCGTTAAAAGATCTGGTTGATACTGC
>NVVG01000151.1 GCA_002402125.1 Moraxellaceae bacterium
GCTAGTAAAGTCCTAAGCAGGATAGCTAAACCATAAACAGTATAGGTTATACCTTAAAAACCAACAGTTTACTTGCATCAACAGGAGATATTTTTTAGGTAAACCGACAATCTATGGTCAAAATACCTACATTGACTCAGTGGGGTTATTAAGGTAATTTACCGCTTCTATTTGGTGTCGTTCTGAAGATGATATGGAGTGATTGGTAAAGGTTCTAAACACCCTACTGCTCACCAAATCTCGATACCCTTCTGCCAGCACGTTTTTGAGTCACTCGGCATGCAATCCACATTTCCCTTTACAGCTATCATTGGTCAAGAGTCGCTAAAAACAGCTCTTGTGCTTTCTGCCATTGATCAACATCTTGGTGGATTGCTTATCTGTGGTCCCCGTGGATGCGGCAAGTCAACGGCCGCTCGCAGCCTGGCAGATCTTCTGCAAAGCAACCATCACTTTGTAAACTTGCCCCTTGGAGCGTCAGAGGACAGGGTAATAGGCACAATAGACGCGCAAAAGATCCTTGATAAGGGTGAGGTTAAATTCTCCCCCGGTTTATTGCATAAAGCCAATCAGGGCATGCTCTATGTTGATGAAGTTAACTTACTGCCGGATCACTTAATTGACATTTTATTGGATGTATCTGCTAGCGGCACAAACTACGTTGAACGTGACGGACTATCACATCAACATGACGCAATATTCATTCTTGTAGGCACCATGAATCCCGACGAAGGTGAGTTGCGACCACAGATTTTAGATCGATTTGGATTGATGGTCGAACTCAGTGGCCCTGCCAGCATTGAAGAACGTATTCAGATAACAACTCAACGCATAACTTTCGATAATGATCCCGCATTATTTTGTAGTAACCATCAAACACAGCAACAAACGTTAAGCGATAAGATAGCACGTGCAAAAAGTACGCTTTCAAGTGTTCGGCTATCTGAAACAAGCACGATTAATATTGCAACGCTTTGCCATGACGCTCAGGTAGAAGGTATACGGGCAGACATCACCCTAACCCGTGCAGCCATCGCGTATGCGTCATTTTCTGGTGATAGCGAAGTAACAGAGCATCATATAGATACGGTGAAAAACTTTGTGCTTTGCCATCGGCGACAACATACCGCTCCACCATCTTCAGCTCCATCTTCAGCTCCATCACCGTCCACAAGCAGTACAGCCGACACAGAACCAAATCAGTCCCCAAACAACAACTCAGCTGCTGAAAACCAATCGACGGAAAAACAGGGTCAATGGGGTGAATTAGCGCCTCAGTCAATAGAATCGTCAGCTGAGGTGTCCTTTAAGACATCGACCAAACATCCAAGCATTTCAGCATTAAAAAAAAACAGTCGAGAACCTCAAAACTAGCACATCACCGAGGTGTTAGTTTATCTCGCCAACATGGCGCAAAAGGGGTTGTAACATCACAAGTCGACTGGTTAAAAACTATAGTAGAAAATGCGAGAGCGCTGAACACAGAACCGAATCAGATAACGCTGAACAATAATTGCAAACAAACGGCGCAAAAACGTTTCTCCAAATTGCAGTATAAACATCGAAGGCCTGGTAAAACACACCTCCACATCCTTCTAGTTGACACATCGTCTTCTGCAGTAAGTGGCGGCGCGTTAGAAAACGTTAAGGGTGTGATCCGAACTATTGCAAAACAGGCCTATCTTAACCGAGAGAAGCTTTGCATCATTCAGTTTGGCAACAATAACGTCAGTTTAGTTCAGCCTCCAAAGCGGCCACCAAAAACATTTCTACCCATTGAAAACCAGATAACAGCGGGTGGTGGTACACCTTTAAGAAAAGCGTTGAAATATACCGAATCATTATTCAGGCGCTGGAATCTACACCAGCAGCATTTAGAACGGTCGCTTTACCTATTCACTGATGGCAGAACGAATGATCGTATTGAAGATATTAAGCTAAGTGGCCAGTTAACAGTAGTAGACACAGAGAGCACAGTGCTAAGGCTAGGTAGATCAGAACAGATTGCTGCCATTTTGGGCGCTGACTATGTTCATTTAGAGCGGTGTTGACGCGCGATTGGTTAGCCTGTTTTATTAGGCCGCCACTATCTTTGTACCAATTTAAAGCCTAACGGCATACGAGAAAATGATGACAAGCGATCAAGACGATCTCCAACAACACAAGCACCAACAAAAAATGAAAGCTCGCAAGAAGGTGTTAGATGCCAAAATTGCCAAAGCAACCGAAGAGCGTGGCGTCCTGATATTGATGAAAGGTAACGGCAAAGGAAAATCCAGCTCGGCGTTTGGCACTATGGCTAGGGCTCTTGGCCACGGGCAAAAAGCAGGCGTCATCCAGTTTAGTAAAGGCCGAACGGCAACCGGTGAATATTTATTCTTTAAAGACCACCCCTCAATTGACTTTAACGTAATGGGGCACGGTTTCACTTGGGAAACTCAAGATAAGCAAAAGGATATTGAGGCKGCACAAAAAGCCTGGCTCAAAGCCGAAGCWATGCTTGCCAAYCCAGAGCTAAACATTCTAATTCTTGATGAGCTTAGCTACATGTTYAAATATGGTTATCTTGACGTTGCRCCTGTCGTAGAGGCGTTAAAAAAACGCCCTAAACACCAGAACGTATTCATTACTGGGCGAACCATGGCCATCGAACTGCAAGAGATAGCAGACACTATCAGTGTTATTCAAGACGAAAGGCATGCTTTCCGTCAAGGGGTAAAAGCGCAACCTGGAATCGAGTGGTAACCATGGAATATTCCTGCCCCGCTCTTTTTATCGGAGCACCCGCCTCCGGCGAGGGAAAAACAACATTTACCGCGGCACTCGCCCGCTATCACCGTAACCAAGGCTTACGCGTCACTGTATTTAAAATAGGTCCAGATTATTTAGATCCATTAGTGTTAGAACAAGCAAGTGGCCGGCCAGCGATTCAATTGGATATATGGATGGCCGGGGAAGAAGCTTGCAAACAGCTATTGTTTGAGGCTGCAAAAATTTCCGACCTCATTCTGGTAGAGGGCGTCATGGGCTTGTTTGATGGCAAACCTAGTGGCGCTGATCATGCAGAAATTTTTAATTTGCCCGTTGCTATACTAATAAACTCGGGGAAAATGGCGCAAACATTTGGTGCGATAGCCTATGGCCTAGTCAATTACCGGCCAGAACTACATATCCATGGTGTCATCGCTAATGGTGTCGCCAGTGTCCGCCATAAAGACCTGATTGAAGGTAGCATACCTGACGGCATCAATATGCTCGGTTGTGTACCAAAACAACCGGATGCAGCAATACCTGAGCGTCACCTTGGATTGGTAAATCCTAAAGAAGTAGATGATATTGAAGTCCGATTGAACACCCTGGCTGATAGCCTTAAAGACACCAATTTAGTAAAACTACCACCCGTCGTAACATTTGCGCCAGGCAATCTGCAGAAAAAACCGGCGCTGTTAAAAGGAAAAACTATTGCCATAGCCAAAGATGAAGCCTTCAGCTTTATCTATCAGGCCAACATCGACACCCTGACAGAAATGGGAGCTGACGTTACTTACTTTTCGCCTATCCATGATCAATCAATTCCTGCTGCCGATGCGTTATGGTTTCCTGGTGGTTATCCTGAACTGTACCTTAAGCAGTTATCATTTAACCACAGCATCATAAGTGCTTTGAAAACCCTACAAGATAACGGCATTCCAATGCTTGCGGAATGTGGTGGCATGTTGTATTTACAAAAAACGTTTACTGATATGTCCGGGGTAGTAACACCTATGGCAAATCTATTTCCTGGCAACGGTTTCATGAGAAACCGGGGTGGATGTCATGGAATGCAAACTGCACCGCTACCAGAGGGAGACGTTCGCGGTCATGCCCATCATCGCACCGCGAGCGATTGTGAATTGGAACCAATTTCCTTCGGCAAAAGAATTACCCACCCATCTCCAGGTGAACCCATATATCGATATAAAAATCTCACCGCATCCTATTTGCACTTATATTTTTCTTCAAACGTTGCGGCTATCGCAGAACTGTTCTCTGCACGGAGTGAAAACTAGGTATGTTTGAAATTTTTTCATACCCCTTACTGGCCACCGGTTTAGGTTTAGGGCTATTACATGCGTTTGATGCTGATCATATTATGGCGGTATCCAGTCTTACAAATAAAGATAAGCGCTCCGCTACGATTACCCGTTACGCATCATTGTGGGCGTTAGGTCACGGTAGTGTATTATTAACCATGGGTGTTGTGGCCATTATTTTTGGCCTGGCGTTCCCCGATGTGATTTCAAAATGGGCTGAGCTTTTTGTGGGCATTATGCTAATTGGCCTTGGCGTTTTTTCGCTACACACTCTGCACAAAGAACGTTTACATATAAACATTCATAGTCATGGTGACATCCATCATGCCCATTATGTAACAAAGGAGAATCCACCGCATCATGACCATAGACCGTTATTGGTTGGGGTTGCTCACGGAGCCGCAGGCAGCGCTCCTGCGTTAGCTTTACTTCCTTCCATTAACCAAGCTAGCGCATTTTCAACGCTTGCCTACTTGCTTATATTTTCAGTTGGTGTGTTAACAAGCATGGCAATTTTTGGATTTCTTCTATCTCAAGCACAGAAAGGGTTGGGTAAAATACATATCCAATTCGTCGATGGTTTTCGTGCGATCATCTCAATTGCGACAATCGCGCTTGGCGTATTTTGGATAGCTGGGTAACGGTTATTTGATGAGAGATGAAACGCCAGAGAAACCCGTTGCACTGCGAAGTGGTTACACCACGGGAGCTTGTGCTACCGCAACTTCATGCGCTGCTGCCTCACTGCTATTAACGGGTGACGCGTTAACGTGCTATTCCATCACGCTGCCCAAAGGTCAGCATGTTGAATTCGCTATCGACTATTGTTTGCTGGATGATGACACCTCTAGCGCGACAATCCAAACATCAACCCAATCATCGAAACGCGCAACAGCATCAACCATTAAAGATGCAGGAGATGACCCTGATGTAACCCATGGGGCCACCGTCTTTTCTTCGGTTGAACTCAAACCTGAGCCTGGTGTGTGTTTCTTTGCAGCTGATGGTGTTGGTACGGTAACAAAAGCTGGATTATCAATTGCTGTTGGCGAACCGGCAATCAACCCCGTGCCAAGAAAAATGATAGCGTCTCATTTGGAGAAGCTCGCATCGCAACATGAATATTCCGGTGGATTTGACGTTCACGTAGGCGTTAAAAACGGAAAACAGATTGCCACCAAAACAATGAATGGCAGATTGGGTATTCTGGGTGGATTATCTATTTTGGGTACTACGGGTATCGTTAGGCCATTTTCATGTTCTGCGTATATAGCCTCTATCCATCAAGGTATTGACGTGGCACTTTGTAATGGCGAGTCGCATCTATTTGCTTGTACAGGAAATAAAAGCGAAGAAGCCGCTGAGCGCATTTTTTCATCTGACAATTCCCCTGTAGACGACAGCTCATTGATAGAAATGGGTGACTTTATTGGTGCGGTGTTAAAACATGTTAGAAAAATCACCGCACAAGCAACAGGTCCTACCGCGGGTCAACTAACTACGCCCTTAAAGCGTCTGAGCATTGTGGGTGGCTTTGGCAAGCTGAGTAAATTTGCACAAGGTCATCTTGATTTGCACAGCAAGACGTCTTCTGTTGATTTTGAGTTTTTGGCAGATTTAGCCAAAAGTCACCATATATCAGATGCTGACGTAGACAAGGTGCGACAGGCTAACACGAGTATCGAAACGTTATCTATCGTGGGCGAAAAACGTTCTAAGTTTGCGAACGCGCTGTGTCAGCTGGGTGTCGCTGTTGCACGCAAGTATATCCCTGAACCCATTCAGATTGATGTCATTGCAATCGACAGGCAGTCATTCGTTGTGGGGGTGGCAAGTTCCTCATTAGAAAATGCCAAACAGATAATGCGAGACGCCTAATGAACAAGGCATTACTACTCGGCGGCATTAGCGAAGCAAAAAAACTTGCCCAGCAGCTGACTGATCACAAGGTCCCATTTATCTATAGTATTAAGGGAATTGTGCGAAAGCCTGTCGCAAATTACCCAGTGCTAATCGGTGGTTTTTCTCAATTTCACCCAAATGAATCCAGCACCTCTGCAAAGCCATATGATAAAACAATTAATATTCCTAGTCTCAGTGGGCTCATCACGTATATCAATACTAACCACATCAGGTTGATAGTAGATTGTACGCATCCCTATGCCGCTGATATCAGTATCAATGCAGCATTGGCCGCAGAATATACCGGCATAGACTACTTACAATACAGTCGCCCTGCCTGGGATATGTCTATTCTATCCTGCCCTCCTTGGAACCTTAAGGTAGAAGAGCTTCCATCCTTTGATGAAATATTAAACAAAACGACGTCGCTTTCCGCAGTTTTCTGGGCTACTGGAGATAAATCACTGAAAATGCTCGGTGACCGTAAGCCACCTAATCAAACATGGTTATTTCGCACTGCAATAGCTCCTGTAGTCAAACCTGTAGTCAAACCTGTAGTCAAACCTGTAGTCAAGCCTGGAGAGAAGCCGGCCTCTTCTGTGGGTAATATCGAACTTATTCATCAGATAGGACCATTTTCGGTAGAAGATGAAATAGCGCTAATGAAAAAGTATCGAATTAGCGCTTTGGTCTGCAAAAATAGCGGTGGAATTATCAACGAACCAAAGTTAGAGGCGGCATCGTTACTCCAAATTCCAGTATTCTTGCTAAAAAGACCGCCTAGACCAAATAAAAGTGCAATGAATCAGCAATTTTCTTCGATTGATGCGCTGTTCAATGAGATAATCGCCGCCACAAAAAGTCCAAACTGATCTTTTAGTTGGCAGGATAGTAGACTAAAAATTGAACAACCGCTCAACAAAGGCAAATATATCAATGACTGAAGCAACCAAAAAGCCGGCAATTCTTGTGGTAGGCCACGGATCTAGAGACGTGGACGGCGTTGAAGAGTTCCAAAAATTGGCAGAGCACTTCTCCAAACAGCATCCGGATCGTCTGTGTACTACAGGCTTTTTGGAATTTGCTCGCCCTGTCATCGCTGACGGCATTGAGAAATTGGTCAGCCAGGGCGCTACTGAGATTGTTGCAGTGCCCGGCATGCTAATGGCAGCAGGTCATGCCAAAAATGATATTCCGAGTGAACTTAACACCCAAATGCAAGATTTCGAAGGGGTTAAAATTACTTACGGTACCGAATTAGGCGTTGATCCCAAAATGATTCGCGCTGCCGCTGATAGAATTGAAACATCTGAAAGTGAATTTGATGCGTCTACCTATGACCGCAAGGATACGCTTTTGGTTGTTGTCGGGCGTGGTGCTTCAGATCCTGATGCAAACTCCAACATTTCTAAGATCACCCGTATGCTTGAAGAAGGCATGGGGTTTGGCTGGGCGATAACGTGCTTTAGCGGTGTTACCACACCATTGGTTCCTGATGCCCTTGAGCGTGCTCATCGATTAGGATTTAAAAACGTTATCGTGTTCCCGTATTTCTTATTTACCGGGCGTTTGGTGAAAAAGATATACGAGTGGGCTGATGAATACCAAGCTCGGCATGACGATGTTAAGGTTGTAAAATCGCATTATTTAAACGACCACCCTCTTGTTATGCAGGCTTTTGATGACAAGCTGAAGGAAGCTGAGGAAGGCACTGGCAACATGAACTGTCAGATGTGTCAGTACCGTGTTCAGATTCTAGGTAACGAGCATAAAGTGGGTACGCCACAAGAAGGGCACCATCACCATGTTCGCGGGTCAGGAACTGATGCTGATCTCCATTCTCATTCACATGACCATTCGCATGATCATAAATAGTCAATTCGCTAATAGTCAACACTCTAAAAAGTCAACTCGCTGATGCCCAATAGTTACATTAAAGACCCGCATAAGATTGAGCAGGAGTCCTTTAACCGAATTCGTGAACTGTCTGACCTGGTTGGATTTTCTGAGGATCAGGCTCAAATTGCTATGCGTTTGATTCACACTTGTGGTGAACCTGGTATCAGTTCGGCGATTAAGATCAGTGAGAGTGCTGTGGCGTCGGGTATTGCGGCGATTGAGAATAATGCGGCTGTTTTGTGTGATGTTGAGATGGTGCGACACGGGTTAACCAAGCGTTTCCTTAATCAGGAGGTGATGTGTTTCTTAAACGATGAGCGTGTGCCACAACTTGCTTCAGAGCAAGGCGAAACAAGAACCATGGCTGCGTTACGTTTTTGGGAACCGCATGTTGGGGGTTCTATTGTTCTAATAGGCAATGCGCCTACTGCGTTATTTCGGTTGATGGAAATGATTGAAAATGGTTCTGCGAAGCCCGCACTGATTATTGGCATACCGGTGGGTTTTGTGGGGGCGGCAGAATCGAAAGAGGCATTGATTGATTTTAGTCAGCAATATTCCATTCCCTATATTACTGTTACAGGCTTTGTGGGTGGAAGTGCTATGACTGCGGCTGCGTTTAATGCGCTGTTGCGGTTACATAGAGATATACGATTTTAATTGTGATGAGTTATTAGTGTTTGGCAGAATGTGAGGGACGTACCGCATTGAGAATATCATTTCAGAAAACGCCGTAAATACATCCCTGTAGGCGTAACTTCGGCATCCTTGCCTCAGATATTTCTGAAATGATATTCTCAATACAGTACTCATTGCTCGTTTTGCATACCTTCCGATGGCAAGCCTTTAGTGGGTACTATATTTTAATGATAGGTAAGATCGAAGAATTACATGTGGTGAGTATGGGTGTTGGCGATGTTGCCAGCTTACCCGAAAGTGCGCTGCATGCGATTCACAGTGCGGATGTTATTCTCGGTGCTGAGCATCACTTTACTTCGATTGCTGAGCTGGAATGTAAAGGGACAAAAGAACTTTACGCAACGCCTTTTAGCTTGGTGAAACAGCAGGTATTGTCGTTTGAGGGATGTATTGTTGTATTGGCTTCGGGTGATAGTTTATTCTTCGGAATTGGTAGTTGGATCAATAATCTACTGGTTGAAGATTCTGATTCTGAAACCACTTCACTACAGCCTGTATTTCATCCCAATATTTCGAGTATCCAGGCCGCATGTCATTTGATAGGAAAACCTTGGCAGCAACTTACGGTTCTTTCTGCTCATGGGCGTCCGCTTGCGGATATAAAAGGGAAACTTGTTA
The DNA here is from genome assembly GCA_002402125.1 of Moraxellaceae bacterium. Classification (GTDB taxonomy): domain Bacteria; phylum Pseudomonadota; class Gammaproteobacteria; order Pseudomonadales; family Ketobacteraceae; genus 42-54-T18. The sequence continues at coordinate 9,192 of NVVG01000151.1, forward strand.
ACCATTGTTTTTATGGATTGTTTACTGATAAACACAGTCAGCCTTTTGCTGTTGCTAATACTCTTATCAATGCAGGGTTTGAACAGTCTACGCTTTGGGTTTGTGAGTCTATCGGCACCGATCAGCAGCGCGTAAGACAATATAAGGCGCGAGATTTGGTTGAGCAAGGTGATTCTAGTGCTGACTCTATTGAAAATGAATTTCACCCTTTGCACGTCACTTTATTTGAAACTGCGGGTGCGGGGAATATACTACCGGAATTTCCTGGAATTCTAGACACAGCTTTTTCTACTGACGGTGATAAAAAAGGCTCGGGGCTACTTACTAAGCGTGAGGTAAGGATCAACATTCTTAGCTTATTGCAGCCTACTGCCGATGACATTGGTTGGGATGTGGGTGCGGGTTGTGGTGGCGTGTCGGTGGAATGGGCTCGCTGGAACCCTAAGGGTAAGGTGTATTCAATAGAGTATCACCCTGACCGATTGCCGCACTTACGAGAAAATCAACAGCGTTTTGGCGTAGGTGGCAATTTGCAAATCATTGAAGGTCGGGCACCTGACGCCCTGCTGGAACTGCCTCGCCCGCAAAAGGTTTTTGTTGGCGGCAGTGGTGGCGAATTAGCAGGGATTTTATCTTTCTGTTGGGATAAGTTGACGGGGAATGGAAAGTTGGTTATCGCCTGTGTCACCGAAAACAATAAGCATCGTGCATTGGAGTTTGTTGAGCAATTGCCTAACGATAGCTATGAAATGGATATTTCTCAATTGTCTGTATCAAGGGGCGATAGCATTGCCAATCAATTAATACTTCGACCTCAGCTACCGGTATTATTGATTGCTATCACAAAAAACCTAACCGCTTGCGAGGTAAAGGCATGACCTCTACCACTCAATCAAAAGCTGTATTCTATGGTGTTGGTGTTGGCCCAGGAGATCCGGAACTCATCACGTTAAAAGCGTGTCGAGTAATCCAAAATGCTGATGTTGTAGTTTATATTACGAATGCCAAAGGTCATTCTGTAGGTAAGACTATCGCCAGTGACACATTATTGGGAAGCAAGGCCACTCAAATAACGCTTCCTATCACTATATCAATGTCTATCGAACGCAAAGCGATTAATTCTGCTTATGATAAGGCAGCAGACACTATCAAAACTCTGCTTGTGCAAGGCTATGATGTTGCGTTTCTTTGTGAAGGTGATCCATTATTTTTTGGTTCGTTTATTTACTTGATGGATCGTGTGTCACCTTCACATCAATGTAAGGTTATTCCAGGTATCACCTCCGTCAACGCGGCTAGTGCGCAGCTTGCAACGCCATTGACAATGTTGTCAGAAGATATGGCGATAATATCTTCTCGATCAGATGATAAAAAAATCAGAGATACTCTGGTTCACTACGATACGGTAGCAATATTAAAAGCAGGACCTCAGTTACCACGTCTTATGGAGCTATTGAGCGCTGCAAAACGACTAGATGATACTCAGTATATTGAATATGCAACCCATGAGAATGAAAGAGTAGTTACCGACCTTTCACAAATGACCAATGAAAAAGGACCCTACTTTTCATTGCTACTCATTACTCGACCTCATAGGGAGTATCGCTGTGATTGATCAAGCCATCATCATATCCCTCACTGAAGAAGGGAAACTTTTAGCTGAAAGAATCATGACCACTGATCTTTTGGCAACTAACGGCTATCGACACGTACACAAACCGAAACCTTTTTCGCCTAATGTTCAAGGTCTATTTGCAGCGGGTCATCGTTTGATTTTTATCTGCTCCACTGGCATTGCGATGCGAACACTCGCCCCTGTGCTAGCAGACAAGTATAAAGACCCTGCAGTATTGGTGTTAGATCAAGATGGTGACTATGTAATACCGCTACTTTCCGGCCACGAAGGTGGTGCGAATGAATGGGCGCGGCAGATAGCTGAGCAGCTTGGTGCTAGCGCAGTAATCACTAGTGCAGAAACCTATACCCAGCCCATCTATACGCTCGGCATTGGTTGCGATAGAGGTTGCCCGGCACAAGAAATCGAAAATCTGGTGCGCAATTCGATTAGTCAACTCGCTACCAAGCACCCCGACGTGTCATTAGCGATCATTCGATGTGTTTCAAGCATTGATTTAAAAGCCGATGAAGTTGGACTCCTCGAGTTTTGCGCGTCTTTGAGCACCGAGCTAGAAGTATTCCCGGCAGAGACGCTTCGCACGGTGGAAGATCAATTGAGTTATAAATCATATATTTGCTGCAGCAACAAGCAATCGGAATATGTTACAAGTCATATTTTTTGCAGTATTTTTTGGCGTAGGATTGATTTTAATTCCCTTAAATTACATTTGATGAATGTACCAGCGCTCTTCCAAATCTTGTATTTCAATCCTTATTTATTAACAAACAACAAAGCCAATTTAATTTCTGTATAGCCAACTTCTTGATTCATTGCGGCATAAAGTGCTTTCGAACTGACCGAACCATCAGGACGGACATCATCAGGTTTATTCTCCGCTAAAACAGCTTGATAAGCTGCTTGAACTCTGCTCAATACATTTGGAACAGGGCGATAAGGCGACCAATCAAAGGTTGGGAATAAGTCATATAGTTTTGCAATATGTCCCGTAATAGTGCTTTCTGTTAAGCCTCGTTCGGCAGCAATTTGGGGTATGCTCCAATTTTGGTCAACCAATCCTTTGGTGATTAAATGCGTTGCTATTTTCTTTTGCTTTTTCTCCTTTTTTTGTTTGTTATAACGCTCAATATCTTCGGGGTCGGTCAAGCCGCCACAGTGCTTTA
>NVVG01000152.1 GCA_002402125.1 Moraxellaceae bacterium
CTGAATTAAATATAGGTATTTCCCAAGGTACATTGCAGCTAATTGGTAAAGGGTTGTGGGTCGATGAATTTCTCACCCATGAATTTTACGACCTTTCTCAGGTAGAAAAAATCTCTATGCCCGAGAAAAGTATTGTCGAGCTAGTAATAGAGGTTGAGCCGGTAATAGAGGTTGAAGAAGAACCTGAAGAAGAGCCGGCAGTTGAAGATGAAAGGCTTTTGGGGTTACGCGATGAAAACGTAGATTTTTCAATTGATCAGATTCTTGATGTCGAAATGTTTGATTCGAAAGAAACTGCTTCAGATCAACTCCAACCTGTTTTAGAAAAGGTCGACGCTGCTGTTGATAATATCGACGATATCACAGATCAAGCCGACCTTGATGAGCCAACCCTTCCAGCTCCCGATGAAATTGAAGCCGCAAATAGAGCGTTGGATCGGTTGCAGGTTGGTGGCTGGGTTATGTTAACCCAGGGTGCGTTTGATGTGTCTCCAGACGTTGATATTAAACTCAAATTGGCAGTGGTGGTAAAAGGCGGCAGTAAGTATATTTTTGTTAATCGCCTTGGGATAAAGCAGTTAGATATTGAAAAGGAACAATTTGCGGTAGCCATAGCGACCGGTGAAATGAGTATTGTAGATAACGGGGTGCAATTTAGTAGCGCCCTAGAAAAAGTTGTACGAAATATGCAATCCAAGAATAGGTGAGGGTATGGATCATAACGACGAAAATAAGCGTTTGGTGAAGAGAAAAACTAAGCGTGAGGACGTATTAATAGAACTTACAATGCAAAATTCGGATGGTTCCTATACGGACAAAATCATTCGTTGTGAAACGGTTGATCTGTCAAAAACAGGTTTGAAGCTTTATGTCAGCGAATCTATTCCTGAAGGCACAGTGATGGACCTTTGTGTTCGGTTTTCCTCTGGCCAGGAGTTTTTTTTAACGACAGAGCTACGGTGGCTGCGTCCTTTAGTTGATGATGGTTGGTTTTTTGCAGGATTCGAAATCTATGAGGGTGAGAATACAGATTATCAGAAGTGGGCAGATTGTGTTGATACATTATAAAAGACTCCCAGTCAAACCATGCTAGGAGTCTTTTATAGAGTATCAATTATTGTTGAGTTTCGTTATCAGTGAACAAACCTTCAAACAGTATTGAGCTTAAGTAACGCTCACCTGAGTCGGGTAGTATGACAACAATAGTTTTCCCCTCGTGTTCTTGTTCGTTAGCAATTTTTAGTGCGGCGCATAACGCTGCTCCTGAAGAAATCCCCGCTAGAATACCTTCTTTTTCCATCAGCAGTCGCGCATGCTCTATCGCTTCGTCATTACTGACAGTAACGGCTTGATCTACAACGGTTAAGTCTAAGTTTTTGGGGATAAAACCTGCACCAATTCCCTGTATTTTGTGTGGGCCTGGCTGTAGAGGTTCGCCTTTCATTGTTTGGGATATTACCGGTGAGGCATCAGGTTCCACGGCTACAGATAAGATCTGCTTACCTTTGGTTTGTTTAATGTATCGGCTTACACCGGTAATTGTGCCGCCGGTGCCAACGCCTGATATCAATATGTCAATTTCACCGTTGGTGTCATCCCAGATTTCAGGGCCAGTGGTTTTTTCATGAATGCCTGGGTTTGCTGCGTTTTCGAATTGTTGCAGCATTAATGTGTTGCCATTGTCGATATCAACCAGTTCCTGTGCCTTTGCAATTGCGCCATTCATTCCCTTTGCGCCTTCAGTCAGAACAACGTTCGCCCCAAGTGCCTTCATCATTTTTCGTCGCTCAAGACTCATTGTTTCGGGCATGGTCAAGGTTAGCGAGTAACCTTGCGCGGCAGCGACAAAAGCTAGAGCGATTCCCGTGTTGCCACTGGTGGGTTCAACTAATTTCATACCAGGCTTAAGAGAACCGTCTTTTATAGCTTCCGCAATCATATTTGCGCCAATTCGACATTTGACGGATGCGGCCGGATTCCGGCTTTCAGTTTTGACGAGAATATTGTGATCGGTAAGGTGCTTAATTCTGATCAGAGGGGTCTTTCCAATGGTAAGAGCATTGTTGTCGTATATAGTTCCCATCGTTGTTTCCTGAAGGTTATGAGGTAAATTGAGGTGTTCAAGCATGGAGATTTACAACAAAAACTCAATTTTACAGACTAGTTGGCATTTTTCAACTCTTTGAAAAATAGAGTTTTTTTAGTTGTATRAAAACTATCCTCTGGTTTTGTTAACTAAGTCCACGAGCAACGTTAACCGCGTCCTAGTTTGACACTGTTGGATTGATATCATGGTGCTAACCTTTGAGTAGGTRAGTTATCTTGAATTACGAAAGGATCTGTTATGACGTTGTTTAAGTGTTTGATGTTGGGGTTAGTGTTAATTATTCCTGTTGCTGTTGCCAGCGAACCGGATAATGTTGTCGCKGTAGGTCTGCTGGAAGAAGGTTTCGTCCACTGCACAAATGCGACACAATTCAGTCGCACTGATCAGGCTGTCGCTCAAAAACAGTATGAGATGTATATCGCAACATTGGCGCGAGCAATAGCTATCTCCCCAAAGGTTCTTACTGAAAATGGAAAGCTGTCTCGTCAGGTTCAACAATGTGCTCGTGTTGGTGATGATATTGCTCGGCTGCGGGCATTACCACTACTTGAGCAGGGCTTGTTAGCCTGCAAATCTGCAAAAAAGCTTGCTAAGGGAGATTATCTATCAAAGGCGCGGATTAAGTATAAAGAATATCGAGAGTTAAAAAATCGCGCTATAGCACTGTCTAATACGGTACAGAAAGTTGGATCCAATTCCAGTAAGATTCGACGTTGTGACAAATTTGAACAAGGCTTAGTTGCTGCGCAAACAAGAATCGACAAGCAAGAGCAACAGGCGTTAGCGTTAATCTCTCTACTTCAACGTTCTACCGATAGCTGTAGAGTTGCTCAGCGGATGGCAATACAGTCTGGGCAAAGCCGCGCTAAGCTAGGTGCGACTCAAAGCATGCTTGCTTATGCCGAAGAGTATTTTCAAGACAGTTTGCTGCACACGGACGCCACGGACCGGGCAATTCGTTTTCCAGGTTATTCTACCTCTAAAAATATTAAAGAAATGACCACGCATTATACTATTTGTAAAGAAGAGCTTGTTGCTGTCATCAGTGCAGCGACTCAGTCCGTAGTTCGCCAAGAAGAGTTAGCTGAAATACAAATCCAGACAAGAATTGATCAAGCAGTGGCCTTGGCCGTCTCAAAGGTAATGGGCGAAAGGGTAGATCAACAGAACGTTGCTGTTATTTCTGAGAATGAAGTGTCCGTCGATAGCGTTGCCATAGTAGATGTAATATCCACTGTATCTGATGCAACAGTAGACAAGTTGCCGGTAACGATTAATAGGGGCGCAGAGGAGAATCCTGTAGAAGTCACCTATACCAATAAGCGCTTGGGCAAGCGAAGTAATGGTCGCAGAGTAACATCGGATGTTGTACAGGTGACAAAATCCTGGTGATGGGATGCTATTCGGTTAGAAATAGAGCCACGGTTTAGGCATAGAGCCATAGGTTTGATCGTCAAATGACCGTTTTTACGACCTTATTGGCACTTTTTGCACTGCCTAATGTGATCCGTAATATTGTATAATCTTGCCATATTATTTAACCAACTGGCAGGATGACACCAATATGCGATTTCAGGGTACTGAAGCTTACGTAACTACCGATGAACTTGAACTCGCCGTTAACGCGGCAATCACCCTACAGCGTCCACTATTAATTAAAGGTGAGCCCGGTACGGGTAAGACCATGTTGGCAGAGCAGGTGGCAGAAGGGGTAGGCCTAAGGCTGATACAATGGCACATTAAATCGACAACGAAGGCACATCAGGGCCTTTATGAATATGACGCTGTATCTCGATTAAGGGATTCCCAATTAGGAGATGAGCGTGTTCATGATATTAAGAATTACATTAAAAAAGGCAAGTTATGGGAAGCCTTTGACAGTGAAGAGCAAGTGGTTTTACTTATTGATGAGATTGATAAAGCCGATATAGAGTTCCCCAATGATTTGTTACAAGAACTCGATAAGATGGAGTTCTTTGTATACGAAACACAAGAGACAATAAAAGCCAATATACGACCCATTATTATTATTACCAGTAATAATGAAAAAGAGCTGCCTGATGCGTTTTTACGCCGATGCTTTTTCCATTATATCGACTTCCCTGGCTTCGAAACCATGAAGGAAATTGTCGAGGTTCATTATCCTAATATCAAAAAGGATATGATCAAAGAAGCAATGGATATCTTTTTTGATGTTCGAAAGGTTCCTGGTTTAAAGAAAAAACCCTCTACTTCAGAATTGATTGATTGGCTTAAATTGTTGTTGGCAGACGAGATTCCCGAAGATGTTCTACAGAATCGAGATACCTCTAAGGCGATTCCGCCACTCTATGGTGCTTTGGTAAAAAATGAACAAGATGTTCATTTGTTGGAACGTCTAGCGTTTATGAATCGTCGAGAACGCTAATCGTCTGGAGTTGTTATGCTAATTAATTTCTTCTTTGAATTGCATGAAGGAAAAGTCCCCGTCACTATTCGAGAATTTCTTGATCTTCTGCGAGCGTTAAAGGAGAAGGTTGTGTATGCGGATATTGATGGGTTTTATAATTTATCAAGAATCTGTTTGGTCAAGGATGAAAAGTATTTCGATAAGTTTGATCGAGCGTTTAAAAAATATTTTGATGGATTGGAAGATATAGACGACTTGTTTGAAAGTCTGATTCCCGATGAATGGCTACGAAAAGAAATAGAAAAAACCTTAAGTAAAGAAGAAATCGATAAGCTTAAGGCACTAGGCGATTTTGAAAAGTTGATGGAAGAGTTCAAAAAACGACTAGCAGAGCAAAAGAAACGTCATCAAGGCGGTAATAAGTGGATCGGTACGGGCGGGACTTCTCCGTATGGTGCCTATGGCGAGAACCCCGCCGGTTTTCGAGTTGCAGGAGAAGGACGAAATAGCAAGGCGGTAAAAGTTTGGGAAAAGCGGCAATACCGGAATTTGGACGATTCGGTAGAGTTAGGTGTGCGAAATATAAAGATGGCGCTGCGGCGGTTAAGGAAGTTTACCCGACAAGGGATGCCAGACACGCTGGATATTGACGATACTATTGCTGCAACGGCAAAAAACGCCGGTTATCTCGATATTAAAATGGTACCAGAGCGCCGTAATGGAGTGAAGGTACTGATATTCTTTGATGTGGGTGGTTCGATGGATCCCCATATTCAAGGTTGTGAAGAGTTGTTTTCTGCGGCAAAGACAGAATTCAAACACATGGAATACTTCTATTTCCATAATTTTATTTATGAAGGTGTTTGGCGAGATAATTATCGACGAGGACAAGAGAAAACAGATATGTTGGAGCTGTTGAGGACGTACAGTTCTGACTATCGGGTTATTTTTGTCGGTGATGCATCCATGTCTCCCTATGAAATTAACTCAGTCGGTGGCAGTGTCGAACATTGGAATGAAGAGCCGGGCGAAGTTTGGATGCGCCGGTTGATGGATAAGTTCGATAAGGTTATTTGGTTAAATCCAGAGCCTGAAATACATTGGAGCTACACTACGTCAGTAGGTTGGGTTCGCCGTCTAGTCGACGAGAAAATGTACCCTTTAACACTGAAAGGATTAGAAGAGGGTATACGTTTTTTGGCGCGTTAATTTTCTAGCGCGTTAATTTTCAGACGTCGTCAATTGATATGTTTGGCAGCGGATGGGCGTTTATCTTTATTTTTTCAGTAGGCGCAATAGTCGTAGAGACTCCGCTGAAAATAACTTCCCCGTGCTGATTGGTCATGATGCAATTGATTTTTACTAGGTTGCCTCTTTTTTTCTTTTCAATGACCTCAAGGTTTGCGGTGATGGTGTCGCCAATGAAAACAGGGCGTTGAAACTTCATATCTTGGCTGCGATATATGGTACCTGGGCCCGGTAGCTTGGTAGCAACAGCGGTAGTGAGGAGTAAGGTGCTAAACATCCCATGTGCAATGCGTTGGCCAAATGGAGTGGTTTTAGCATATTCTGCGTCAAGGTGTAGTGGATTAGTATCGCCAGAAAGGCAGGCAAAGAGCAAGATGTCCTGTTCCGTCACCGTCCGCGCGAGATCTGCTGTATCGCCGACACTAAGCTCATCGAAAGTTCTGTTTTCTAAAATATCCATTGTTAAAATCCACCTATGCGGGCATTAATAGGAAGGATTTTAACGAATCGTGTGCCTTTTAGGGGAAAAAGAATGTAATAATTCTTTAGATCCCCTAAATGTGAGGTTTAGCTCGAGGGGGACGCCGAGGCTACAAGGATGCAGCGTTACCTGGCGTATTACTCGATAAGCTGCGAGCTTCAATCCATTCTATAAGGTCACCGATCACTTCATGGCGGTTTGTTTCGTTTAAAATTTCATGGCGAGCCTTTGGGTAAATTTTGGTGTCCACGAGTTGTTGTCCGCCATGTCGTAAATGGGACGCAAGTAACTCAATGCCATGTGTTTTATTTTTGTTATAGCTTAATGGGTCAAGCTCCCCAGAAAATGCGAGTATGGGTAAATTATTGGGGATTGCGCGTACGGTTTCGATTTTTGTTAAGTCCATCAGTGCGGCAAGAAGGTCTGCCCATAACTGGTTGCTGCAGAGAAAGCCACACAGAGAATCGGATAAGTACTTATCGACTTCAGTGGGGTCTCTGGAGAGCCAATCTGACTTGGTCCTAGCGGGGTTGAAATTACGGTTAAAGGAGCCAAAAGAGACGAAATGAATCAGGTTGCTTTTCCCCAAAGGACTCGTCCTGTGTGATTCGAACCARGTAAGCAGAGAAGCCACTTTTATTGTCATCTTMTCGTTAAATGCGGATCCWGAGAGTAGTGCWGCGTCAACCGTGTCGCCATAYTGAGCKATATAGGACTGTACAATAAAGGACCCCATGCTATGCCCRAGGATSACTAYCGGRGTATTAGSGTATTGGCGGYGGATTTCTTGGTTAACCTGATTTACATCTGAAATRACTTTTTGCCARCCGTCYTTRTCAGCGTARTGWCCTTGCTGGTCTGGGTGCTGGATAGATTGACCRTGCCCTCTGTGGTCGTGGCCAATCACAATATATCCATTTTCTACAAAGCGCTCTGCGACGGGCGCGYAACGGGTGCTATGTTCGGACATGCCGTGGTTGATGTGTATTATCGCCTTGGCATGTTGAGTGGTGTTAGATTGTTTCCAGATATTGATAGGGATTCGGTGCTCGTCCATGGCATCGATATAACACAACTCGTGGTGCATGATAATTTTCCTTATACATCTATGTTCGTTTTTTTTCAGTTAAGTGCGAAGATGAAGGAATATGCCCCGAAGGTCAACAGGCTTTGCGATTAATATGGAGAGAGGTTGTAAGTTTTGATACTGCAGGTCGGTGTCGGTAATGATTGTTAAACCATCGAGTTAATCGTGAGGTGTGGATTGTTGATGCGGTAGTTCCAAGTCGCGTTCGCCGCCATAAGATATCTTCTGCGCAGGTAACCCATTCTTGCTCGATTAACCAACGCAACTCAAATTCAAATAGCGTTGGAAGTATTTCATTGCCTAATGAGGACCTATCTGAAATACCTTCTAATAAGGATTCGGTTCTGGCACCGTAAGTTGCGCAATAGCGGATGACTAAAGATTCAGGTAACCATGAATACTGTTTTGTTAAACGGCAGACAAATTCTGAGTAGCTCTCGTTGTTGAAATCACCCCCTGGAAGCCTGTTGTAAGTTACAGAATTATTGTTGGCGGGTAGATAGGGTTGCATGCATTCGTATACTTGTTCTGCCAATATCCTATGGGTTGTTAAGTGCCCAGAAAATACCGAGATAACGGGGGAAAGGCCGTCACTGCACTGGATGTCAAGCATGTGAATCGGTTGGTGTGCATCATGATGTTCTGGTTTAATGGTCGAGAAAGACCAACTGATATCAGTTGTACTAAATTGTGTTCGAAAGTGCGTATTTATCTGTTGGATCAGAACATCTTTTATTTCACTATCGACAGAGCTGTTATGCGCCGCTCTACTTGAAGGGCTGGTGATTGGTCCTACTAAGCAATAGCTTTCAGCATAAGGTAATATAGAGAGAAATTGTTGTTTGGGTAATTGTAGGGTGTAACCGTGATTCCCTTTATAGAACTTTGGTATCGCAATAAAATTGTGTTTCTCAATGGCTTGCTCACAGCGTGTTGCACAACTTAATGTCTGTTCCAATACTGATTGCGCCCAAGCACCGGCAGCATTAATTAGGCAGCGAGCCGATACGGTGACCGTGTCGCCGCTATGACTATCTTTTAGGGTTAATGTCCACATACCATCGGATCGTGAACCTTTGATGACTTTCGTTTGTGGCAATAGCTGGCAGTTGTTTAACTGGGCGCTGAGTAAATTTTCTATGACGAGCCTGGAATCATTAATAAGGTGTTCTTGGCTGAGTGTGGCAAATTCAGTGTGGTTTCGTAAGGGGGCGCCGTACAAGGTGTTTTTTATGTCCTCCGTGTGTGGCCGTGGTGTTGCCTCCGAGTGGCGCAACCAACCATACAATAACGTACCCGCTTTCATTTTTAAGGAGGACCTAATCTCTGGCGCATTAGGAATAACGATGTCCAGCGGGTGCATCAAGTGCGGGACTTCAGCCTCTAAGATATCGCGTTCTTTTAACGCGCTAGATACGTGGCCAAGGTCTAAGTTCTCTAAGTGGTCCAGGCCGCATTGAAATAATTTATCGCTGTGGCTTGAGGTGTCTCCTGATAGGTCACTTTCATCACATAAAGCAGTGCTAAACCCTTTGCAGGCGAGGTGCTTGGCGATTGCGGCGCCATTGATACCGCCGCCGATCACAAAAGCATCATAGATTAGTTTGCCATAGTGCATAGAGTCGAAACCTGGTTGCTGTGTGTGGAATTTCGCCAGAAATATGGAATAAGCTTGTTACCGATTGTTATAAATATGGCACTTTTTTTATGCGAGTCAAACCAAAATAAGCGGATAGTCGATAATGTTCATAGGGCGAGGATTGAAATCTTAATTTGTTCTAAACTGGGCTCAGTTTGTTCTAAGCGGAGCCTGGTATAGGGCGCGTGATAGCGCTTGCCTGTGTCAACTAAGCCGCTCTTTTTGTAGCCATCAAATTTCAAAGCTGTTAACCTCTCGCAATATTGATTGTTTACCCAGAAAGCGTCCGGAATTGACAATATTTTGAGCGGTATTGTCGGGTTTTGTGTCCGGAAATGAACATTTGGCTATTGCTCATGGAATGGCCACTTATTATTTTAATAAATAGTCAGTGACGCGTAACGACGAAGATAACCATCCACTAATTTTGAGCTAAGGGATAGAACTATGGCAGATCGATTTTGGGCTGATAAGTACCCAGAAGGTGTTTCTCACGAGATCAATTACGACAAATACGCAACGGTGATTGATGTATTTAATGATTCATGTAAGCGTTTCGCGTCATCGCCAGCCTATTCAAACCTTGGCGTTACAATTACTTATGGACAGTTGGATACGTTGAGTGCGCAATTTGCATCCTTTCTTGAGCATCATACCAATCTTAAAAAAGGTGACCGTATAGCGGTGCAGATGCCAAATTTAATACAATTTCCGATTGTTGTATTTGCGGCGTTGCGTGCAGGATTGATTGTTGTAAACACCAACCCTATGTACACCGCTCGTGAGATGGAGCATCAGTTTAATGATTCTGGTGCGAAGGCATTGGTAGTGTTAGCGAATTTTGGCGACTTGGTTGAGCAGGTAATACCTAAAACCGGTGTTGAGACAGTGATTGTTACCCAAATCGCCGATATGCATAAACCTCTCAAACGTAAGTTGCTTAACTTTGTGATCAAGAAGGTGAAAAAAATGGTACCGGAATTTTCTATTCCAGGTGCTATTGATTTTACCAAAGCAATGGCGCTAGGTAAGAAAAAAGCCTTTAAGTCCAGCCACGCTCCAGCTGCGGAAGATATTGCTGTGCTTCAATATACCGGTGGCACAACGGGTGTGGCAAAAGGCGCCATGTTAACCCATAAAAACCTCGTGGCTAACATGCTTCAAATGAAGTCGGTGTTGACCGATTTTAAAGAAGGCAAGGAAATTATGATTACGCCTTTGCCTATGTACCATATCTTTTCCTTTACAGTGGGCTGTTTAGGGATGATGGAGACGGGGGCACACAATATATTGATCACCAACCCGCGAGATATACCCGCTTTTGTAAAAGAAATGTCTAAGTGGAAATTTACGGGTGTGATGGGCTTGAATACCCTTTTTGTGGCGATGCTTAATAATAAAGATTTTAAGAACCTTGATTTTAGCCAGTTAAAAATCACAGTTGCTGGCGGTATGGCGTTACAAAAAACGGCTGCGGATGATTGGGAAAAAGTAACAGGTTGTAAGGTGTGCGAGGGTTATGGAATGACTGAAACCTCTCCTGTTATTTCTGTTAATCCACCCGCCAATATTCAGATTGGCACCATTGGTATTCCGATGCCTGGTACCGACGTCATATTGCTGGATGAAGATGAAAATGAAGTGGCTATCGGAGAGCGGGGCGAACTCTGCGTTAAAGGCCCTCAGGTAATGAAAGGTTACTGGCAGCTGCCAGAGGCGACGGCAGAAACCATGACAAAGGATGGCGAGTGGCTTAAGACGGGTGATGTTGCTGTTTTCCAAGAGGATGGCTTCCTTAAAATAGTCGACAGAATTAAAGATATGATCTTGGTGTCAGGATTTAACGTGTATCCAAACGAAATTGAAGATGTACTTTGTTCTCACCCTGAAGTGATCGAGGCAGCTGCAGTTGGGGTCTCTGATGAGAAGAGTGGTGAGGCGGTTAAAGTTTTTGTGGTTGCTAAAAGCAAGAACCTTACTAAGGAAATGGTAGTGGACCACTGCAAGCGTAACATGACCGGTTATAAAGTCCCTCGACACGTGGAGTTTAGAGATGATCTGCCAAAGACCAACGTAGGGAAAATTCTACGCAGAGAGCTAAGGGATGCAAGCTAGTAGATAAAAGGCAAATTAGTCCCAGGAAAGGATCATAATATTTTGAGCTTGACGCTTGATATGTTTAGAGGTCTTTTTTGGTAAACAAAAACCCCTAAGTGGCTCCACTTAGGGGTTTTTGTGTTTTAGAGCGCGCAGGGTTTCCTACGCCTGGCTGGTTGGATTACAATAGCCTCAAGATAAGTAATGGTAGAAGACATAGGCAATGAGCCAGATACAAAAGCAACTAAACTCGTTAAATAGAAGCCTACCTAAGGCTATGATTGCTGGTAGGTTTCGCTTTAGCAAGCGTCTGGATAGTATTCAGAAAACCTTGAAAAAACAGGGTGAGTCACAAGAATTAGTCGATAAATTAGCGCAACTGCAACAAGGCATCGAAGCCTCTGTCGCTCGCTCCGCTGAGCGCTATAAGAGTGTCCCTAAGCCTACTTATCCTGATTTACCCGTGTCGCAGCGACGCGATGAAATAATATCGGCTATTAAATCTAATCAAGTGGTCATTATTGCGGGTGAGACCGGTTCAGGTAAAACCACGCAATTACCCAAAATGTGCCTTGATGCAGGGCAGGGTGTTAAAGGCTTAATAGGCCATACCCAGCCACGGCGACTTGCCGCACGGACGGTGTCAACACGCATTGCAGAAGAGTTATCTAGCGAGCTAGGTTCTATTGTCGGTTATAAAGTACGGTTCCAAGATAATGTCAGTGAAAGCAGTTATATCAAAGTAATGACGGACGGTATTTTACTGGCCGAAATTCAGCAAGATCGTTACCTAGAACGTTACGACACAATCATCATTGATGAGGCTCATGAGCGAAGTTTAAACATCGATTTTTTGTTGGGTTACCTAAAAACACTATTGCGTCGTAGAAAAGATCTAAAACT
>NVVG01000153.1 GCA_002402125.1 Moraxellaceae bacterium
GGGATTATCATTACACATGGCGCTGCTGGCTTTTACTTGTATGTTAGTCCAGCTATCATCTATGTCTGCCGTGTAATCACTGTCGACGCGAGTATTGCCTTCGTAGTTAGAAATATTGGAGTCGCCGCCAGGGGAATTGGTGACCGTCAATTTCCCCCAGTTAACAGCTTGGGCGGTAAGTGGAAATAAGAGGGATGTTAGTAGGAGAAAAGTTGTATATTGGCTTAGTTTCTTTCGGTGGGTTTTTTCAAGGCGTGAGAGGGTATACGGTTTGCCTATAAAAAAGCAAAACATAAAAATAAAGAGACTGTAGATATCAATCAATAACCTACGCAATCATGCTTCCTTTGAACTTTGATTCAATTTAATTCAATACAGTACAAGAACAACCTTCATAAGACTTGGTGTGGGTCACGGAAAAGTGTTGGATGTTAGGTTATTTCACAAATAAAAAGGCACGCACCATCATAGATAATAGTTTGTTTAGAAAGGCGGTACAAATTTGCTAACTGGATGAATGTAAACGCAATCTTGGTTTACGTTTGATAGGATATATTGTTAGATCATTGGGCTATACGTACCAATAGAAATTGTTAACTAGTTGAAGTAAAAAGAGAGGAATTTGCCATTTTTCATATGTTTTTGTTAGTGACTTCTTGTTCTTAGTATATTTGGGTATTAGAGGTAGAAATCTGAATTTTCCTGAGGGCGATGTTACTTCTTTGGTGATGCGTCTACCTCCTTGACTATAACGCCAGATATACCGACTTATTGTAGAACACTGCTTGTATGGCCTGTATCGATGTTTTTGGTTTTCTGATCAACTATGAAGTTTCGCTGATTGAATGGCAAAAAGTTATAGACTTAGAAGCGAAATGCGGCAAGGGGCGGATATGTGTCTGATAGTAGGGTGAGTAGGGTGAGTAGAGCTTAATTTGACGTTGTCTGAATGGCCTAAAGATAGCTATAGTGTTAAGACGCTGTTTTTTTCGGCCCTGGTCAGGAGAAACTTTATGAAAGGATATTCTGCTGTTCTACTCTTTTCCTTTTTCGTATTAGTTACTGAAGTGGTACAGAGAGCTGAAGCCAACGAGGCTGGGCGCGAGTCGCTAGATTATTCACTTGAGCAATTATTAGATATCAGTGTTACCTCAGCTTCTAGTGTAGAAGAGACTCTAAAAGACGCCCCAGCGGCAATGATTGTGTTAACCCAACAAGATATTCAGCAGCGCGGATATAGTGGACTGGTTGAGGTGTTGGTAGATCTACCGGGGTTTGATACAAGCAAACATGGAGGCCCTCCGCATTTTACAAGCTATCAGCGCGGTTACCGTACGGGCTATACATCGCGTACTTTGCTAATGATCAATGGCATTGTTGATAACGCATTGTGGGATCATGTGGCAGTGATGACAAATCATTACCCGTTGTCGAATGTTGAGCGGATAGAGGTACTGTATGGTCCGGTTGGTGCTATCTATGGGCCAAATGCCTTTCTTGGTGTAATCAATATTGTGACAAAGGATGCAGCACAGCTCGCATCGGGTGAGAATCGGTTCGTGGCTAACGTGGAATACGGAAGTTTTGACACCGTATCGGCGGACCTCACCAGCAGAGGTAAGGCAGGTGATTTTAGCTATACCCTATCGGCAAAATTTTTCCAAAGTGATGGGCCAGACTTGGATGACTTTCCTGATTGGGGTTACTCCACTGAAGCTTGGTTAGATAATAGTACCGTTTGGGGACCTGTATTAGACAGAGAGCATCGCGGTATTTCTTATGGAGAGTATGCTAATCGCAGTGAAGATGTTGGTTTGCTCGGTGATATTAATTACGGCAATTTTTCACTTGGGTTTATTTGGTGGGAGGATCATGAAGGTTATGGGCATCAGTACGCGTTTGATCATGTGCAGCCCAATCAGACGTGGCGTTGGGATTCAAAGCAGCTATATATGAAACATAAATTTGAACCTGCTGAAAGTGTAACAATTAATAGTTTAATTAAATATCGTACTAGCAGAGAGTGGGGCGGTTGGATTGAGGCCACTCCAGATTGGAATGTAGGTATGGAACTATTTTCTTATGTCAGTATTTCCGATTGGAACACTACGAATAGCGCATTGGAATTTCGCCAAGATTATGACTGGATATTGAGTGATGAGTGGCGATTTAATGCGGGCATAAAATTTGAAGAAAAGCAGTTAACTAAAGCGTACGACGTTTGTAATTATTGGGATGGTTCATTTTGTTCTACTGCTATTCCCGGTGACCTTGGGCCTCATAGTCTAGGTTCGGGGATTTTTCACAGTAGTGATGCAACGATAACCTTGGGCCCGGGCCCGAGAACTAACATGCCGTCAGAGAATGAATTTAATACCATCGATAAGGGAATATTTATCCAGACAATCTGGGATAGCGAGCGTTGGCGAATCACTGGCGCTGTGCGCTGGGATGAAAATAGTGACTATGGAAGTTTTGTAAAACCGCGAACTTCTGCAATTTATCGGATAAGTGAAAAGTCTGTCGTTAAACTGCTCTATAGTGAGGCATTTCAGGAACCTCAACCGTCTTTACTGTGGGGTGGGTGGTCTGGATTGCTTGCGAATCCAGAGTTAGAGCCAGAAGAAATGCGTAACCTAGAGCTTGTGTACATATATCAGCAAACACACTGGTTACATGATATGTCATTCTTTGTTGCTGATTATGAAAACGTTATTAAGGAGGACGCAGAAAATGCAGGCGAGCGGATAATAACTGGATTTGAGTATAGAGGGAGATTTGAGTTTTCYAAYTTTATTCGTRRWGCTTCAGATATTACGGGTTATACCTATTACACTTTTACACAAACWCGTAGTAGCACKAGTTATGACCATGATGCAGGMGTTTGGGTGGACGAATGGGAGAACTTAGGTGACATTGCACCACACAAAWTAAATTTAGGGTTTAATGTRCCRGTCAATAGCCATTTTAATSTAAAYTTRCGCGCCAATTGGGTCAGTGAAAGCGAGTTATATTTAAGRAAYYCGTTACGAGAAGATGACCGRAAKAATGATAGYTACACCGTKTTTGATATGAATGTTCGYTATAGYGTTGARYWTTTTGCAATTGCATTCAAAGTAAATAATCTATTYGACGAGCAGTACTATCAYCCCGGCGTGGAACAGGCGAAYAGTGGTGATGATTTCTTTGGTTCMGATGGTAGCCCTCAGCGCGCYCAGGGRTTTCGGAATTCTYTGCTACCSCAAGTAGGTCGRAATTATATGCTAACGCTACAGTTTGAAATGTAAACGACGACCGTTTATCAGATGTTCGGTTGAAATCAACTTAGGCGGCACCGACAAACGTAAWATRMAGSRAMWRMKRARSTWSCAWWKSAWKWWGYTSYYRSYWWMRARGRKWAGTWMMYTSYWMKKTRCRMTRRSGGGCAATAATTTGTTTGAATCTTTGCCATCTCTACTGACAGCATTAGATTTGTTATTTCGAACATGAAACTGAACAGATTTAATCGATGTTAAGTGCCCCTCCAAATTAACCTTAGGCGATTAAAGCATTCAGTTTGTGCTTCTGTTGTCTAAGTGAAGAAGTGGTGCCATACTTTTATGTAACACGCCGAACACCACCAACTGCTGGTTATCGAGTGTGTAGTAGATCACATGACTAACATAAGGAAAGCTGAATACCTCTTCGCCTACTTCCAATCGATTTTTTCCAATAGTTGGCGTTTCAGATAAAGTTAATATTGTTTGTCTTAACTCTGAAAGATATTTTCGCGATTGATTTGGCCCCTACTGCTTCACTGTATAACGACGAATATCTATGAGATCAGATTGAGCGCCTGAAGTTAGTCGATAGCCTGTTGCACTAGTCATATTTACCAGTTTCTAGCTCATCAAAAAACTGCCCTCCATCTATAGTGTGGCCATCGCGAATATCGTCTTTTGCTTTAGTTGCTTTGGATTGCAATAAACGGAGTTTTAACGCTTCCATGGTTTCGTATTCTTCTACGGAAATGACAACAGCAACTGGCTTACCATTCTTGTTGATTTGAATCGGCGCTCGTTGAACCCTCATTAACATATCACCAAATTGGGTTTTGGCATCATTGGCTGATAGTACTTGCATAATAAAACCCTCTAAATCGTTCGATTCGTTCATTAAAGACGATTCGGTCGATATTCTCCACAAGTTTGGGGGCGCTTAGGTACCATCACTAAAGTACACCTACATGTTAGACATAAAGAAACAGGTAGAGATTGGTGCTAGTGCGATTTTAGTGAAATTAATCAAGTTAGATTTAACGGTCAGCTTCGTGGCCAGTAGAAATTTCTTGTTCCCACGCAGGAGCATGGGAACGAGTGCTAGAGGCAGGAGGGCGGGTCTACCGTTGGCGCCTGGATGCATTCCTATAAAGGCCTAGTGATCCAAGCATTAAGAAGAGCAGGGTGATTGGATTAACACTTCCGCCACCGCCGCTAGCATCACCATCACTTCCACTGGTCGATGTGCTTACTATGTCAGACGAGCCATCGTCGGTCTGGCTTGTTGGTACACCACCATCGACGATATCTCCCTGACCGTCGTCAAGCTCTATAGTATTCGCTAGGTGGTTGCTGCTACCAATGCCTACCAATAGCGGAATCGAACCGTTAATAGACGTATCCCGATCATTTGGTCCACCATCAGTTAAGGCTAATTGTAGGCAATAGCCACCTTCGGTAATACCAGGAGTATAACTTGGATCTCCTATCGGAGGACAGCTACCAGGACTGCCCATTGTGGAGCTTATGCTATCGGCGCCGTCAGTATCCATAAAGGCCCAAGTAGCGCTTACGTGGTCAAATATAAGAACCGCAGCATTCGACGATAGTGGACGGTTTAGCGGTACAACCATATCGATGGTATCGCCAGAACTTGGAATGTTAACGATATCTATATCAAACAGATTCGGGGTAGCGGTTATATTGTTATTCGTACTGGTATCTCCAGCGGTAATTGGGAAGTCCTGATTGATATAGTCAGTCAACTGCTCATTGGTTATGGTGCTAATTTGGTTGTCACCCATGCGAGCAATAAGTCCTGCTCGTACACCGACACCGTATTCCAATTGCACTTCGTAATTGTCATCAGATCCGATAGCGGTACTCAGGCTTTCCTCTGAACCAGAGGTGCCATCAGAGGTATCATAAGTATCACTGATACCGTCATAATCTGCATCTTCTACACCACTCATGCTAGTGGCAAAAAGCTGGCTCACGGTTGAGGAGAATGCTACGCCATCGATGATTTTGGTAAGGGTTACGGAAACTGAATGCTTACCCGTTTCTAAGCCACTGATCGAGAGTGATTGACTATTTGTGTCGATGACCATTGCACTAGGGTTCGCGTTAAAAATGTCGCTGGTATCCCATGTGAATGATGGGTACGGTGCCTGATACCCACCCATTACAGCCGTTATTTCAACTGAACCGCCACCAAGATCACTTACGTTGATCCAAACGGTCGGTGTGGAATCTGCAAATGGATCACTACCTTCAAATATCTCAGCAATATCGGTGATACCGTCATTGTCAGAATCTTGAGATAACGTCGCGGTTGTGGTGTCACCACCAATATAGAGCTCAACTGCATCGGTCATGCCGTCAAAATCGGCATCACCATTTTGTGAATCATTGATCGGCGCGAATGGGTCAGTCATGTCTGTGTCGAGGGTAAGCTCTAAGATGTCAGGCAGGCTATCACCGTCACTGTCTAGCAATGAGGTGTTTATGCCATCGTCCATGGTACCTGTGATAAATAATTCGACTGCATCACTAACACCGTCGGAATCAATATCTGCTTCATTCGCCTTAAGAGGGTTAGATGCTAATCGGACTTCAAGAGCGTCGCTATATCCATCGTGATCGTAATCGGATGTTTCATCGACGTTCACGAAGGAGAAGGTCGATAAATAATACTCAACCGCATTGGTAACGTTATCACCGTCATCGTCGCCAGCACCATTGATGATAGGCAGGTCAGCATGGTTGAAATCAGATTTATTGGCAAGCAATTCGGTTATATCCGGGATGCCATCAAAGTCGGTATCGGTTATGCGTGCAGTATCAATTGCTCCGCCAGCTGAATCGAAGAAGTATTCAACGGCATCAGAGATACCGTCTAAGTCGCTATCGAAATCGCCGTCAATGACTGGGCTGTGCACGGCCAAGAAATCACTGCCGAGAATGATTTCAGCGTAATCTGGTAAGCCATCACCATCTGAGTCTGTATTAGGTTGAGTATTACTTGCGCCACCGCTGTAGGAGAGTAGTGATTCCACAACATTAGAAATACCATCGTCATCGGTGTCTAATGTGTTGAGGGTGACCGTGGTGGTCTCATCATTGCCCGCCAAATCTGTTGTGAGCACTGTTAATACTTCGCCATTTGGCAGTGGTGCGGTTATTAGACAGTGATAATCACCCGTGATCAAGTCGGTGGTCGTGGTACATACCGTGTTACCTAGAGAGTCTTTAACCTCAATGGTTGCACCTGCAGGACCTACGCCGTTGACAAAGTTACCGTCACTGGTATTCACCTGGGCAGGGCCGCCTTCAACAAAATTAATAATCTCATTGTCCGTTACCGCAAAGCCGTTAATGCTGCCATTAATGGTAGTGAACTCTGGTGTGTTACTGGTAATGGTCGCTGTGTAAGTACCGTCGTTGTTATCATTGATAGCGCTAAGTATCGCTTGGCTGTCATCGATTAGAACAACCGTATGTCCACCAGCGACTAGCGGATGACCTTGCGCATCAAACGTTTCGACGGTTAATACTGCGCTGTCGTTGCCATCTGCTGTCACCACGGATGGCGAAGCGGTAATGATCGAGCTAGCTTCTACGATTGGACCTGGAACAAAATCGATTGTTTCAGTGTCAGGGAACGCAGTGCTATTCATTGTGGCGCTAATGGTAACGGTTTCAACGTCAGTGCTTGTAATGGTTGCGGTGTAAGTACCCGTGCCATCGTTATTGTCAACAACAGCGCTAATAGTTGCGTTGCCCGTTGTGGTTAATAGCACGGTTAATCCACCCGTTGTAAGAGGGTTGTCGAAGACATCTCTTGCTTGCACAGTAATAGTTGATTGAGTTGTACCGTCTGCGATTACTGTAGTGCTACTACCAACAATGGTTGTTTGTGCAATGACCAAAGGTCCAGGAACAAAGGTGACGATAGCGACATCGGTGATAGCGCCTGCACCAATGTTACCGCTGATGGTTACCAGCTCTGCAACAGTGCTGGTTATTGCTGCTGAATATGTGCCATCACCATTGTCGGTCACATTGCTAATCGCCGCGCTGCCGTCTTGCGTTAGGGTTATGGTTAATCCACCGGCAGTCACATTGTTTCCGAAGGAATCAATGGTTTGTATCGTGATCGCTGAGGTGGCAATACCATCTGCAGTGAGAGACGTTATGGACGTCGTTATAGTGGTGAATGCCGTTGACGCAATGCCTGGGGTGAAAGTCACCGTGGCCGTATCGGGAATAGCTGAACCATTGAGTGTACCGCTGACGGTAATGACTTCTGCCATCGCGTTGATCATGGTGGCGGTGTAAGTTCCATCACCATTGTCTACGACGCTGCTAATTGTTGCGTTGCCGCCTTGGCTTAACACAATGGCTTCGCCACCGGCGGTTAAATTATTACCCTGAGCATCGGTTGTTTGTATTGTGATGGTTGAGGTTGTAACACCGTCTGCCACTAGCGTAATAGGCGTCGCTGATATAGTTGATTGGGCCGTAGTCGCTGCACCTGGAATGAAGTTTATTGATGCAGTGTCAGTTATCGCAGTCGCTGCAATTGTGCCGCTGACGGTAACAAGTTCTGCCAACGTATTCGTGATCGTTGCCGTGTAGGTGCCGTCGCCAACGTCGATGGTGCCGCTTAATATCGCGTTGCCGCTGTCTGTGAGTACAATGGACAGTCCGCCAGAAACGAGGTTGTTACCCTGTGCATCTTTAGCCTGAACGGTGATAGTTGATGTCGCAACACCGTCAGCAGTTACCGTGGTTGGGGCGGCAGTAATGGTGGTTTGTGCAGTTGATACTGTGCCAGGTAAATATGTCACGTTAGCTACGTCGACGATAGCAATCGTATTGATGGTGCCGCTGATGGTAATAATCTCTGCAACAGTGTTCGTCATTGTTGCTGTATAGGTACCGTCACCCATGTCGATTATGCCGCTAATAATGGCATTACCATTTTCAGCTAAGGTGATGACATCACCACCCGTCACTAGATTGTTGCCAAGCGGGTCAATAGCTTGAACGGTAATCGTGACAATGGTTGAACCATCAGCCTCAAGGGATGCTGGTGTCGCAGATATAGTTGTTTGCGCAGCAGAGGCCGCATCTGGAACGAAGGATACGTCGGCGGTATCGGTAATAGCGAAGGTATTGAGTGTGCCACTAACGGTAACAACTTCTGCAGTAGTGTTGGTAATGGTTGCGGTATAAGCACCGTCACCTAGATCGTTTACCGCGCCAATGATTGCGTTACCATTCTCAGTTAACGCAATCGTATCGCCGCCGATAGTGAGGCTGTTGCCTTGCGCATCAACAGTCTGCACAATAATGGTTGAGGTGCTCGTACCATCTGCCGTAGTGTTGCCTGCTGATGCAGAGATCATTGTGTTTGCGGTAGTGGCTATACCTGGAGTAAAGGTAATAGCAGCAGTATCCGTGATGGTTGCAGCATTTACTGTACCGCTGACAATAATTGATTCTGCCGTGGTGTTGCTGATGATTGCCGTATAAGTGCCGTTTCCAAGATCAATGACACCACTAATAATTCCTGTGCCGCTATTGCTTAGGGCAATTGCGTCGCCACCAATGACTAAGACATTACCTTGAACGTCAATAGTCTGTACCGTGATCGTTGTGGTAGTCACACTATCAGTGGTAACGCTCGCGGATGCAACAGAGATTGTAGTCGTTAGGCCGGATGCGGCACCCGGGATAAAGGTAACTGACGCGGTACCGGTAATTGCCAATGCGTTAATGGTGCCGCTGATGGTAATGGTTTCTGCCACGGTGTTTGTTACGGTAGCGCTATAGGTGCCGTCACCATTATCGGTGATGCCGCTTATGATTCCGCTACCATTTTCGCTGAGTACGATTGAATCACCGCCGGAAATTAGATTGTTACCTTGCGCATCGATGGCTTGAACGGTAATGAGTGACGTTGACACGCTATCCGCTACCACTGAACCTGGATTAACAGAAATGGTTGTTTGCGTGGCGTTTGCGATGCCGGGTGCAAAGGCTACCGACGCCGTGTCAATAATAGTAAACGTATTTATGGTTCCGCTAATGGTAACGTTTTCTGCTATGGCATCGGTAATTGTCGCAGTGTAAGTGCCATCGTTATTATCTGCTACCACACTGATAATACCACTGCCAGTAGACGCGAGTGTGACCGGGCCACCAGAGGTGATTAAGTTGTTTCCTGCTGCATCTTTCGCTTGTACGGTAATGGTCACGGTGTCATCGGTAGTGACGGCAGCAGAGGAAACCGTAATGGTGGACGTGTTAATGTCGGCTGCACCAATGTTAAAGGTAATAGTTGGGTTGCCGGTGGTGATGGTAGCGCCGTTAATGGTCGCTGTGATTGTTACTGTCTCAACGTTAGCGTTAGTAATTATTGCGTTGTAAGTACCATCATTATTATCAACGTAACCAGCGATAATAGCTGCCCCCGAGGTGGAGAACGCTACAGGGCCTCCGGACGTTGTTAGATTGTTGCCTGCTGCGTCAATAGCCTGCACGCTAAGTACGACGGTGTCGTCGGTTGTCACCACGCCTGAAGAAACTGCGATGGTGGAGGTGTCTTTGCTGGCTATACCTATAGCAAAAGTAATCGTCGGATTACCCGTGGTGATGGTGTCACCGTTTATAGTCGCAGAGATTGTTACTGTCTCAACAGTACCGTTGGTGATGTTTGCGGTGTAAGTGCCGTCATTATTATCACTGTAGGATGCAATGATAGCCGCGCCCGTCGTTGAGAATACAACGGGGCCGCCGGATGCGATTAAATTGTTGCCTGCTGCGTCAATGGCTTGCACGGTAAGCACCACAGTGTCATCGGTGGAGACAGAGGCGGATGATACGGATATTGTGGAAACGGTTTCATCGGCGGCACCGATAGCATAGGCGATGGTTGGATTGCCTGTGGTGATAGTGTCACCGTTGATAGTTGCAGAGATTGTTACTGTCTCAACAGTACCGTTGGTAATGTTTGCAGTGTAAGTACCATCATTATTATCGCTGTAGGATGCAATGATTGCTGAACCCGTCGTTGAGAATACAACAGGGCCGCCGGATGCGATTAAGTTGTTGCCCGCTGTGTCAATGGCTTGCACCGTAAGTACCACAGTGTCATCGGTGGTAACCGAAGCGGATGATACTGATATTGTTGAGACGGTTTCATCGGCTGCACCGATAGCAAAGGCGATGGTTGGGTTGCCTGTGGTGATAGTGTCGCCGTTGATAGTTGCAGAGATGGTTACTGTCTCAACAGTACCATTTGTAATATTTGCGGTATAAGTACCATCATTATTATCGCTGTAGGATGCAATGATAGCTGAGCCGGTGGTTGAGAACGCAACAGCTCCTCCTGATGCAATTAAGTTATTACCCGCCGCATCGATAGCTTGGACAGTAAGTATTACGGTGTCATCGGTGGTGACTGAGGCTGAAGAAACGCTGATGGTGGAGGTGGTTTCATCGGCCGCACCGATTGCAAATGCAACGGTAGGATTACCGGTGGTAATACCGTTGCCATTAATGGTGGCGGTAATGGTAACAGTTTCTAGAACGGCATCGTTTAAGTCAGCAGTATAAGTGCCGTCACCGTTATCGTTAAAGTTGGTAATAGCACCAGAGAGATTGCTTGTAATGACGACAGTGTCAGTACCGGCGGTTAAATTGTTGCCTGCAGCGTCTTTGGCCTGAACGGTCACTGTTACGGTGTCATCGGTGGTGACTGATCCTGAAGAAACACTGATGGTAGACGTAGTTTCATCGGCCGCACCGATCGAAAATGCAACGGTAGGATTACCGGTGGTAATACCATTGCCATTAATGGTGGCGGTAATGGTGACAGTTTCTAGGACGGCATCGTTTAAGTCAGCAGTATAAGTGCCGTCACCGTTATCGTTAAAGTTAGAAATAGCACCAGAGAGGCTACTTGAAATGACAACGGTGTCAGTGCCGGCGGTTAAGTTGTTACCTGCAGCGTCTTTGGCCTGAACGGTCACAGTTACCGTATCATCGGTGGTGACCGAACCAGAAGAAACACTGATGGTGGATGTGGTTTCATCGGCCGCACCGACAGCGAATGCAACGGTAGGGTTACCGGTGGTAATGGTGTTGCCATTAATGGTCGCTGAGATGGTGACGGTTTCGATGGTGCCATCGTTTAAGTCAGCGGTATAAGTACCATCGCCAACATCACTATCGTTGCTAATCACACCAGAGAGACTACTGCTGATGACAACAGTGTCAGTGCCAGCCGGTAAATCATTACCTGCCGCATCTTTGGCTTGCACGGTGACCGTTACTGTATCGTCAGTAGTGACCGAGCCAGAGGAGACGCTGATGATGGAAGTGGTTTCATCAGCAACACCAACCGCAAAGGCAACGGTTGGGTTACCGGTTGTAATGGTCTGGCCATTAATGGTGGCGGTGATTGTGACGGTTTCAATGACACCATCATTCACGTTAGCGGTGTAGGTACCATCGCCAACATCACTGTCG
>NVVG01000154.1 GCA_002402125.1 Moraxellaceae bacterium
TGTTTTTTGTTATTCAATATCGCACTATCCTTGTAACCTAAGAGTATAGCTCCTAGGAAATGCGGGAATATAGTAATGCTATAGTTTAGTGAGCACAGCTATATGCCTGCCCCAGTGTATGAAATAGTAGCGCTTATTAGGTTTCTAATGAAGATAAAGTCAAGTCCAAAAGAGATCCTTACCTTATTTTTAACGTTTCGATATTTTTTAATATTGCTATTTTTTTCCTGTGTTCTAATCAGCAACAAAGCCCAGTCCAACAATAATATATCATCAAACATCAAACATGATTTTGATTATAGCTTAGAAGAATTACTGAATTTAAAGATTTCCATATCCTCTTTTACCGAAGAATCGATACTCGATGCAGCATCCACCGTGTCCGTTGTCAATGAAACTACCTGGCGACAACAAGGCGCTAAAAACCTATTTGACCTTCTACAATTTCAACCTAGCATGAAAAAATATCAAACCTTCACCGGTGCGGAAGGCCTGTCAGTTCGTGGATTTACCAGTTCACTTAGTATTGTGCGTGGCCACGCGTTGCTAATTGATGGGGTTTCAACAACAACCTATGCACTGCAATCCGGTTTATATACTACTTCCTACGTTGACTTAAATTTAATGAAGAAGGCAGAGTTTTTATTGGGACCGGGCTCAATCCTGTATGGGTCTGATGCATTTCACAGTGTCACCGCCTTAAAGTCTTGGGATTCTGAAAAAGATGTTATAGAAACAGGAATTCGAGTCGGTAGCTTCGAATATAATAGTTCATTTATTAGGTCATCTACTTCATTAACGGATGATATAAAAATCACCCTAGGTTTATCCTATGTGAATAACAATAATTCATCCGTGGACTTCCCCTATCTAGATGAAGCTTCTGGAAGCGAAATCACACTAAATAATGACGAGTACATAGAAAAAATATCGATAATGTTTAAGTTAAACGCTTATGGATTTTCTTTAATACATCACGGTTTATCTGCTAAAACGGACGAATTTGTTGGTACTGCCGCTACCATCTCTAATCAGGAAGGAAGAAGATCTGGAGGCCCCAAAAATGAAGTCAATTTTACGAAAATATCCTATGACATCAACTTTTTAGAAGATTATCATTTTTCGGTTAGTGGATTTGACCTCTATTCAGACAAGGTTGCAGATTTAGAATTTGGTGGGTCCTCTGCCTCCGCACCAGAAAGCACCATTCTACAAATACGCTGGCCCGATAGTAAAACCAGTGGCCGATTAGATATCCAGAAAACTGATGGAGAATACTTTACCGGATCAACTGGTGTTGAGATCACTCAGAACATAGTTTCTAGTAATGCAGAATTTAGCTTTAATAATTCTCCAAGCATCATCAAAAACAACTTTGCAAAATTTGATAGGAAAGTTATCAGTAGCTGGATAAATACCGTATTCAAATTACCAAACAATACACACATTGTTGCAGGCATTAGAGGTGATGATTATGATGATATTGACGACATCGCTGTAACATCCCGGCTCGGTATTATATATCGTCCAATATTCGGTTCGGCCTATAAAATACTTTATGGTGAAGCATTTCGTGCACCCGCTGGAACAGAACAAGCAGGATCAGCTACCGTATTAGGATCTTTTGACATAAAACCAGAAATCATTGAAACCTACGAACTTATTTATATGAGATTTTCTAATGATTATCGAATGGATATAACCGCTTTTCAAAGCAGCTGGAAAGAAGGCATTACTATTGAAGTTACACCAGCATCTATTGCAGCTGGAAAATTCCTGGGGGAATATGTCAACAGTGGCGAAAATTCCTCTCGCGGCATTGAGTTTAACTTTGATATCAACGTCCTTAAGGACACCTTGGATTTTTCAACCAGCGGCTCCTACGTAGAAAGCAAAAATGACAAGAACAACGTCGATTATGGCGCTTTCCCAACAACCATATTCAATTGGGGACTAACCTATAGATTTCTGACAAACAAATTTCACCTTTCATTTATGAATCGTCATGAATTCAAAAGAAAAGCTAATCCTGATACAGACGCCAGAAAACTGAAAGATTATTTCAGATCCGACATCGGCCTAACCTGGATGCCAACAGAAAAACTAGAGGCATCTCTAAATATTATTGATCTTTTTAATGTTAAAAATAGAAACCCCAGTGTTTGGAGTCGCGAAAAAGGCCTTTCAGAAACGGGAATTGATATTTCCTCAAGTATTCGTTACACCTTCTGAAAACTGGTGAAACACTATAAACAGGGGATCTGGGGACATCTCCGTCTAGTATCACGCACCCCCTACAACCCACAACATACGGACTGTTAGCCCACCTTCTAGAAAAATTAGTGCCCAGCTTTATCCAACACTTCAGCTGCATCATTGGATACTTCTAGCGCATCACGAATTTTGTTAAATGCKGCAGCYGCTTTTTCTGAATGCGTWCCGTATGAGGTWAGCTTSCCGTGATTCCACCCTGCAGCCTTTAGAACYTCRGTCTTATATTCAATACCTTTATTACCTGTACCACCAAGYTCGAGGAGSCGTTGCTCAATCGTCACATGGGGTGGAGTTTCKCGGGAAAAGGTCAAAAAATCATTGGGRGCAACTTCTCTAATATTCATACAATWGTWTCCATGGAAAAATCATCTGATGAATTTTGAGTATAGACCCAANAAAGKYRWKNTGCTTAAAYCMGTTCGGCATAAACATGGTYRAATATCAYMCTMAAAAGATAGTAAAGGGTTTAAACAAATCATACTAGGGATTGGTGTTTCATTKATKGAGAGCGCCTGCTGAGGCAAGCTAACTGAATGTATTTAATSRGTATTTGCCATTACGGCAACGGTAGGCACAGCATTGACTTTCAGCTTGCTTCCGATATCCTAAGCCAGCTCTCATAGGTAACAGGTTGAACCCTACACTGATTGATTTTACTCGGAACCATGCGCACTGATAATGCATTGTTGTATAACCTCAGATACCAAAATCCTACCTCTAGCATTTGGAGCCAACGGCGTTTCTCAAACTCATAGAAACACCAATAATGGAACACATCACTGGAATTCTTAGATGATACGAGTTGAAGCTTTGACCCGAACCTACGGTAACTTGACGGCGGTAGATCATGTTTCCTTCGAAGTCGGCGCGGGAGAAATCGTCGGATTGCTTGGCCACAATGGTGCGGGCAAAACCACCATTATGAAGATGCTGACTGGCTATTTAGAGCCCACGTCGGGTTCTATCGAGATAGACGGACTTGATATTCAGACTGAGCGCGAAGCAGTCCAGCGGCGCATTGGCTATTTGCCGGAAAATGATCCCCTCTATTACGAAATGACGGTGATTGATTATCTCGATTATGCCGCCACATTACACGGAGTGCCCGGCGCCGAGCGCAATGATCGGATACGTGATGCTATCGCTAAAACAGAACTTACCGAAAAAGCAACGCAGACCATTGGAACTCTTTCTAGAGGGTTCTGCCAGCGAGTCGGGGTAGCCCAGGCAATTTTACATAATCCCCGCGTGCTAATACTCGACGAACCCACCAATGGCCTGGATCCGACCCAAGTTCTGCACATGCGTGAGCTGATTTGTTCTCTGGCTGAAAATGCTACGGTCATACTCTCGACCCACATCCTGCAAGAGGTACAGGCGATCTGTGATCGGATCATTATTATTCACAATGGTAAAAAAGCATTGGATGCTACGAAGGATGAGTTACTCACCGGTAATCGTTTATTGGTAACCGTTGATGCCGAACCAAAACATGTACTGACGTTATTCAATACTGTCGAAGGTGTCTTGGGGGTAGAGGCCATGTCGTCGTCCCAATTGCAGCGACAGAGAACCCGATATGAATATGCCCTAAACCTAAGTGAAAAAAGCGATGTGATGGAAACGGCACCCATCGTTGCTAACCTGATTTCGGCACAGAATTGGAATCTCTACCAATTACAACCGGAGCGTCATGATCTAGAACAAATATTCAGTAAGATCTCTGCGCGCGAGGGAGGTAAATAACATGRACATTATTTTTCGTATTGCMCGSAARGARTTTGCCGGWTTCTTTTCTTCMTCCATTGGYTTTATTTTTCTTGGTGCYTTTCTKGCCATWACGCTGTTYATMTTYTTCTGGGTGGAAACGTTCTTCTCACGTAATATTGCTGACGTACGCCCTCTCTTCGACTGGATGCCACTGTTGCTGATCTTTTTGGTGTCATCCATCACCATGCGCATGTGGTCAGAAGAACGCCGTTCTGGCACGTTAGAATTTCTGCTCACAGCACCGGTCAAAAGCATAGACATGGTGGTGGGGAAATTTATCGCTAGTCTTGGCCTGGTGGTGGTAGCGTTGCTACTAACCCTACCTTTACCAATAACGGTTAGCCTGCTCGGCCCACTGGACTGGGGACCCGTTTTCGGGGGATACCTCGCGACCGTATTTTTGGCATCATCCTATACGGCTATCGGATTATTTATTAGTGCCCGCTCCACCAATCAAATTGTCAGTTTGATTTTAACCGCCGCGGTCTGTGGGTTCTTCTATTTACTGGGAACGGATGCGCTAACGGGATTGTTCGACAACCAGRCATCAGCATTTCTTAAACTGCTGGGTACCGGTTCACGCTTCGAGTCTATTACGCGCGGCGTGATCGATCTACGGGATATCTACTACTACCTTAGCCTAGTCGGTATTTTTCTAGTACTGAATGTCTTTTCCTTAGAGTGGCTGCGCTGGGCAGGAAATGCAACCAATCTCAACCATCGGCGTTGGCTGGGTATTACGGTGTTGATGACAACTAACTTTTTGGTGGCTAATCTATGGCTTGCCCCGGTGACAATGATTCGAGCTGATCTGACCCAAGGTAGCCTCTATTCTATTTCTGACGCTACTCGAAGCTACCTCGCGCAGTTACGTGAACCGTTGCTGATTCGGGGCTATTTCAGTACTCAGACTCACCCACTATTGGCACCGCTGGTACCACGCTTACGCGATCTATTGAAAGAGTACGCGGTGGCTGGTGAGGGTAAATTGCGAATTGAGTTCATAGATCCTGAGAAGTATCCAGAGCTTGAGCGCGAGGCAAATGAAAAATACGGTATCAAACCCATACCCTTTCAATTTGCTAGCAAGTATCAGGCAACGGTCGTTAACTCCTATTTCAACATATTGATCCAATACGGTGACCAGCACGAGGTACTCAGCTTTGATGATCTCATCGAAGTTAAGGCTCAGAGTGAGGCGGATCTAGAAGTGGAACTCCGTAACCCCGAGTACGATCTTACCCAGTCCATCAGAAAAGTGCTTTATGCGTATCAAGAGGCAGGCCAGCTGTTTGCTAACATTCCTCAGGAGGTTCGCGTTAAAGGATACATTTCAGCGGAGAAGAAGCTGCCGGAGATACTGAAAACTCTTCGTAAAGACTTGGATCTGATATTGACCGAATTGAGCGTTCAATCCAATGGAAAGTTAATTATTGATATTCGCGACCCGGATGCAGAAGGTGGTGTTTTGGCGAAACGGATTAAACGTGAGCTTGGCTTTAAGCCCATGGTAGCCAGTCTATCGGACACCAATAAATTTTGGTTCTATATCACACTTGAAAGTGGCGATGGCCCCATTGTCCAAGTGCCGCTTCCAGAGCAGTTTGACAAGGCTGCACTCAAGCGTGGTATTCACGCTGCGCTAAAACGCTTTTCCAAAGGTTTTTTAAAGACAGTGGCTCTACACACGCCCCCGTTACCGCGGGATATATTTGGTAGGGAAACCGGAGGCAAGCGTTTTCATTGGCTGCGAGATACGCTGCTTGAAGAATACAAGATCACTGCCGCCGACCTGAAAAATGGACGAGTGCCTGATGAGGCCGAACTGTTACTCCTAGCTGCGCCGGCTCCGTTAAATAACAAACAATTATATGCCGTTGATCAATTCTTAATGCGTGGCGGAACCGTAATCATGGCGACGTCTCCCTTTGATATCGACAACAGTAAAGGTTTATCCGCTCACCAGAAGGATTCTGATTTGCTGGATTGGCTGAGCCACCATGGTATTACACTGGAAAAACAAATTGTGCTGGACCCTCAAAATGCGTCATTCCCCATGCCGTTTGTTAGGAGCGTTGCCGGGATGGAATTCAAGGAAACGAGGATGGTGAACTATCCTTACTTTAGTGATGTACGTGGGGAAGGTATTATTCAAGAAGGAGGCCTTACCACCGGCGTCAACCAAGTTACCATAACTTGGCCGTCGCCCATCAGGCTAGATGGACAAAAGAATCAAGGGCGCAGCCTGATGCGTCTATTAGAAAGTTCAGATCAGGCGTGGGCATCCGATAACCTGGTGATGCAACCGGATTACCAGAAGTATGGAAAAACGGGTTTTGCAGAAGGCGACCAGCAGGGTAAGCTGTTACTAGCGGTCGCGGTTGAAGGCCATTTCGATTCCTACTTTAAGGGTAAATCATCACCCTTGGCTGCTCCCGCTGAACAAGAAAATGGTGCTGATGAAAAAGATTCCCTTTTTACTCGGGTAATCGACCGATCCCCCGATTCAGCCCGCATCATTGTGTTTTCGTCTAGCACATTTCTCACTGACACAATGTTGGATCTAGCCACTTCTGGAATGGGCACCCGTTATCTCAAACCGATCCAGCTAATAGAGAACGCAATTGATTGGTCAATGGAAGATCGTGGCCTACTTTCTATTCGAGGGCGCGCCCACTTTTCAAGCACTCTCAACCCTATGGATAGGGAGTCGCAGATGTTTTGGGAGTACCTTAATTATGCTTTGGCGCTAGCTGGACTGCTGTTAATTGGCTTAATACGCAGGCAGGTAAATCAACGGGCGGTAAGACGTTATGCGGCGATTCTTGGTACGGCACCAAATAGGCAGGGTAAATAAATGAGCAAACACATAACTCTTTTAAGTGTCGTGTTGGCAGCACAGCTATTACTCGTCGCGGTAGTTAATCTGACTGGCGAAGATTACGAAACGTTTAAAGCCGAAGACTTATTGCTCTCCATCGATACACAAACCGTGGATGGTATACGCATGGAGGACGGGACTGATAGTGTGGTTCTACATCGGCAAGAGGGTCAATGGCGCTTGCCGGAGCACGGAAATTCCCCGGCAAACTCTCATCGTGTTGAACTATTGTTGAACTCTCTTGCCGGGTTGAAAAAAGGCTGGCCCGTCGCTAAGACGCGGGGTGCGGCACAACGCTTTAACGTGGACGAGAAACAGTTCAAACAAAAGTTAATCTTGCTTTCGGGAGGCCATACCGAGGTTATTCTTTATTTTGGTTCCTCCCCAGGGTTCCGCAAAGTGTATGTTAGGCAAGGGCATGAGGAGGAAGTGTTTGCTGTGGAGTTCGACACTTCGACCATGGCGGTAAAAACTGAGGACTGGATTGATAAAGAGATTCTTATACTCAAAGAGGATGATGTGGAACCTGCTGACGAGGGTAATTAAGTAAGGCGAGCTTGAATATTAATTGGAATGTTGATGATGGTGCTCTTCCAACAAAGGACTTACACCTCATTAGTTCATGCACATGCTGGCGAACACAAGGGCAGTCACCGGGAAACATTCCCTGTGCTGCGGACGTTAACAACAGTTGGTATATCCAAGGGATAAATGATGCCTCATTTTTTGGTAGATTGCTCCAAAAGTATCTTTACATTGCATTCTGAAGAAAAAATAATCGAACAAGTACATTTAGCTGCTAAATCAACAGATCTATTCAATGAGAATGATATAAAAGTAAGAGTTAATTCATTTGAAAAGTATTCTACCGGAAATGAAGTTGAAGATTTCATTCATGTATTTTCAAATATAATGGAAGGCAGAAGCAATGACCAAAAAGCCAATTTATCTAAAACAATAGTCCAAGGGCTAATTTCATTGTTTCCCTCGGTTCCTAATATTGGGGCAAATGTTATAGAATTTAAAATAGCGGATTATTGCAATAGAAATATGATTTAGCTCAGGAAAAATGCTGCATTTGATGAAACCAGTGCATGAGTTTTTCGAAAAAACACATTCTATGACGGTGACGNCCCCCCCTGTTGATGACGATTGGGAATCAGAGTTATCCATTGATTTTCGATTAACTTGGTTCAATCTCCCGTGAAAGAAAAGATCAGCCGTAGTACTTGTGATCAGGGCTAATCTCCGCTAAACAACAGTCCGAACATAATAATACTTTCGTTATCGTTCGGACTAGCCAATTCATAATACCGCTTTTCTGTCACTGTCAGGCCGAATGAATCCCCTATAATTGGGATAAAAACACCTGCCTCTGAGTAGTAGGCACTCAGGGAATCACTTTCATCCCAGTTGTAACCCAACAGGACGCCTACACCGATAAAAAAGGTCGCTCCCAGCGTTTTTGATATTCCCGCTCCTAGATCAATGGCCAGCGCTTCGCCATCTCCAACGGATTCAATGTAAGAGAGATCAACATGACCGATTGTGTCTTTACTCAGTCCAAATGCACCTATAGAGGTAATGCGGAGATCACTATCATCTTGACTTCTTTCTACGTGCATATAATCGGAGCCTGCTAGAGCGTCTGCACTCGACAACCATCCAGCAAGCAGCACAGTTAAGACAAATGAACTGAATTTAGTGTACATGGCTATATATTTCCTCCGTTAAAAATTTGATGATGATACTAAAGCATGGCTCAACCAATGGTGAAACTAATATTAGCGCAATCTCTGTAATTAGATTTATTTAGCGCAACCACGTTACGTCACCTTGTACTGGTCAATATTAACTATCGGGAAAAATAACGTCAATAACCTCTCGATTTTTCTTCATGATCTTCCTAACCCCTTTCACCAGATACATAGGCTGCCGTTAAGGAATGCTGTGGTGATTCGAATAATGGTTGGCATTGGCCAAACTCAATTAACTTCCCTACACGCTCTTTCATCCAAAAAAAAGCGGCGTAATTTGCCAGTCTTCGCGCTTGTGCGAGATTGTGAGTCACAATAATAATCGTATACCTTCCCGCTAATCGCCGAATCATATCCTCGACAACACCAGAAGATATGGGGTCCAGTGCGCTACAGGGCTCATCCATGAGTAAAACAGAGGGTTCCAGTACAAGGGCTCTGGCAATACACAGTCGTTGTTGTTGCCCGCCGGATAACGAAAGCGCTGAAACGTTGAGGCGGTCTTTAACCTCGTCCCATAGTCCGACTTCTTTTAATGCACTGGTGATTTTTGATTCTAAGACCGATTTTTTCTTGATGCCACGTTCTCGTAGCGGCAACTCTAGGTTTTTACGAATGGTTAAAGGAAAGGGGTTGGGGTTTTGGAAAATCATACCCACTTTGGTACGCAATGATTCTACATCGTAGTTATTGGCTAAGGTACTTTGCCCTTCAAACTCTATGGTGCCAGTTACCTTTGCACCAGGCACCATATCCGACAACCTATTTAACGTCGATAAGAAGCTGGATTTTCCACATCCTGACGGCCCAATTAGCGCGGTAATGCAACCCTTATAAACATCAAGAGATACATTAGAGAGCACCGTTTTTTGATTGTAGGAAACGGCCAAATCACGTATCGAAAAATGCGGTATAGGCTCACAGCACTCTGCACCCTGCTCAACCGAGCCAAGTGTGTAGGTATTCGAAATTTTTGGAGTTTGCTTCATGGTTAGATCCCATTTCCATCATTGGCCATGCCTACTGCCGTGAAACTCTTTTTTGCATCCATGATTCTGATAACGCATTCGCTAGTAGATTTATAGATACTATAAACATGATCAACACTAAAGCCGAGCCATATGCAGCTTTATCACCACCAACTACATTCATCGATAGATCATAAATATGTACGGCAAGTGATCGACCTGAATCTGCCAGTGATTCTGGCATACGGTCAACATAACCACTGGTAAAGATCAACGCGGCAGTTTCCGCGGTTGCACGACCAATAGACAATAGCAGTCCTGCCGTTATTGCGGGCGCTGCATAAGGAATTAGCACCCGCCATAACAATGTTGTTCGACTGAGACCTAATGCTGCCCCCGCCCTCCGCCATTCATTGGGTACTGCGGCAAGCCCGGCCTCCGTTGTACGAATTAAAATAGGAAGCATCATGCAGGCCAACGTTAGTCCGCCAGACAGTATAGAAAAACCAAGTTCCAAAAAACCACAAAAAAACGCATAACCAAATAGTCCAAAAACAATTGAGGGGACCCCAGCAAGCACATCGAGCGACAGGCGTATCGTTGAAACAATTTTACTGTCCTTATTTGAAAACTCACACAACCAAATGGCGCTACCCAATCCAATGGGTAGAACGATAGTTAACGCTACGCCGAGTATGAGAAAGGTGGATACAATGATGGGGTATATACCACCTGCTCTACCCGATCGAATGGGATCACTCGTCAAAAAGTCCAAGCTCAGCATGGGAACACCTTGCACTAAAACATCAACCATCAACCAGCCAAAGGCAAAAAGAACACAACTAGCGAGCCCCCAGATCAATAAAGTGAACAAGCGATTAATCATATCGGGCTCATCTCTTTTTTAGACAATTTGCTAGCGCCCAACGCGATAAGAAACACAACAAACATCAACATTAATCCCGATGCAAACAACGCTGCTCGATGATTATCTGTTGCATAGGCCATCTCCAAGGCAATGTTAGCCGTAAGTACGCGAACCGGCTCAAACAATCCTGTGGGCATTTGTACTACGTTGCCTGCTACCATTAATACTGCCAAGGTTTCGCCTAAGGCTCTTGCGATTGCCAACAAAACACCCACAGTGATACCTCGCCAAGCGGCTGGTATAAGCACACCAACGACCATGGTCTTTTTCGATAACGCTAACGCGGCACTGTTAAGTTGCAACTGAGTAGGGAGAGCTAACAAGGCTGAATAACTGGTCAGGCTGATTGTAGGTAGAATCATAATAGCTAACACAATGATGGCCGTGAATAAGCTTGCACCAGGGGGGTGCCATTGATTGACTAATGGCACCAGCTCCGTCAAACCCCAAAGACCAAATACTACCGAA
This sequence comes from Moraxellaceae bacterium, assembly GCA_002402125.1. GTDB lineage: Bacteria > Pseudomonadota > Gammaproteobacteria > Pseudomonadales > Ketobacteraceae > 42-54-T18. The sequence goes on from NVVG01000154.1 coordinate 11,047, forward strand.
GGTACTCCTGCCAACAAGGTAATGACACCAGCAAACGGTTTACCAATAACTTTTGGTGCGTAGTACGCTATAAAGACTGCACTACCTAAGCCAAAGGGAAGTGCTACCAACAAAGCCCCTACCCCAACGGCAATAGATGCCCAAAACATGGGAAGCAACCCGAGCTTTCCTTCCAGTGGATACCAGCCATCACTGCGCAGAAATTGGCGCCATCCATCACCATGAATTGCTGGCCACGCTTCGAGGATCAAGAACGCAACTATCAACAGCAACAATAAGACAGTTAACCCCATTAGCCCTGATAGGAACAGACAGAGCCAGTCGTCTACACCACGTTTTTTTATGTGGCTGAGCTGGATGAGCAAACCGGCAGATTGAGTCATTAGAAGAAATGTGCACTCTCTTCATTAACAACTAGAGAAACAAAGTATTGATCTGCAACAAGATCGCTAACCGCCTCAGACTGCGCAAAAACAATAAATTGCTGGGCTAGCCCCGCAGGTGGGTGTTTAGTGATTAGGTTTAAGGGGCGAGAAAGAGGGAAGCGCTTGCGTTTCACTTCTGCTACAGTGGCTCGAATT
>NVVG01000155.1 GCA_002402125.1 Moraxellaceae bacterium
CACATCAACAAACTTACCCGTCACCGCCGCTGCCGCTGCCATCGCTGGGCTGACTAAATGGGTGCGCCCACCGTAACCTTGGCGACCTTCAAAATTGCGGTTAGAGGTTGACGCACAATGCTCGCCCTCACCCAACTTGTCCGCATTCATCGCCAAACACATAGAACAGCCTGGCTCACGCCATTCAAAACCGGCAGCAATAAAGATCTTATCCAACCCCTCTTCTTCCGCTTGTTTTTTAACCATGCCAGAGCCAGGAACCACTAACGCTTGAATAACGCGTGAATCAACATGGCGACCCTTCGCTACTTCAGCGGCCGAACGTAAGTCCTCAATACGAGAATTCGTACAGGAACCGATGAATACCCTATCGGGAGTGACATCACTCATTGTCATACCCGGTTTTAGATCCATGTATTCATAGGCTCGACGCATTCCCTCAGCCTTAACCGGGTCAGCCTCCGCGTCTGGGTCAGGCAATGCTTCATTGATCGCTACCACCATTTCGGGGGATGTCCCCCAACTCACTTGCGGAATAATTAATCCACCGTCTAATTCCACTAGCGCGTCAAATTCTGCGTCGGCATCACTGTAATACTCGCGCCACGCTGTAACGGCTCGATCCCAAAGCTCGCCCTTTGGCGCGAAGGTCCTGCCGTTAAAATAGTCAATCGTGGTATCGTCAACGGCAACCATCCCCGCCCGCGCACCCGCTTCGATGGCCATATTACACACCGTCATACGGCCTTCGATGGACAATGATTCCATCACCGTGCCGGCAAATTCAATGGCATAACCGGTACCACCTGCAGTGCCAATTTTAGCGATGATGGCTAACACAACATCTTTAGCCGTGACGCCAACACCAATACTGCCATTGACACGGATAAGCATGTTTTTCATCTTTTTCTGGATCAAACACTGAGTGGCAAGCACATGTTCAACCTCGGAGGTACCGATACCGTGCGCCAACGCGCCAAATGCCCCATGAGTAGAGGTATGAGAGTCACCACAGACTATGGTCATACCCGGTAAAGCCGCACCCTGCTCCGGACCAACAACATGCAACACACCCTGGCGCTCATCATTCATCTTATACTCAAGAATACCGAATTCGTCGCAATTATCGTCTAATGTCTGCACCTGGATACGAGCAACCTCATCTTCGATACCCTTCACACCTTCCGATCGATTTGTGGTTGGTACGTTATGATCCGGGGTAGCAATATTCGTGTCTATACGCCAAAGTTTTCTATTGGCCAAACGTAGACCTTCGAAGGCCTGCGGCGACGTCACCTCATGTATCAAATGACGATCGATATATATCAATGCCGTGCCATCTTCACGCTCTTTAACCAAGTGCACTTGCCACAATTTGTCGTATAACGTCTTACCCGCCATGGGTTTGTCCTCAATCAATAGTTTAGAAATTTGCTAGGGGTAAAACGAGTCACCCTATGCATTAAATGAATTCTATCGTTGACTAAGCCATAACTCCAATTTATATTTCTTATAGTTTGGATTCCTTTTTGGAATACCAAAAAGCCAGTTATTCAACATTGCCGAAACAATTGCCGTAACCATTGCCGTAAAAAGGATCACCCATGGACACTCCCGCCTTAAAGGCCTTCGTCATGGTCGCTGAACACCGGTCATTCTCTATCGCCGCAGAAAAGCTTTTCATCACCCAGCCTGCAATCAGTAAACGTATCGCTGGACTGGAGCAGGAGTTGAATTGCCAACTATTTGACCGCATTGGCCGTCAAGTAGTTCTCACCGAAGCAGGCATTGCCCTACTACCACGTGCCAACAACATACTCAGACAAGTAGAAGAAACCCGTCGCGCCATGACCAATTTATCGGGTGAAGTGTCCGGTGCATTATCAATGGGAACCTCTCACCACGTAGGGCTACATCGCCTGCCTATCGTACTGCGCCAATTCACCACCCAATATCCTAATGTAGAAATGGACCTAAAGTTCATCGATTCCGAACAAGCTTACGACCTAGTGATGCAAGGTAAATTAGAATTAGGCATCGTCACCCTGCCTCTTACTGACCCTTCGCCACTAAAAGCGTTACCTATTTGGGATGACCCTTTATCCATTGTGGTAGGTGAAGATCATCCTCTAGCAAACAAAGCAAAACTTAGCCTACAAGACTTATCGTCTTACACCGCCATTCTACCGAGTGAAACAACCTTTACCCGTCGCTTAGTAGAGACCCTATTCGATGAACAGGGTTTGTTGGTCAATGTATCCATTTCTACTAATTATTTGGAGACCATTAAGATGATGGTATCCATTGGGTTAGGTTGGAGTGTCTTACCGACGATAATGATTGATAAAGACATTAAGCAATTAGTCATACCTGACTTTAAGGTAAAGCGCAGTCTTGGGGTTTTGTATCACCCTGGCCACTCGTTATCAAATGCGGCCAAGGCGATGCTGGAACTAATAGAAAACAATAAATCGAAATAATGTGGTAAACCTCGGATATTCGATGATAATCCAGCAAATTCTCTATTTAGCAATTAGACCATTAGCATAACGTAACGCCGACAATCGATTAGGGTGGACACACTCTTCTGATATTGCATCCAAGCTGTGCTCACGACCTAATGTTTCCGCTGCCGCACCCGATCGCAACGCAACCACGACCTTCCGATTATCCTCTAGGGTATTAGCAATGATGTCTCTTATCGCTACTGAAGCCGTATAATCAAGTGCTGGCACGTCTGACAGATCGAGCACGATCACCTGATAGTCTTTCTGATAAGCCACCAAACGCACCATTGATTTTGCCGCGCCAAAACTCATTGGTCCCCCAAGATGAAACAACAACAAATGCCCATTGGCAGCCTTAAGCAATGCAGCCTCTTCATCCGACATTGCCGCAGCTTCATCCACACCGCGAATGATATTGATATTTTCTAACTGGAGTTCCGATTGGCGCTTAAGGAACAACAAACAAGCCATCAATACGCCTGCGCCGACCGCCATAATAAGATCAACAAACACCGTCATTAGCAAAACCACTAGCATTATCACAACGCCTGGCCGGGATGATTTGTGCATGATCTTAAGGTAATCCCAATCAATTATGTCAGTACCGACTTTAATCAAGATACCGGCCAACACAACGTGCGGAATATAACTCGCTACCGAACCAAGCCCAAGCACAATGGAAAGTAATACCAGGGCGTGTAACATGCCGGATATTGGAGTTTGACCACCAGCTCGCACATTAATCATGGTACGCATCGTTGCCCCTGCACCGGGCAAACCACCAAATATGCCAGAAATAGTGTTACCTATGCCTTGGCCTATTAATTCCCGATCTGAATTGTGGTGGCTGCGAGTAATATTGTCTGCCACCAGCGATGTCAGCAATGAATCGATAGTACCCAGCAAGGCCAGCATTAGTGCCGACTTTATCATGCCCGGCAATAATTCAGCGGTAATGGTTGGAAACTGTGGGCTTGGTAAGCCTGTGGGGATATCACCCAAGATAGTAATACCCAGATCTTCTGGAATCGCAAAAAACAATAGTAAGGTACCAACAACCAGCGCTACTAGCGGTGCTGGCACAAAACGAGTGATTTTAGCGGGGCTGAAATACACTAACGCTATCGTTAACAAACCGAGCATCAATGCCGCTACATTAATGTCGGCAAATACAACGGATAAATTTTGCAGTGACACCAATGGACCACCAGCCGCCGGGTGTCCCAATAGCGGGCCTAACTGCAAAATAATGATGATGACACCAATACCGCTCATAAATCCAGAGATCACGGGCTGAGGAACATAATTGATATAACTACCAATACGCAACACACCAAATAGAATTTGGAACAAGCCGCCCATTATGACGATAGTAAAAGCAAGTAAAGGCCCCTGAACAGGGTCCATTGCGACGTATTCGGTAAATATTGCGGCCATGACTACCGTCATTGGGCCGGTAGGGCCTGATACTTGAGAAGGTGTACCGCCAAAAAGCGCGGCAAAGAAACCGACAAAAATGGCGCCATACAATCCAGCGATAGGCCCTGCACCTGAGGAAACACCAAATGCTAGCGCTAAAGGAAGTGCGACAACTGCGGCAGTGAGTCCACCGAATATATCCCCGCGGATATTTTTAAAATGAAGCCCGTTAACTAATTGCAAAAGACATCCTCAATTTTGATTAATAAATCGACGAAGGATTATACCACCACCAGAGCGCTTGCAAATAGCAAACAACGTTTAGTAACAATCATTTTTTAATATAAATATCAACAACATAGAACCAACAAGCAAAAGTCAGGGACTTAATCAGGCAAAAAACATCACAAAACATTAAGAAGTCAGGACAAAAATGGATAATATCTTTAAGGCAGCAATGGAATATTATATCGCTTCATAAATTGCACTCGGTAGTCTTCTAACATCCATTCCTGTTTGGTTAACCGCATTGCCGCCCGCCTAGGCACAATGTAACACCACGCATTTACCGTGCGACCCAAGTGACCTTTTACCTTAACCAATTGGCGTCGGTATAGATCACCTTCGAATCGATCCAGCGCCTTTAGGTGTGATGCTGTAACTCCCAAACACAGCTTGCCGACAGTTTCACCCGCGGGGTTCTGCACCACACCCGGATAATCCGCGCCTTTTACAAGGTACCGGCTATAGCCAATCAAGGTTGCATCTTGCAAGGTAAAATCTTTACCCGTCACCATCTGCAAAACTCGAGGCTCCATCAGTGTGCCGTAACAAAATAAATGATCTGACATAATTACTTCCAATAGACACAAAAGAACTACTTTTGTGAGAATTTAATAGTGTTTGCTCATCTGGGAATTTGATTCAACATAACGCCTAAGCCCACCACGAGACTGAACGCTAGATAGTAAACCTATAAATGTCTGGTTTATACCCAGGTGACGTCACAATTTGCTCAAAATGTTTCAACAAAATATCATCAAAGGATTTCAACAATTGTATATTCACTTGAATTGTTTCTTCTGACAGCGTTCCCTGCTCCCACTCCGAAATAAGAAACTTCCACATTTCCGCATGGACTCCGCAGATTTCCCCTTACCAGTGGTGATATAGACGAGCTCACATTTAAACAATGGGTAGATTGCATTCGCAAAGGCTATTCATGAATTAACGAAGCGCCATTGATAATGGCTCAGCAATGCCCTTTAATATTCCAAATAGAGCTATTCATTTATCTATCAACAATCGATATTTGTACAATATATTGACAATATAGCCAATAAAATCAATACTTAAAGGCATAACTTTGCACTAAAATAAAAGAAGGATAGGTGTTGCGTCATGCTCACAAAAATCTGCCTTCCGCTTTTTCTATTCTGCTCAACACTGTGCTCCAATGCCTATGCTGCAGCATTCGACGATTTTAGTCTCGAACAGTTATTAGAAATCGAGACAAGTATTGCTTCTGTTGGCAACGAAGCTATTCCCAAAGCCCCAGCGATTGTCAGTCGATACAATCTTAAAGACATACAAAAAATGGGCATCTCCAAACTCGAAGATTTACTGTCATTAATTCCCGGGGTTCTGGTCAAACAGGGAGTTGGTGGTTATCCCATTGTTATCATTAGAGGCATTACCCAGTTTAACAACCAAAAAGTACTCTTTTTGCTTGATGATGTCCCCTATTGGGATTCAGAAAACGGCAATTTTCCAATTCGAGGCATTCCTATGGAAGCGATCGATCATGTGGAGGTGATTCGCGGCCCAGGAGCAATCTTTTATGGTACAAATGCAACAACGGGTGTCATAAAAATCACCACTAAGAAAGAAAACAGCAGCGTGGTTACCGGTTCGGTTGGTAGTAATGGTCAGCGCAATGTTAGCGCATATATTGAACACAGCTTTAACGAAAATATTCGATTACATATTTCCGGTGAATTTCGCCGAGAAGATGGTTATCACGGTCAATTGAACAATACACTTGTTTTTGATCAATTCCGTTTTGTCGCGGAGGACCTACTTGGTGAAAGCCCCGCAATTCCTTCGTCAGGCAGCATACCAGTAGTAGATGAAGGTGACAGCTTCTGGCTAAAATTTCAATTTCACAGCATCAATGTTATTGCACACTATTTCGAAAACAACTATCAACAAATTGGCGGCATACTTGCCCCCTTTACGCTGTCAGAAGCGAAGTATATAGGCAAACTTTTACACTTTGATTATGAATGGTCAAATGACAATATTTCCACTCAAATATTTACCGACTATAGCCATTTTGAAGATTACCAAGAAGACATTCATTCATTTGGCCAAAACATCACTTTCTTTGGTGGTGGTTCCAGCGGTACAAGCATTTTTGAAATGGACAATCCAAGTGATGCGTTTCGTTGGCGTGCAGGGGGGACACTCAATTATCAAATTAATGACCAGCTCAGTATTTTTGGCGGTGCCGAGTATGAACACCGCGCCGCTGCAGATAACATTATTCGCGTAAAGAACATGCCAAAATCTGCTTCAGATTTTCTTGCTTCTATCGGTTTTCCAGACTTAGCGAGCGAGCCATTTTCTGCCATACATTACGGTAGTGTAATTGAAAATTCGTTGTATACTCAGCTAGATTACCAATTAACGCACTGGCGTTTCCTAATTGGCGCTCGCCATACCGACAATGAAAACTGGGGTGAAACCACAACACCTCGCATAGCGACGGTATACACAATCGATGATAAACAATCCCTAAAATTGCTCTATTCTGTCGGTTTTAATACTCCTAGCCTAAACCAAACCGATGTGTCCGACACAGGTGCCAATGTAGCTAATCCTAATCTAAAAACCGAAGAGATTAAAACGACTGATTTAGCCTACACGTATAGCGACGGTAACTCGCTCTTTGTGGTAAACCTGTATTACTTTGAAACAGATGACCTAGTACAAAATGTGTTTGCCAAGTCGACACCGGATGATATAAATATCAATTTAAACCTTGATGTAAAGCGCTGGGGATTAGAACTCGATTATCAATATGCACAAGTGGAATGGAAAGTTTTTAGTAATTTTTCTTACCACCATCAAGGTAACCGCGATGATCATAGCGAAAATATTGTCTACAGTTCTGTCGCCGATTTTACCGAACAGATTGGAGACTTTACTGCTGCTGTTATACCCCGTTACACGGCCATGTTAGGTGGATTTTATAGTCCCACCATTAATCATGACATTGGTGCTTCCATACGATATATAGGGGACATGAAAGGTGCTGATGCGGTACGGCTGCTTAATATCAACTACAGTTTCAAAGTCCATGATCAAAACAATCGAACCTTAGAATTTTATACCCAAATCACCAATGCCCTGGATGAGGATATTGTTCACCCCGATGACAGCATTCCACCCATTGAATTGCCTGGCGGTGATGGCAGAGGATGGGCGGCAGGCATGAAATTATATTTTTAAGAAGGTTCAAGATAACACGTAACCCATCCACGATACTGAATATTAGAGGGTTAAACTATAGATGTCTGGTTTATACCCAGGTGATGTCACAATTTGCTCAAAATGTTTCAACAAAATATCATCAAAGGATTTCAACAATTGTATATTCACTTGAATTGTTTCTTCTGACAGCGTTCCCTGCTCCCATTCCAAAATAAGAAACTTCCACATTTCCACATGGACCTCAGGCTTATCTGTCATGGTTTGCATCACAGCAGGAACCTCTAGGTAAACCTCGCTAATCGAATTAATTACTGACGTCAGAACTGCCTGTTCTGTGGCAATATACAAAGCACGCAGCGTGTTAATTTGCGCCCGGGCAATCTCTAAACAATCATCGGAGGAGGTTTTCATTACCAATTCCAACCTCTCAACCTCCCTGCGGACAGTAGCAACAGAAAACCGCTGCGGCTCCTTTGCGATGCGTTTCAGCGCATCCACGATAATCAACGAGCGAAAATCCAGCAAATCTCGATAAAGCCGAACAGCTCGATCTGGAATTTGCTGAGCGAAACGAAAAATGTATTTCCATGTCGCAATCCCTCCGTCTGTCTCAACATCTATTACTGAAAACCCCGCACTGGGGCGAGATTTAACAAAACCGATAGATTCTAGCTTTGCTAACACAATCTGTACTGTGGATGGATTTATGCTGAATTCCGTCGCCAATTTACGGATTCCAGGCAAATTTTCTCCAACGGCATACTTACCAGAGACAATCCTGAATGCAATCTCATCTGCAACATCAATAACACGCGTTCTATTCGTCATAACCTTCTGATAACTCTGAGTTTTAATTCTGACCATTGTCGTTTATACGGCCCCTATTGACAATGCTGTACAAAAAAGCGACTATTTAGTAACTATCCGTACCATACAGTATATGGTACAGCTTAAAAAAAGCATCAGAAATTGTCGATATTTCAACAAATTTAATCAGATGAGCCTGCTTAGGAGATAGCTATGAATACAACCACGTATACCCTTGACCAACGGATTGCTGCTAATAAAAACAATAATTCCCAACCGGATTACGAAGTGATCGTCATTGGCGCCGGATTTTCAGGTATCGGTGCGGGAATCCGGTTAAAAGACGCCAACATCGAATCCTTCGTGATTCTTGAGCAGGCCAGCGATCTTGGTGGCACCTGGAGAGACAACACCTATCCGGGTATCGCTGTTGATATTACCTCCCTTTCTTATTCATTTTCCTTCGAGCAAAATCCAAACTGGTCACGATTGTTTGCGCCTGGCAAGGAAGTCCAGCAGTACGCCAATCACTGTACAGACAAGTATGGCCTTCGGGACCACATGCAATTTAATGTGAAAGTGAAAAAAGCGGTCTTTGATTCAAAAAATCATATCTGGAATATGGAGCTTGAAGATAGCCGCACAATCTCAACTCGATTTGTGATTAATGGAACCGGCGCGTTGACCCAGCCCAAGCGACCAGATATACCAGGCATCGATACTTTTCAAGGTAAACAAATGCACAGTTCACGCTGGGATCATGACTATGACTTAAACGGTAAACGAATAGCCATTATCGGCACCGGAGCGACCGCCGTGCAATTAGTCCCCACCCTCGCCCCACAAGTAAAACAGTTGGATGTCTACCAACGCACGCCAATCTGGATATTGCCGAAACGAGACTATGTCGTTCCTAGCGTAATACAAACACTTTTTTCAAAAGTGAAAGGTTTACAATCTGCAGCGAGAATGATGGCTTCGGCAGCTACAGAACTCGTTATGGTAATGGGCATTGTATATAACAAGCAATTCCCTGGGTTAGCAAAAAAAGCACAAGCCATCTGCCTGAACAACTTAAATCAGCAGGTAAAAGATCCCGCACTACGAAAAAAGCTAACACCTGACTACGGCTTTGGTTGTAAACGCCCCAGTTTTTCTAATGAATATTTTAAATCATTTACACGCGATGACGTAGACCTAATAACCTCTCCGATAAAAAAAATCACTAAAAATAGCATCATCACAAACGATGGCATAGAAAGAGAGATTGACACATTGATCCTAGCCACGGGGTTTAGCGTATTTGAGAAAGGCAATCTGCCAACCTATAAAATTTATGGCATTGACGGACAAGAGATTGATGAATTCTGGGAACAAAATCGCTATCAAGCCTATGAGGGTGCCACTATCCCTGGATTTCCAAATTATTTTGCTATTCTAGGCCCGTACTCCATTTCAGGTGCGTCATGGTTCTCCATGGTAGAGGCGCAAACCAGACATGCCTTGCGCTGCATTAATCACGCGAGAAAGAAAGATGCCACGTACGTTGAAGTGACTCGACAAGCCAACGACAAATATTTTAACGATGTATTAGAGCGCCAGAAAAATACTATATTTTTTAACAATGCCTGCGGCACATCTAACAGCTACTATTTTAACAAACATGGGGACGCACCATTTCTTAGGCCCTCGTCGGGGCTAGAAATGTGGTTCCGTAGCCATACATTTCCGCTTAGAGACTATATATTCAAGTAACAATAGTGGAAAACGAAATAGACCTGCATTCAATTGCAAACGTGATTTACCGAACTCTACGTTAGTTACGGTTTTCACACTTGCATTAAGAACATCAAAAAGAAGAAAAAGGCTGTCGCAAAAAGGCCTTTTCTTCTTTGGTAGTTCTTCGACCCAAAATAGCATTTCTATGGGGGTATCGCCCAAACCGCTGAACAATTGACCTGTGCCGCAATGATGATAGGAATACACCCACCACGCTACAAAAATTGAAACAACTGGAATCGACAATATTATCCTTACAATGCTCGACACACTCATCCTGTAACGCTATATCTTCTTGATGCATCAAAGGGAAAAAATAAAAAGTACGTGCCAAGGCATGGACCTTGAGATGGTCACCAAGAATTATTGATCTCTGTGCCAGATCAAGCGCTTGTTTATCAGACTCGAATGCCTTCTGTTTACCCCTGTATATATTTCTCGGCAATTGGTCTAGCAGCAATATCAATGCCAATCGACCTTCTGAGGTACTCTCCCACTCGACCAGCTCTCCTTTTCTCGCTCTTTGCACAAGTTCCTCGTACCGCTCCTCAATCGATTGATCACTATCAAGAAAAGGAAAGGCTTTACCGTACCAATATGGGTATCTTTTAAGGGTTGAAAGCAAATCGAGGAAACTAAAATGATTGGAGGGTATACCCCCAAACCAAAACCTTAATACTTCTTCAATTTCAAGACTATTTTTCATAAAACATCCTCACAAATTAACACCGCTAGTTCTATCAATTAATAGCAACTAACATAACGATTAATCTTAAGTGCTTTTTCGACCCGTTTCCACACCTATTGTCTGGCCTAGTCAACGTTCAGTGTCGCACACTAGAATCCGGTATGAAACTGGCTACGTCAAATCTAGAAAGCCTAAAAATCTATCAATCACTCCATGCTCCATTTTGAAGAACAACACGATAACCATCTATATCTTCATAGGTTGAACCTAATACATCCCAGTAAGGATTATACGACTCTACCTCTTTAAAACCTGCAGATTTAGCTTGAAGGCAAGCTTGCTTCCATTGATCCGATTTTTCAATGTAAAAAACAAGTAAATTATCCCGTGTTGGAGCATGCCCTACAGTAGTGCCTTTGTGATGCGTAAACTCAATATGATAACTCTCGCCAGGAAAACCTAGCACAATCCCATCAAAGCCATCATGATCTTCGAATTTTGCTAGAACATTAAAGCCTAGCCCTTTTTGATACATATCGGCAATACTATTGAGGTTGTCTGTTGGGCGGGCGACCCTTATTGTTGTTCCTTTATTTATCACTAGACTTCCTTATTATGCGCTAATTTTTGACCAAACCGTTTCTGGGTAATGGACTCGCTCATATCAAACGTATTCTCATGGAACCTGAACACTCAACTATTGGAGTTCCGTAAGGTTGCCTTGTTAGAACAATACTAGCTGTAGAGCATCTTCCCAATCTCATCTTGGGAAGGGAATTCATCAAACTTTGGAAGATCATCGTTAATTTCAATATTTTCCAATTTTGACTCAAGATTAACATGAGCTGTGGGTTTTACTAATTCAGGATGATCTAATGAGCCAACC
>NVVG01000156.1 GCA_002402125.1 Moraxellaceae bacterium
AGGAATTCCTCGCTCACGATCACGGATAATATCTATTGCCGCCAGGTCAACAACTTTACCTGCCGTTTCCATTGGGAAATTGGTTAAAAAATCCGGGAAATTATTTAATTCTAGTAAACCGGGCTTGGTGCGACCAAGCGAATACATTAAATTCGTTAAACCAAACTCATCAGCTGTAGCCGTTGACCCACCAAATGAATGCTCTGGTAATGAACTTGTCCCGATAACGTTATCTGATAGATAATCTCTCACTGGAAAATCATCACGCAGCAAAGGATGCATCCGATATACTGCGGCAAATTCTTCTGTCAAACTGAATGGGACACCTTCCAACTCCACTTTTCCACCGATAATTCCATCGGTAGCGGCTTCGCCTATACGCGGTACCCATGACGGTAAAAGCCCTCTCCAATTTGCAAACATTGCCTGTCGAAGAATGTTGTTTTTCAGAATAGCCGGGGTCCAATCTACCGTGTGAATCTTGGCAATCTGCGCCGCATTAATAAGACGTGCGGTTTGAAATAATCGCTCATCGGCCCAATTAGGGTAGGAATCCACTAACATGTCACAAATTTTATTGTGCTCTAATACAAAAAGCGTGTGCATCAGTTCAAGACCAATCCACCAATTTTTATTAAAACCTGTTTTAGGAATGGATTCATTGGGGTCCATTGGCAATCGACCATTAACGATAGTCATTTTGCCATCAACAAAACTTCGCAAACTATCCTGAGTCGCTTGGTCACTGCCGTAGAGTTGAGAAGCATCCCACCAAGCAGTATTGTCATTTATAAAACTAGCGGGACGACCATCATGAGGGTTCCCCGTTGGATCTGCTGGCGTCCTACCAACGTCCATGTGTCCATCGCCGCTATCATGTATATCTCCTGCAGCCACTGGCACTTTAATTGGATTGCTATGATCACGATCACCATGTTCAAACCAATCATGGACCATAAATTGTATCCATGCTGCCGCCGTGTAATTCAAAAATGGTACTTCCCTGATACCATCAGTCCTTGTTAATAGTTCCTTACTAATTTCACGAGGATTAGGAACCATCATCTTTTCCGTTTCCTGCCAGCTGTAATCCGGCTGAATATTTCTTCCCATCCGCACGCCAGCCATACCCATCGCCGGTCTATAAAGATCATTACAACGGCCATCTGCGGTACGATAGTTTTTTGCATCCRCAGGACAMGTGACTGCAGGCCACTCSCCTTCKTCATAGGTGCTAAAYAAATTATTCTCAAATAATTGACAGCGTGTATTCACTAACGCCAGCAGTCCGATTATTGGACCAAATATCCACCATTTTACATAAATACCCATATACAAACCCCTTACTTACTATTTACTTACTATCGCAATTACCATAAGACGTTGCCCTATGGCTCATAATTTAAAGTTGCAAGAATATATATCTGGACTAAGAGGGGCTTGTACGATTTAGTAATAGGTAAAGATCTATAACAAAAACGGGCTGTGTAATAGACAACGGATAAGGTTCTTAAATCGCTAAATCAGCTGCTATCTGCCTWNTTTTAAAAATCAAAAAAGCCCCGATAGATTTATTCTATCGGGGCTAATATTTTTACTGTACAGAGTGGCTGCCTTCCTTAGTTCACCACTCTAACACTAACAAAATGGACTTAGTTAGATGAGACAGACTCATCGGCCCAATCTAACAACATTCCCACTACATCAGTGTCATCTCTATAGGTTGAGTTTGAAGACGCATAAGTCACGTCGAAATGATTGACTCCTTCAAGAATGACAGGATTAACCGCTAGGACATCTCCATTTAATATTGCAAATCCAAAAATRCCYTCTGAGCCCAAGATYTCGATCACGGGCATATCCACAAGAGCCTCATCCTGATGAATAGTATTCAACCCATAGTTAGGTGCGTAATCGGCAGTAACTGCCATAAGATCCATGTAACGCCTAATAGAGAAGTACCACTCTGCCACATTAGTTTCTCCGATAAAAGTAGATCGAGCCAATCCACGCATGTCGGACATTTCATTTGTATAATCAGTAAAAAATACATTACCCGTTATATCAGTGAAATCGATTCCRGGTCTCGCCACTTCGTCGAAATTTGCCCACTTGTACAATGGTCCTTGTCCCGTAGTACGACAGTTTTCCGGGCTCCATTCTCCATTACATTTAAACGGCCCAATATTAGTAGGCGCAAATATTCCTTTGCCAATGCCCTTTTTAGGAGCAATTCCACCGCCCTCATCATCGCTATACATAAAACCAAGGCTAGTTTTAATAAAGGGTATATGCGTAAAGTCGTCGTCAAAAATCAAACCCAGCATGGCTGCGTTAGTGAATCTAAAATCCAAAACGGTGGGCCAACCATTATCGAAAGTTTCCCTATCACGCGATACTAATTTCTGCATAAGCTTCTGAGTATCTGGCTCTAACTTGTCATAGATTCTTCTCACTGCAGTATGCTCCTTCTCAGGGAAAGCATAGGCAAGAAAGCCCACTGCTTCGATGACTGCTAACGCTTCAGGACCAACCGGAGATCCAGTAGTGGCCTGTGCAATTGGACCATGCAAAAAACGCGGAACTAGACCAGTACGTAATCCCAACAATGCACCCTCATATATAGGCCACGTTAGGTTTTCGCCAAACCCTATAATTGATTCGTTAATAAAAGGAACGAACCCCTGAATGAATAAGTCAACCGTACTATCCAATGGTGTAACTACTGAATCCAAAGCAAACAAACCAGCGGTATTATTATATCCAGCATCATCAAGGGTGCTTGCATCACCGTCAAAATCCCAACTAGCAAAAACACCCGTATGTAACCCACCCAGGGAATGCCCACCTACTAATACCTTCTTTTTTCTATCTTGCTGGCTAGGCACCATGGATGAGATAATCTGATACATATCCTCAGTATCCATTTTCAATCCAAACTCAGCCAAGAACGGAACAT
This sequence comes from Moraxellaceae bacterium, assembly GCA_002402125.1. Lineage (GTDB taxonomy): Bacteria > Pseudomonadota > Gammaproteobacteria > Pseudomonadales > Ketobacteraceae > 42-54-T18. The sequence goes on from NVVG01000156.1 coordinate 2,960, forward strand.
CTCTGCTTTTTAAAAAACCTTCAAACTGATAACCATCTACAAAATCATCGCCGTAGTAATAACCCACCATATTATCCACAAGAATGTCATGCTCTGCGTCAGTAACAATAATGCCGCCGTCACTGCCAGAGGTCTGAAAGACTTCATATAGATCTTCGTTGTGATCCGCTATCGCTCTATCTTCAATGCAGTTATTTCTTCTATCCATTGCCCACACTTCAGTTTTTAAACCTCGGTTGACAAAGGCTCTATACACCATATTTCTAGCAAGGTATTCAAAACCGTTCGCACCTTGAATAACGCCAGGAGCCATTAGCACTCCATAATCTGCATAGTCGGCGGTTGCTGGATCACTGTTAAGTCCAAGGGTATCATTATCTAATCTGTAACGAATAAACGTAACCTTTTCGCAAACATCTCTAAATCTTTCTGCGATCTGACTAGGGTTTACGCCGTAGTCTTCAAGACTGCGGAAAGCCGCTATGGTGACTGCACTGCTAGTAACAATCGCATCCACATCGCCTTCCGAGTAGATACGGATTGATGGTTCTTGAAGAGGCCCAGTTATAGATCCTTCGGGATCATATTCGGGACCACCACACGCGGACACACACACGCCGAGCACAATTGATAGACAAGATAGGGCTTTTTTCATTATTATTCCTAGTTAAATTGATAATTTGTTATTGTTTTTATTACACCGAAAGCAACGAACTGCTCATATTTTCATGAGCCAGACAAAGCCTCAAGCACTGCGACGGTAATGGTTTAACACTCCAACTACGCAATTCTAAGAAACTACATAAGTACGCCCCCAAACACAGTGCAAAAATAATACTAATGAGTTAGCCAATATCGATTAGTTAATTTATACTCATCGAAAAGACTTTTAAATACCCACAATTTTTACAGGTATACAGAAAGCATTTTTATGTTGCGCTTAACCTTTATAGTGAATAAAAGGCAAAAGGTATATGCAAATCACGTCAATTGGTTATCAAAACAGGTCAATTGAGAACAATTTGACATTACAACGCCACAAACCATACCCAAAGGAACCAAGAAAATAGGCCCACAAGAACATATAAAGTACTATATACAAGACATTCAAGCCCTCCATTATGGCCCAATCGGCACCGTCATCAATACAACCCCCACACTCACTAGAACTCTGTCCCGATTAGAAAGGTTTCACAGCGTCACTTTGCCAACGTTAAAATTACAAACTAAATAAGCACACAGATCTAACACCGACAGAATACCGATCTCAATTTTGTCATGAATAAATTCTGGTACAATATTCCGCGCCACGAAACACCCGGCAAAAACCATCAACGTCCCATTTGAAACTTTTGGTTCCACGCATTATGAACAGCAACACACTCCATCCCAACTCGACATCTTACCTATTGAGCATTGCCCTGACTGCACTGTCCCTACTGCTTGGCGGCTGTCTTCAGACACCCAACCATCAAGAAACTGGCATCCTATCGTTAGGGGGGTTTCAGCTACAGATAGAAGGCAACCAGTTGTTGATAAACGCGACGACTGAGCCGGGACATATTATGTGGACCTCTATCGATACCGGCCGTTTGTTAAGCGCGCATAAAACAACTCTCAACATTACTGACCAGCGCTCCAGCTACAAGATCAACGAACGATCCCAACAAAATTGTTTGGTACCTGAAATACAAACGTTCGAGCAAACTGCGAATAACCTCGTCTTCAGCGGCCCCTTTCTTGACTGTACCGACTTGCACTTTCAGTTAACCTTTGCCCTGGTCGATAAACAACTGCAATTCACCCTAACTACGGATAACACCGAATACAATCACCTAGGTTTACACTATCAATCTCAGGCAGATGAACACTTCTATGGTTTTGGAGAACAATACAGCTATACAGATCTCAAAGGGTTAGATATCCCCATCCTTACTCAAGAGCAAGGTATCGGCCGAGGCAACCCTATTATATCTATGCTGCTCAATCTATTTTCTCCCGGCTCCTCTGGCCACAAACTCACGAGTTATTACTCGGTACCGCAATACATTACCAACCAACGTCATTCACTATTTTTAGAAAACAAACAATACACGCGCTTCAATTTAGAAGATAAAGATTCAGTCAGTGTGAATGCGTTTTCTTCCGAGATGGTAGGACGAATTCTCTATGGGGAAACGCTACTTGATCTGATTGAAGAATTCACTGTATTCACCGGTCGCATGAAAGCACTTCCAGACTGGATGAACCAGGGAGCCATACTGGGCGTGCAAGGCGGCACAGAACAAGTGAAACAAGTGTGGCAACAGCTAAAATCAGTGGACACACCCATTGCAGCCTTTTGGTTACAGGATTGGGTGGGAAAACGGGTCACGCTCGGCGGAGCGGGATCACAACTTTGGTGGAACTGGGAACTGGATGAAGATCGTTACCCAGACTGGGATGGTCTTATCAGCGACTTTGATGATGAAGACATTAGAGTGATGGGTTACATAAACCCATTTTTAGTGGATGTAACAGAAAAAGGCAATGCCAATAACAATTTTTACGCTGAAGCATTGCTAAAAGGCTACTTAATTAAAGATAAACAAGGCTTGCCCTACCCCATCACCATTACTGACTTTGATGCGGGCCTGGTAGACCTCAGCAACCCAGATGCACGTAGCTGGTTAAAGACCATTATTCAACAGCAAATGATTAATAATGGCTTTTCTGGTTGGATGGCAGACTTTGGCGAATCACTGCCCTATGACGCTGTGTTTTTCAGCGATGAATCCGGTCTAGATCTCCACAACAAATACCCCGAAGAATGGGCAAAACTAAACGCTGAAGCTATAGCAGAAGTTGGCATGAGTGACGAAATTGTATTTTTTAATCGATCTGGATTCACCCAAAGCCCTAGCTATAGCAGCCTGTTTTGGCTGGGAGACCAAATGGTGATGTGGGATCACTACGACGGTTTAACCAGCTCGATCATTGGGTTAATGAACGGTGGATTTTCTGGTATCTCTCTCAACCACAGTGACATTGGCGGTTACACCTCTTTTGCATTTAATGGATTAGGCTTAAACAGAAGTAAAGAATTACTCCTACGATGGATTGAAATGAATGCCTTTACCGCAGTGTTTCGCAGTCATGAGGGCTTGTCACCACAAGGCAGCGCCCAGGTATACTCAGACGATGAAACCTTAAATCACTTTTCGACTTTCGCAAAAATATACCAATCCTTGGCGGACTACAGAAGTAATTTATTTGTAGAAGCAGAAGAGAAAGGTTACCCCGTTGTTCGCCACCCATTACTACACTTCCCTCACGATAAAACCTTTGCGACAATGAAAACCTCGGAAGTCCAATTTATGCTGGGTGCTGACTTTATGATTGCACCGGCACTTAAGTTGAATCAACGAGAAAGAATCGTTCACTTACCTGCAGGGAATTGGATTCATCTTTGGACAGGAACAGTCATCGACGCACCTGCAGCAGGAATTAGCTTTAAGCAATCAATGCCCTTGGGGCAACCACCGGTTTACTATCGTGCAAGTTCTGCTGACGCCTTGTTGATAGTGAGCAACCTGAAGAACCAAGGGATTGTGAAATACTAATACGAGTTCATCCGAGCAACGGCTAAATCGAATGTCGCTGGAGCACTTATCCATGCCGCATCCTCGCCAATTTAACTGTTTGTTTACAAATTTATTCTAAAACCCACTATAGAGAACCCCTATGTGTTGCCAGCGGATGCGGTAATCGGTAAATCCTTCACCGTGCAAGACTGGTACCCCTCTGGTGATAACGACGTCGATGCCGATTCCTTTAAACTTAAAGCAGGTAATTTTGACCCTAGCTAGCCCCACCTCAAACCGACGACGAAGCGCTATTGTAGATCACCGGCATCTTGCCCTTCCACCTATCCCATACTTCATCATCGGTAATCAAGTCAGCCATGAAATGACCTACATTGATTCGACTGGTCAAACCCGCATCAAAAATAGCACTTCTTATCGGTGAAGCGTAAACCTCATACTCAGAAACTTCTGTTTCATCGGTCAAAGTATCCGGACGAACCGCCGACCACTCGACTTCGCGGTGATGTTGTCCCATTTTTGTGCGTAGGTAATCAGCAGCTCTTTCGTTATCTAGGTGAGGAGGCAACAACAAACGAATAAGGCCGACAACGCACCGTTGGCCAAACGAAATCCTTTCGGGAATATCTCGATTCGTGTTGCCCGTAGTATTCATCAACACAAATCTAACCGCTGCTTTTGGCTTATTTGTCTTAATGGCATCACACAATTTACGTGTAGCATCAGACACTAACATTCGAGGCTGACCATACATACCACTAAAGCTCAGATTGTGTCCCAGGCAGGAAGCGACAGCATCACAACCGCTGACTTGTCTGGCCAACTCAGTATCACTGAGATCTAACACTGCCGCATGGATCAACGCTAGATTATCGTGTTCCTTGAGCTCTTTGGGCAGACTGTCGGGGGAGCGCACAACCGCTCTTACTTTCAATCCCCTAATCAGCAGTTGCTCAACAAGCAGTCGCCCCGTTGCGCCACTAGCACCAATCACAAGAATTGTTTTTTGTATTTCATTACTCGAAACCACGACCTTTACCTCTAGCCTGCTTTATGGCCAAAAATAAAAGAGAGTAAGAACAAGAAATACGTGTACTAATTTACTGGCATTAATATTTCAACTTGACTCATACAATAATTTCTGGCGCTCGACAATTAATTAAGACGGGTATATACCACGTCGAATTCACTTTCATCGATAGAGCATAGCAGAATCCCACAGCCAAATGAGCACTCACGCCATAGACAGACTGTTCCCCTTACACAACAATCCTTGTCAATCCATTGGTATCGATGCGTTACGCCGCATCTCGATCTGGGATATATTGAAGATCCCGCTTAACTGTTGGCGTCGCATCAAGCGTCGCGCTGGCAGCTTCGTTAGCTTTCCCGTGAATTTCCCCACCTACCGGCAGAGCATATTTAAAAATACGTTTCACTACCGCAGAAAACTGCTTAGTGAACGACCCTGTATTATAATGCTGGCCATAATGATCGCAAATTTCTTGCACTTTCACGGCAAGCTCGGCATATCGAACACCCGGCACATCTGGAAACATATGGTGCTCAATTTGATGACTTAAATTACCCGTCATAAAATTAAAGATTTTTCCACCTTTAAGGTTACTCGAACCATGCAGTTGACGTAAATACCATTGACCCCGGGTTTCATTTTCCAATATTTCTTTCGGAAATGTTTCTGCATCTTCAGTAAAGTGTCCGCAGAAAATGATACTGAAAGTCCAAATGTTACGCATGATATTTGCCGTAAAATTACCCGCCAGCACCGGCAGGAACATTGGGCCAGCAAGCGCGGGAAAAAAAACATAATCCTTTAGAATTTTCTTTCGCATCTTCACTGCCATTACTTTAAATTCTTCACGAACCTGTGCAAAAGTTTTCTCTTTAGTTTGTAGTTTTTCAAGCTCTAACGATTGTAATGCTAATGACCACTCAAATGTTACCGCCAAAAAGGCCGCCCCTATCGGGTTAATGATAAACCTAGGCTCCCATTTTTGCTCTGGAAACAAGCGTAACGCCCCATAACCAATATCATGATCCATACCTCGCACATTAGTATAGGTATGATGTACAAAATTATGCGTTTGGCGCCAATTATCAGCCGTGCACATGGTATCCCATTCGTAGGTACTACCCCGCAGACTAGGATCATTCATCCAATCATACTGCCCATGCATTACATTGTGGCCCAACTCCATATTCTCGACAATTTTTGACACACCTAATAACGCCGTTCCCGCCAACCAAAATGGTGGTAACCATCCCAGCATCAATGAGCTTCGAGCCGCTATTTCGGTGTAGCGCACAAAGTTACGTACCTTATAAATATAGTCAGATTCCCTTTTCCCAAGCGATCCCATAGTTTCTCTACGTAACGCATCTAACTCTGCACCAAATTCCTCGATTTCTTCTGAGCTTAATCTACGGCTTTTTTTGTATACATTCATGATAAATCTCGATTAGCAATTAATTGGGAAATAATATTGGGTCTAAATATCCAGCACTACTTCACTTAAAGGTTCACTGACACAAATACGAATTTGTGTATTGGGCTGATCATCAATTGCACCTGTAACTAGATCGCGAACAACCCCTGAAATTTTTGTGCAGCTACAAGTCTTACATACTCCCATACGACAACCGTAAACTGGGCGCGCACCGGCCGCTTCTGCACTTTCTAAAATGGTTGCCTTAGTATTCATTAGTTCTTGCTGGCTACGACGTAACATTATGGGCATTGCTGTGTTAGCCGCATCTAAATTAACAGCCGCAAAACCAAACACTTCTTGCTTTAGCTTTTCGGTAATGCCTAGGTCTTCCCAAACCCTACTAACGGCATTCATTAAACCCTGAGGTCCACACAGATAAGTCATACGCTCACCAAGGTCAGGGCAAACTTGAGTTAATTGCGCCTTGCTAAAGAACCCAGACTCACCGTCAGTTGCCAACGCGACATTGAATTGAACAGACGAATGCTTAACTGATAGCGCTTTCATCTCATTTGCAAAAGCCAAATCTTTATCGCTATTGACGTAATACATAACCACGATATCGGCTTTGGGCTGTCGGGCTAACGCCTCCGTTAGTAAGCTAACGATTGGAGTCACACCGCTACCACCTGCTATTAACAATAATTTGTTGGTCAACTGAGCCGGAAGTACAAAATTACCACCAACATCGCCCAACTCAATAACATCGTCTACCTGTAAGTTGTCATGCAGCCAATTAGACACCTTTCCATCAGGTATGCGTTTTACTCCTATCTCAATTAATTCACTACTTGGAGAACGTACCAGGCTATAACATCGCTCTGTATAGCTACCATCAATCATTACCTTAACCGACACAAATTGCCCCGCTTGGAATGACTGCCAGTGGCGGTTTGGCTGTAACACAAAACGTTTAATGTCCGATGTTTCATCTTTTATCGAGACTACGCGAGCCATCACCCGGCTAACCGTCAACATCGGATTAACATGGGAATACATGAAATCAAGCCAATCTTCCTTGATCAAGTTCCCTACAAAACGATTTATAACTGGATTATGTGCCGACATAGACAATCTCCGCTCAATAGATAGTGTGTATTTGTACACTGAATATATAGCAACTGGGATTTAAGTCAACAGTTGTACTCTTATTTTGTTGAAAACCTCCTCGAGATATAGCCTTTTCATCCAAACCACAAGAATAAAGCCCAATAAAGGCGAGCCTCTTGGTAAAACAACTAAATACCTGGCCTAAATATACCGGTACATACACACTCCCATATATATACTCGCAAGTGCGTATGTATACTTTTAGCTAAATCACATAGCTTTAGCGTGGCGAATTTTGAAAAAAAACACCCGAACAGAAACAGCGAGATTGCGATTAGAATTGCTGATTTGGTAATTTTTCGCAGTAGAACTAAGGACTATTAAATATGTATCAGTAAGAATGAACGGTACCATTACTGTATGAATAACAAACAATTAGAGTCTCGTGAGAAAGTTAATTGGCGAGCAACAGTGACGACAACAAAAAAGACCCAGTTTAACACTCGACTAATAAATGTATCGTTGGAAGATATGCAGTTGACCGTTACTACCCCCCCAAAGAGAGGCGATAAGTTTTTGGTCGACCTGGTGGCCACCTTTGCCGGAGGGAAAACCTCGATGTCGGTCATTGGTGTGGTGCATTGGTCATTTTTACAAGGTAACGACCGTTATCAGGTTGGCCTGCATATTGTCTCAAATAAGGAAAAGTTTGGTACGCTAATAGGGCGTTATTTCCTTTATAAACAGAAGATAGCGATTTTATCGGCTCACCCTCCGATAAAAAAGTCTACTATCTCCAAACAACCCGAATGGATAGACTCCGAGTACTCTCTGTAGGCTGCCTATCCACTTCGTAGGGCCTCCCAACCCTCCTCCCTGGCATTAGCCCTCGCTGGTCAAATGATGTACAGTAGACGCACATAATAATAAAAACACCATTCTGGAGCTCATTCCATGCCCTCTAACCTAATAAAGGTAGGCGCTCTATTCATTTGCCTTCTATCTCTAGCTGGCTGCACGCCTGACGATTGCAACATTATGGATGAGCTAGGCCTATATGACTGCGCCATGGAACATGATGGTGCTGGAAGGTATTACGTGTTGCGGGTTCCGAATAACTATGCCGGGGACTCTACCCCTCTTGTAATTGATCTTCACGGCTACGCTTCGCCTGTAGCCGGGGTTTTCCCTGCACAACGTTTTATCTCCGGGGTTGACCGAAAAGCACAGGAAGAAGGGTTTATCGCTGTCTGGCCACAGGGCCTATTAATGCTTGGGATTTCCTGGAACCATAACTTACCTAAAAACTACACAGACCGTAGCGCGGACGACGTTGACTTTATCTTAGCAATGATCGAACACCTGAAAACAACCCTAAATATTGACCCATCAAGAATCTACGTTACCGGTGTATCGATGGGGGGAGGAATGGCCCAAACCCTCGGTTGCGCCGCACCAGAAACCTTTGCGGCAA
>NVVG01000157.1 GCA_002402125.1 Moraxellaceae bacterium
ACCTATGGCCGCACCCGCTTTAAGGCTGACATTTCTTTTAGAGGAGAATAATGCCAAATTCCACTGTTTTTCGACAAATGAGCTAATCATTATGTTGTTGTTTTTAAGGGAAATATCATAGGCGGTTAATGCCGAAAGATAGTCTATGTAATCTTCAAGGGGCATTTTGTTAGCGTAGATACTCACCTTTTTTAACAAATTCACGTTACTATCTGTTGGGATAATATTGAGCTTAGGTAGCTGCTCTCTTATCGCATCAATCAGTGTCACTGTCCCTACATAGGAGACTTTTAGCCTCAGACTTTCTTCATCTGGAGTAACTTCGCGCACATAGGTTGCTTTTGATTCTGGTACGAATGTTACTTCGTTGGCCAGTAATGGCTCATATTTTATTTTCTGGCTATGGGGTGTAATTGCACAACCACCTATCGCAGTACTCACGGCCAAACTGATTAACAGCGGTTTAAATCGTAACTTCATTTTTCTCTATTCCTACTGTTATCGTTTGCTAATGACAAGCAATGGTGAAGGTTCACCATCGGCATTGACGAGTTCAAAGAAATACTGGTGATTCATCCCAATTGAATTCAACAGATCAGACAGCGCTTGCTCACGGGATTTAGTCGTCACATATTGAAAACGACGCTCCTTGATTTTATGGTCTTTTACATCCACCAATATGCGCCAGTCTTCAGGCATAATGGCGATGGCGATCTCTTCCAATGTGCCCGCAGCAATCTCTACTGCAACAGCGGCATTTTTGATGACTAATGGGCTTAGCGGATCTTTAGCATTTTCTTCACTGGTTTTACCTGCTCCTGCCCTAATACGTACAGCGTCCATCTCTGCTGTTTTGACAATATCTTCTGCCACTTGCTGTGCGCTTTCTACGGCGGCACGGGCATCTATCAACTGGATTTTTAACACTTCCAATTCTTCTGGGCTTACTGAGTTATTTACATTTTCTGCTGTCGCGACCGCTATTGATGACAATGACACTGTCATCGCGGTTGCCGCGGCTATCAACGTTTTTGTTTTCAGGCTGGCTTTCATACTGACTTCCATGTGACAGTGGGCATTTAATGGTATTAGGCGTTTATTGTCGCCTTATTTCTTTGTAAACAAAGATTATGTGTTACTTACGTGTGTTTAATATTTATCAATCTATTTTCTAAGAAGACCTAGGCAACGTAAAAGAATGCGATAAATTGCACTATTAATTTGCGGCAATTGCGCGATTTATTGCGCTGTCTATTTCACGGGCTCTTAGATCAGGCTGCTCACCGGTTACGGCGAGGAGGTTCTCTTGGCGATTCACCGCATCTATCTCACTGAAGTACGCGCCTACGTAGATAAAGTAAGTTGATTTGACGGGGTTATTGCCACGCCATTTGTCAACTTCATTAGCGTCATCTAATATCTGCCACATATCACTCCACGGCGTAGACTCCGGATAGGTGTAGACAACCGAATAATTAAACGTCGGAGCAGTTCCCTCTAGATAGGTTGTTGAACGAACAACATCACCACTGGAGTCCCGCTGCAACAAACCTGTTACGGTGTTTTCTACCTCAGTCGACTTGGGTTGGTTACTGGTTTTAATAATTTCCGCTTTGCCTGGCTGCGACAGACTCGGTTGCATTGACTCATCTTCCATAGAATACTGGGCTAATACCTGCTCTGTCGGGTCTTCATGAGGTGCCATATTGGGAATTTCCTGGGCAGCATAAGTCGATTCTTCATCATCACGCTGCTGGCCCATCAGGTTCAGTTGGCCAAGGATCCTATCAATTGCAGCCACCGCTTGACTGACCTTTTCTTTTACCTTTTCGATAACATCGTTACTCTTTTGCCGACTTGCTTGATGAACAGCCACCGAACTCGCCCCTACGTTGTCTTTATGGGGTGTTATCGCCAACCCTGCAGTATCACGGCGAATTTCCTTGGCGTGTGAAGAGTAATGCCTAGCAGATGAACGTCGACTTTTTGGTGAGCGCAATCTATGGTTCTCTCGCTCTAAGGCTTCTATACGTAGTTGTAGTTCCTCGAAACGCATCATATAGGCGTCTTTAGGCTCAGCTTGGTAAATGCCAATTCTTTGCGTTCTGTTATCAGTAGGCTCTGCTAACTGTGTATACCAAGAACAACCTGTCAAAGCGGTGGTTAATGCCACTGCACCCGTGAATTTTGATGATGTTTTCAACATATTTATTCCCTACGTGTTACGTAAACTCATTTAATATGTATAAAGACGCGATACGGTTAAACTTTCTTCGTGAAATGACGCAAAAATGCCGATTTTATTTAATTGACGACATATCGCTCGAAATCCTAAAAAACTTTATGCGGGGTTGGTCTGCTATTAAAATATCAATGGCTTAATGTCTACTGGGAAAGTACAGCTCTTATGAAATCCTTATCACAGATACCACAAAAGGCTCTCATTGCTTTGGGGTGTGGTGTTGTTAGTATTTTTGCCTGCATCATTGGCTCTGTATTGCTCCACCAACAACAGCAATATCAATCGACTCATCAGGCTTCCCTGGCCTATCTGGATGCGTCACTACAAGAGCTGAGTACCTTTAGTCCTCAGCGCCTCATTACCGATGAAGGTGGCTTGCGCCGATTTAGGGAGATTAATACCGCCGTACTGGCCCAGTTTCAGCGGATTAAATATAGTAACGACACAATTGATGTAGCCGCCAACCCTAACGACAACAATACCCTCAGGGCGTTTTTGACCGATGGAGAGCTACTGCTTAAGGGCTTTGGAGCCTTGATACAATCCAGGCAGGGCATTAACCAAACTCTGCAATTTAAACAGCGACTTCAGTCAGAAGCAGAAAAGCTGGTTCAATCCATTGATTCCTTTGTAACTGCTAGCGAACAACAATCGCTTTCTTCCTTCCAACWGAAATCCATTAATCAGATCACACTGCTAATAAAGGATCAYCATTACCAGGTGATGCTTGCTATATTGGACCTTAACATCCACGGTGAAACRTTAGTTGCTCATGCGAAYAYTRTYCAACCCAGGCTACAAACACTGATTGGAACATTAACCGAAGGGGCAAAGCGCTTATCCAACCCGGTGTTACGCCGTATGCTGGTGAATAATAGYGAGTCTCTTCAACAACACTTCACCACATCTGCTTCGTTAACTAATACAACGCAGCGTTTTCGAGTCATTGAAGATCATTACAATAGATTTAACAGCGCATTAAGCTYATTTCGTTCGAGTGTTTCAGAAGCCARCCAACAACTTAAGAAAGGTATAGTTGCCCCATACATCATGCTAGTTTTGGGGGGTGTTTTTTCCTGCGTAAGCTTCTTCCTATCGGGTCTATATTCTAAAAGCAAACCGCACCAAACCGTAGAACAAGACAAAGATACGTTTAATGATTCTTCTTCCATCAATACAACTGCTGATTTGAAATTGATAAGCTCCAGCAGCAATCCACCCGACCATACTAAGGAGAACACTCAACAGCGCAAACAGGTCATTACCGAGAGAAATCACCTTATACAGGATATTCAGGCGATTCTCGATGGTGTTTTTTATGTTGACGCCAACGAACACTCCGAGACCACAGGGGATATTGCTAAAGCATTAAATGCCTCCCGCCGCTCTATTGTTAAACGCATACAATTGATCCAGCAAGAAGTCGCGCGCTTACAACAATTACAAGCAAAAGACATGACGAACAGTCAAGATGGTCAACAGGCAGACGTTGCCCAGCCTACCCCTAACAAATCAGCATCCCCAGACCCAACACAACAGAAAGTATCCGGGCTATCTGCAGGGTTTGATTTAAAGTCCTGTGTTGACATCACCTTTGAAACCCAAACAAAAATTGAGGCTATTAGGCGCCTGCAACCCAAAGCCTCAGGGGAAGTCACGCCAAATACTGCGCCGGAAGCCATGGAACTTTGTCTAGAATCGTTAATGCAATGCCAAGACCATCTGCGGGTAAGATTACGGGATCTACAACAATTAATAGATCAGCATCTAAGTAAGGAAGCTGATTCGTCCCCCATCGGTAAGGCTCCCTCACAGGTTGGAAATCCGGATACGGAAGAGATTTTGCCGGTTGATTTTGATCGACTGAAGCGGTTACTCAATAGTTTTCAGCTAACCGAAACCCCACGCAATAGGGCGCATAAGAAAGCCGAAAGGCCTAACCCCCAGCTAACACCCTCATAAACGAGGCTGCTAGCGCTGATAGATTAGAGATAACTTAGGGATAAGTTATCAGTAGTTGTTTTTCCATTTCCGCCATGCCTGCAGGGGCATCTATTTTGGCTCCCATGCTTTGCAATGACATGCCCAATGCGTGCAATACACGTAATAAGTGGTGTGACCGGCACTGCTCACCCATTTGTCCAATACGTACAATATGGCCACCGAAGGATCCGGATATTTCCACTAGGTAACGGGAAGACATAAGACTCAATAATTCTTTGCCGTCAATTTCCTGCGGCAGACAAATGCCGATGACCGAATTAAGCCGAGATTCTTGCGCCACAAACAAGTCTAACCCCATGGCTTCTATACCACGCTGCAGAGCCTGAGAACAATGTAAGTGTCGCTCAAAACGCCCCGGCAGAGTCTCAATACAAATTAGCCGCAATGCCTCATGCAAGGCCAGCAAGCCGGATACCGGTGCGGTGTAATGATAACCTTTGTTGTGCCAAAACTCGTACGCCAAGCGTGTGTCAAAACACCAGTGAGGCATCCTAGCGTCGCGCTTTTGAATCGTGTCCCAGGCTAGTTCAGAAAAGGCAATTAACGATACACCCGGTACTGATGACAGGCCTTTTTGACCGCCAGTCACCACCGCATCAATGCCCCATTCATCCATGTTTAGCTCCATGGTGCTGAGCGTACATACCGCATCAACGATACATAATACACCGTACTTTTTTGCTAACGCGGCTATTTCGGGAAGCTGGCGATTAAATACGGTATTTGATGTTTCTCCTTGCACGATCGTCAGCACGTCAAAATCTTGGGTTTTTAGTATCGCTTCGACTGCATCGGCTTCTATATAATGATTTTCGCCTGCCTCGAGCACGGTTGTTTCCCCGCCAACACGAGATGCCATCTCTTCGAACCGACTACTGAAATAGCCATTTTTGATACTTAAGACCTTACGCCCGGGCCATACGAGGTTAGTAATGGCCATTTCCATTGCCGCTGACCCAGGACCTGACACACCGAAGACATAGGGGCTTTCGGTCTGAAAAACGTAGCTCGCTAGCTGCTTTACCTGTGATACCACCTGGCTCATCGTATCGCCTAAATGATTGATTACTAAGGAGTTTGCAGCCGCCACCCGGCTTTGCACGGGGACGGGACCCGCCCCCATCAGCAACAAAGGTTCATCGGGCAAAATCTCATCAACCGGTGGCACCGATGGTGGTGTGGAGTAGCTATATGCGGGTTTACTGCTGGATGTTGGTTTGCTGCTGGCCATGGTTTTCACTTATAGAAGGTAAACGATTGGCCATTATACAGCGGGGCATGATTTAGACAATGTCGTTTAGAGAATGTAGTTTAGACAATGCAGTTTAGACAATGCTATTTAGCGAGGGGATTTGGCTAGGTAATTAAACCATGGAATTCGATTGGGCGATTGTGCTAATACGCTTCTTTCTCTTGGGTACAGTAATACTTAACCGATTCATTTTGTCGATAAGAGTACGACGCGGTACCTGCAGTGTTTCAGCCGCCCGAGTTTGATTCCAGTTATTGGCTTTTAGGTGCTGATTGATCACGGCTATTTCATAAAAATTTACCGCTTCTTTTAAAGAATTATGCTGATGGGGGATATCTACTATAGGAAATACTTCTCCAGCTACACGCAACTCGACATTATTATTGCTATTCACACTCGTGGGAGCAACACTACATTGTTCCAAGATACTTCTGGAATCCATGATTATTTGCTCCGTTAAATGCTCTGGCATTATGGTGGCTTGATCATCCACGAGTAATACTGCGCGCTCAATAACATTCTGCAGTTCTCGCACATTGCCAGGAAAACGATAGGCCAACATCATGTCTAAGGCGATGGGGGCAATGCCTGAAATGGTCTTCTGGTACTGCTTAGTGTAGATATCCGTAAAATGCTGCACCAGCATCTTTATGTCGTTACCTCGCTTGCGCAGGGGTGGCAAACTGATAGGAAATACACTTAACCGAAAATACAAATCTTCTCGAAATTCACCTTTACGAATTTTTTCTTCTAAATCACAATGGGTCGCAGCAATAATACGTACATCGACTTTATGGGATACCGTGGCTCCTAAGGGTCGAATCTCACCTTCTTGAAGTACCCGCAACAGTTTACTTTGAAGCTGTAGAGGCATATCCCCTATTTCATCTAAAAATAAGGTTCCGCCATTCGCCACGTCAAACAAGCCTTTTTTCTCTGCAGTGGCACCGGTAAAGGCTCCTTTTTTATAACCGAATAATTCACTCTCTAACAGTTGCTCTGGCAAGGCCGCACAATTTTGAGTAACAAGTTCTTTATTACCGCGATCTCCATGATCATGGATGGCTTTTGCAAAAATCTCTTTACCGGTTCCTGTCTCCCCCCTTACCAATACCGTGACAATTGAATCTACTGCTTTATCCATCAAGGAAAACACGTCGGTCATCGCTTTGCTTTCGCCTATAATGGCATAATCATGGGAGGTTTTCTTGTTATCCCGTAAGCGTTGATTTTCCTCTTCTAAGGCCCTGTTTTCTCGATCCAGAATATCGATCAATTTTGCATTGGTATCGATTAGTTGCGCATTATTAATCGCGACTGCCGCCTGGGCAGCAAATGCAGTAACAAGACTTTCTAATGGTTTAAAGGACACATAACGTCGATCAGCAGCGTCTTTAGCATTAATTAGCTCAAGCAAACCGATGGTTTGATTATTGTGGTCCCGTAACGGTACCACCAACATTGATTGGGTTTTAACGTTATGTTGTTGGTCGTGTTTTATTACATAGTCTAAGTTTAACCCTGCATGCTCATAGACATGATCAATCAATACAGTTGAACCCGTCACCACCGCATAATATAGCGGGTCACTGCTATTGATGGCACGATTCTCGGCATCATCCGACATGGAAGGGTCTAAATGAAGCTCTCGTGTTTGGTACCAGTCACTTGTGGTTCGGGTGTCATCCCATTGAGATAAGGTTAATTCAAGGCGGCTTTTGGTCACATCTAACAGGTATACTCGACCGGCATCTGAATTGGTAAAACGACGGGCAGATTGCAGTACCTGTCCTAACAATGCGGTTACGTCATGCTCAGTTGCTAGTACCGTGATGGTTTCAACGTATTCCTCAACAAACTTTAGGGTTTGTACTAACTTCCCCAACTCATCGTGTTTCTCTTGGATCATGCTTGACTCACTACGGCAGAATATATTCTTTTGTTTATCGGCTGGCTGTTCTTACATCAGTTACATCAGTTACATCATTCACATCGCTTACGCCCATAACCTTCTATGCATTAGGACTACTACGTAGACCAGTCCTGCACAAACAAATGGCAGGTTTCGAGGGTATATTTATATAACGGCATGGTAATGCTCGTTGTCTACAGGCTCGCCTAAACAGGTATTCCAGCCCATCATGGAGCCTACTCCAGCACCAGGCTCCAATTCAGATTCAGACTCAGGTTCAAATCCAGACATAGTCGAGCAAATATGCGATAGATCTTTAGCCTGCAAGCGTATTTCCACATCAAATTGATCTGTCATTAAGAAACTAATTAATTGCTTTAAGGGTTTATTCTTTTTCCCGCCGGGTAAAAATTGATTGAACTGATCGACGCTTAGGTCCTGCAAATGAATACATATTTTCCCCATGCGATCTAACACGCTCTCTCCCAGCACCAAATCATTTCCCAGCGTACAATTCACAATGCCCATTTGGTTGAGCTGGTCATCACAAATATCGACCTGACGTAACACACATTGTTCAATAGTTACGTTGTTTATTCCAAAATAGCCTTCAACAATTTTTGATACCTTTTCTACATTGGTGACTTTTAACGCAATTAGACCGGCATAAGGCATCAACTTTGACCATTGCAGATCACTGTATTCGCACAATTCCACATGGGTAATACCGATCAGCGAGAACATTCTCTGACTAAAACTATCACCACCGTTGTCATAACATTGATAATAGCGATACTTTTCCCAAACTCGTTGCAACAAATCGAGAATACGGTGATTAAATAGATCGAGAAAATCTTGCACCGACGTATCATCAGGCTCAGAATGCAAAATCCGCTCGGTAAAATACGCWGGCAATGGCGATGAGGGGCCAAACAACCCCATAAAGTTCACCACAACTTCTGCAAACTCTTTATCTGATTCAGCCCACAAGCGAATATTTTCTATATCTGCAGAAGGAAAACTTAACGACGGATTGGATTTATAGCGAACCGTGTGTTTTTTCCTAGAATCCGAAAACCCTGCTTTGCTGTCATCAATCTCACCGGCATTTTGCTTATTAAGATATCGGTGTAACAACTGATTGATCTGAAAGAAAGAATACTGCTTTGATGCAGAGAACACCGAGACATCATCAGTCACCGATGACTCGATAGTGGGTGTTTGGTTGATGATCTGTTCCAACATCGTCATGGGTTATATTACGGGTTGCTGGCCCAAACGGGCTTGCCAACGATAAATCTCTCCATTCTCTACGCCTGTCAATTCCATGCGCTGGAATGCGTTGATACTGGCATACAAACAAAAGAATTCATTGAGTACCGACGCAAAGATATACATATCCCCCTCACTGGAAAAACAACTCTCACGCATTTTTACGGTGGTTTTGATGCCACGAATGGGAACGCCCTGATAGAGGCGGTCTTCACTGGTAGCCGATACGTGCTCTAACCCGTCCAAACGATGTTGGCTGGCTCGCGCCTGCTGGCGGTCGTAATAACTCCGATAGTCATAGGTCGAAAGGATACTTTTCAGGGTATCGAGGTGGCATAACGACATATAGTTGAGTGACATATTAGAAATCAGTCGCCAATGAAAGCCTTGATCTAGCGGTGGTGTGAATGATGGCGTTACATGGGTGATATTTTGAAAACTTGCATACTCGGGACTATCACCCGTCGCTAAACTGATGTCCCCTACTCCCAACATGGTCGGCAAATGACGATTGGAGCAGGTTAAGCTGACAGAGATACTCTCCGCCTGCGGTATCACCGCGTCCTCATTGTCGTTTACAAAAGAAAGATAGCTATCAATGCCATAACCCGACACAGAGGATTTAAGCCGTTGCCGATAATACATTTTACTCGATGCTTCATTGATCGTCTGTGCATGTTCAAAGGACTCAAACTGTTTGTATTCTCGACATTGATGATCTTCGTGCCCCCAACCTTCTACTTTTTCTATGGCGACGGTTTCATAGTGGCGGTGATCGGCACCTTCTGGTAGCACGCGATATTCCGTTCGACGATGATCCAGGCGTATCGGTTTTGCATCATGGGAGAACAAATTCACAATCGGTGTGCAAAAGAGCCTAAAGTTCTCAACCGCTGGACTGACATGTTTGTCCAACCCTCTAGAAAATGAAAATTCAAATTTCAACCCTTGCAAGCCTTCGATATCATCCCGCTGTGCAATGGTTTGTTGTATAACATCTAAGTTAATCAATTCTATAAAATGGAACTTCTCGGGCAAGCTAAAATACTCTTGGATGAGTCGATAGCCTTTAAATGTATGTTGTGAATAAGGCAATAAACTTTCATCATCGGCAAACCCTACGGGTACTACTGATTCTTGCCCCAATACCGCTAACGGTACTTCTTGGCCGATCTCATCAATGCCTATAATCCGTACGGACTCCACATAGCGGCAGAACCACAAATACAGTGCTTGAGCGACGTGCACCTCGCCATGGAGAAAAAAGCGTAATGAGGGTATTTTTAATTCATCAATGGTTGTATTTGAGGTCAAACCTAATGCTAACGATAGCGTGGTGCCTGAGGGTCGGTCATGCCGATCGAACTGTTGAATTTCTAATGGATAGATGGGCACGTCATAACAGGTTTTAAATCGACATACCGTGCCGTCAACCGGTAATGAATCTATTTCGACGCCCTTTTTGATGACCTGGTCTTCGGTCAATATTGGCATAGGCTCAAATTCTAGTATTGACATTGAAGGGATAGGCCGCAAGAAATTCGGCCACAACAAGTTCATCACCGAATGGGTCAATTCTGGTAATTCATCATCTAACTTTTGTCTCAAACGCCCCGTTAGGAATGCAAACCCTTCTAACAGGCGTTCTACATCAGGGTCCTGTGCTTCCACCGCAAGAAACGGTGCAATCCTAGGATTACGCTGAGCAAATTCTTTGCCCAATTCGCGTATCGCGGTTAGCTCGTCATGAAAGTATTTATTAAACGCCATAATATATATTTCGCCACATCCGTTGGAGACTCTACACTAGCACTACACCAGTACTACACACGCACCGTAGCTTGCCCAGCACCGGTTAATACCGTATCAAAGGTTACCTTTGACACCCTGCCGTTACTGCGTAGGTCTCCAGTAATAACAAACCTTAGCAACAGGGGTTGGTCGACGTCATGAACATAGTGAACATACACAGACTGCAGCCTGGGTTCGTAAGTTTCTATAAACCGAGTAATCGCTTGTTGTATCCGATTAATCGCATCGGGAAACTCTTTTACTACATCATTAAAATCCGGCATACCATAATCCGGCAAAGCAAGCACGCTGCCTTCCCGGACATTTAACATGCGTTGCACATTATCGATAACATTTTGCAACTGCAGGTCTTGGTCGAATTGAGTAGTATAGCTTCCTGGAACTATTTCCTGCTCTATACGATCCAACAAACTCAGCTCTCTGTGCATGATAATATACCAACGCTGTTTATAGGTATTGAGGTGATTTAAGCTTCCTTGCTCTTAGTCCATAAAAATAAAACGCGATCATTATAGGTCCCATAACATAAGTGCTCTTATATAAACACTTTTATACAACCCCTATAACAACCCTGCCTTACTCAGTCCTGTATTTATTTTCAAGATTTTTCAAGTTTACCGACAAGAGAAAGCTCAAAATCCGCTCCCATGTACTTAAAGTGTGGTTTAACCTGTAAACCAACACGGTAGATACCTGGCTGACCATCAACGTCCTCTACCGTCACCAATGCTGAACGTAATGGGCGACGACCACGAACTTCTGACGATGGATTTTCTTGATCGGCCACATAACCAGACACCCATTGATTGAGTTCTTTTTGTAACTCAACCCGATCTTTCCACGTACCTATATTTTCACGCTGAAGCACCTTTAGGTAATGTGCCAAACGGTTGATGATAAACATGTAAGGTAACTGCGTGCTTAGTCGAGAGTTCAACTCTTTCGCTTTCGCTTCTTCATTATTACCGAAGAACTTGGGCTTTTGAACCGAGTTAGCAGAGAAGAAAGCCGCATTATC
>NVVG01000158.1 GCA_002402125.1 Moraxellaceae bacterium
CTGTAGCGACTGGGCGGTGGATAGGGAGTCGGAGTACATAGCATAGGCGATATCAACGTAATTTGATTTAACCGCCGCGACAGTGACGGGAGCCTCACTAGTTGGGCTTTTTGCTGCCACAAGCAAACCCGCAATAACTACTGGAGCCGCAACGCCCAATACTACTCTTAATTTAACCATTTCAAATTCCTTAGATAGTATGTACAAAATATATGCGGATGATAATAATTAACATTAAGATTTACAATAGCGGCAAGCATTTAAATTCAATCTTTTTTATCGATTAGAATTGATCCGACGAGAATAATTGATTTACTGAGGCACTTCCATTGCAGGTGCCGCCTAAAATGGGGTACAGAGACCTGGGTCCGTTCTAGAGGTGATGAACCCGGGAGCCCCCACAAAGGTATGAAGTATAGAATATCGAATATTGAGTTCCTCAAAATTAAATATCCCTCTGGAAGCCCCTCCTGCCCTGACCTAAATAGGTGATTTCATTTTCGAAAAAAACCCTAAAACCCCAAATATTACCATTTCACTGTTTATTATTTGACCTGTTCGAAGTTTGCCTATATAAATGATGTTCTCTGACGAAGATCTAATGCTTTGTCAGGCATCTCTCTACGTTGAAGGGTTGATATTTTTGTCACCTGAATACAGATGAGCGTAGTTAGCTAACAGGTTAACTATCAATTTTATATTGGACGGTGCTAAAAACATGATTGAAAAACACATATCGCGTAGCTTTGCCTCTTCATTAACCATCCCTTCTAGTCGTACTCTCAAAAGCAATCAACTGTTACCTAGAGCAATTATCTTTTTGCTTGCGCTTGCGTTGGGTGCTTGTAGTGGAGAAAACAACACTTATCAGAGCGAAGATGAGAGTGTGGGAAGCAATTCAGATACTGTTGAAACCCCTGCTCAAGTATCAATGAAAGGTAACGTCTCAAACGGTTTGGCGTTCCCAGAAGCCTCGGTTGACCTGGTTTGGTCGGGTGGTATTGCTGAAGACGTTGCGACAACCGATGAATTTGGTAACTACAATTTTTCAGTGCCGCAGTTTATCGGCTTCCCGATGGTTTTTCGTGTTGATAAAGGCGATGGTACCTATTTGGAGACAGTCGTTACCAGTGACGAGAACGAATATGTCAACCTTAATCCAATCACTACGATAGTTTCCCAATTAGTTGTGGGTGTAATTGATACCGCTGAAGGTGCTGAGCCCCATGATTTCACCGGTGTTACTGAAGAGGTTTTCCAGCAAACAGGTGATACGGTTACTGTTGCTATATTTGGTGAAGGAGTGGATTTCGATACATTTCATACCGAAGCCTTTCACGCAAAGACGGAAGGGGATGCTGAATCGGGAGGGTTAGCAGATACGCTAATTGATGTTATTGGTGGCCTTGATCCTACCAAGCCTGTTGAAGACATTCTTGCCAGTGCGCTTGACCCCAATGACCCCAGCTTTGATGGGGAGCTGCTAGCAAACCCAAGTTTCCAAACGCGTTTAGCGGGTGAGTTAATCGGTCAAGGTAGAAGCGCTGAAGAAGCGTTGGCTATATTAGGCGAGGGCGCTGAAGAAGGAGCTCCAGTTAGCGACTTGGTAGGAAATGCAGGAAGTCTACTAGAGTCTTTTGAGGCACTGCGTGAAGAAGCTGAAGAAAATGGTGTTGATCCAAGCATTATTGAAAAGTTAATTCAGTCATCCGCTAAGCTAACTTCCGATATGGTTGCAAGTGCAGAATTTGACGGCAATGAAGATTTTGCTGCGCTGGTAAACAACGTTGTGCAGACGACTGGACCTGCATTAGTTGAAGTGGCGATTGACCCTGTACATAGCGATTTAGTTGAGGGCGGCGAGTTTGCCCATATGATGGATGCTATGGCAGATGAAGTTGGCAATATGATGGAGGAAGTTGGTGGTGATTTAACCCGAGTGTTAACGCCTGAAGAATTTACTGAAATGAAAACCCAGATGGGTAACTTTGCTGAGGTTATGGCTGGCCCAATGGCGGATGGTATGCGCAATCCTGCTATGGACGACATGAGCCCTGAGGAGATTGCCGTGATTATGGAAACCATGGGACATCACTTGGGTGATACTGTTGGTGGGTATATCAATGAATTAGGTGAAGGTACGATTCCTCCCGAAGTGTTTAATTCTGCGGATAATATGGGTGGCCCTATGTTTGATGCGATGATGATAATGATGGGTGACGAACAGGTTGCAGAGATGGAGGTTCAGCATTTACAAGAGATGGTTGAAACAATAGGCGATGTGTCGGCAGAACAGCTAAATAAGCTCGACCTAACGCAAAGCAATTTGAACCTAGCCAGCACAGAGAACCTATTAAATAACTTGGCGGGTGTGGTTACTGATATGGGGACGAACCCAGGTCTTTTACCTAGCGGTATTGACCATGAAGCTGGAGCGAAAGTATTAGGAGCAACCCTCGATCAAGCATTGAGTACTTTGCTAGACTTAGAAGCGCAAGGGAAATTTGATTTACGCGGTAGCGAGATTCCAGCAGGCGCAATGACTGCTGCGGACAATATTGCCGAGATGATGGGCCCCGCGCTCGCAAACTCTGTGGCAGATGCTTCAAATCGAGCGGGTCAAGATCTTGAGATGTTATTAAATGGCGCTGCAGCGGGAGTGATGGACGAGTTTTTAGGCTTTGCTCCTGATCTCACTACAGAGTTTGATCATGCGCAATACGAAGATGAAATGAATCGTTATGCTGTTGAGTCTGCAATTGCGTTGGAGCAGAGCTTTCAACAAATTGAGGCTTCTGGTATTGATTTAGGTGATATCACACAAAAATTCAATGATGTTGGTCTTGATCCTGCGGCAATTGGATTGGTTGCAACGCAGTTGGCGCAAGCTTTTGGTACGGAGGGCACTGATGGTCCTTCTGAAGAATTAATGGACGCAGCACATATCTTTGCTGAGATGGCGGCTCTAAGTGCCAACAATGCTTTAGCATTAGGTGGGTCTCTTGATGACGTAAGAGACATGGTGTCAATGACCACTACCACGTTGATGGATGTGAGTGAGCACGGTGGATATTATGATATTCGTGAAAGCGCTTACGCCCTCCAAGAGGGTATGGAGTTTGCAGTTGATGGTGGCCAATACAGTGTTGAAGATATGTATGCCTTCACTCAAGATATGGGTACTGTAATTTCAGCATCTGTTGAGCAGCACTTCGGGCCTGTAGATGAGTTTGGTAATCCTCTTCCACCGGTAGATGGTGTTGAAGGTGACAACCCTGGAATGTACCCAGAAGATCAGCATGTTAACTTCGATGACATGATTAAATTTTTCCATGAGAGTGAGCATCAAGAGGGTGGTGAGCTCTTTTCTATGGAGGACATGGCGGGTCAAACCAATATTGAAGACTACGCCAAATTTGATGAGATTCGAGCAGAGTTAGAACGGATAGCGATGGAGCAGGCGGCGCTTGGTGAGCAGATGTTCAATGAGTTTGATGAGCTTGCTGTCGCGGCTTTGATGAACGGCGATCCGGACGGAGAAAACTTTCACGATATCTATAACACCTTTAATCCGGAGCAAGAGTATCTTGATTTACCAGAAGGGGTAAGCTTTGAAGATTTTAAAGATGGATTTGTAGATGACGGCACCTATTTTGATGATGGCCAGCATTACCCTGGAGACGGATTTGTAGACGACGGAGTTTACTTTGATGATGGTACTTATCCAGATGGGTTTGTAGACGACGGAGTTTACTTTGATGATGGTACTTATCCAGATGGATTTGTAGATGACGGAGTTTACTTTGATGATGGTACTTATCCAGATGGATTTGTAGATGATGGCACCTATTTTGATGATGGTACTTATCCAGATGGGTTTGTAGATGACGGAGTTTACTTTGATGATGGTACTTATCCAGATGGATTTGTAGATGACGGAGTTTACTTTGATGATGGTACTTATCCAGATGGATTTGTAGACGACGGTACTTACTTTGATGACGGTACCTATCCAGATGGGTTTGTAGATGATGGTACTACTACAGGCGATACCACTACAGCTGGATTTGTTGATGACGGTACTTACTTCGATGATGGCGGTGCAGCTGGATTTGTTGATGACGGTACTTACTTCGATGACGGTAGTGCAGCTGGATTTGTTGATGACGGTACTTACTTCGATGATGGTAGCGCAGCTGAATTTGTCGACGACGGGACATACTTTGACGATGGTAACAACTACGTTCCGCCAGCAGATGACGGTTTTGTTGATGACGGGACATACTTTGACGATGGTAACAACTATGTACCACCAGCTGATGATGGCGGTGCAGGTTTTCAAGAACCAATTGTATAATTAGAAAGCAATCATATGTAGTTGATAGCACCTGAGCCGTTAATTGGCGTGATATAGAATCATAAAAGGAGAGGTATAAAGGAGGGACTAGGGAGCACATTGGACTTAAGTCCTATAGGCTCCCTGGTTAATACGTACAAATTACATCTGTGACTGTAGGTAATTTTGCAAGCCTATTTTATCGATGAGACCTAGTTGTTTTTCTAACCAGTATGCATGATCCTCTTCAGTGTCTTCCAGCATCTGCACAAGCATTGCGCGGGTTTCGAAATCCTTCATACTTTCACACTCAGCGATGGCGATTTTTAGTGCTTTTACCACGGCATATTCTAAATCCAAATCATTCTTAAGCATCTCAGGGACGATGGTTCCGACGTTGATAGGCTCGCGGGTGGTAAGGCAGGGAACGCCTTCCAAGAACAGAATACGTCTAATGAGACTGTCTGCATGACCGGTTTCATCTTCCATTTCATGGCCAATACGCTCATAGAGCTTAGTAAGACCCCAATCGTCATACATTCTTGAATGAATGAAATACTGATCCATAGCCGATAGTTCGCTTGCGAGCAGGACGTTTAGGATATCAATGACTTTCTTTTCGCCTTTCATGATGCGCTCCGATGGTTTATTAGCTTAACTATATTGCTGGCTTAATTATATTAATGGCTTAACTATATTAATGGCTTAACTATGTATTATTAGTTTAACTATGAATCATGGATTGCATGTAGTTTTTGATTCCTACATCTTTAATCAAACTCTGCTGGGTTTCTATCCAATCAGTATGTTCTTCTTCGGACTCAAGAATATCCACGAGTATATCTCTGCTTACATAATCGGCAACGCTTTCGCAGAATTCAATGGCCTTTTTAAGGTCAGACATTACGGTTGCTTGTAGAGTCAGGTCGCAGGTGAGCATTTCCTCTGTATTTTCCCCAATGAGTATTTTCCCTAGTTTTTGTAGATTCGGTAAACCTTCTAATAGCAGGACACGTTCGATCAATTTATCGGCATGTTTCATGTCGGCAATAGACTTTTTGTATTCGTGCTCATCCAATTCTTCTAAGCCCCAGTTTTTAAACATGCGCGCATGCAAAAAGTATTGGTTAATGGCGATAAGTTCGTTGCCAAGGCAGGTGTTGAGATGTTGAATAACTTTCTGATCACCTTTCACGATGTTTGCTCCTAAATCAATGCAAAGAGAGAATACTGCATACCAAAAAAAATAGATGACTGCGGCAGCAACGTTAGGAATGAGAGTTTAGTATATTTTGCAGAAAGGTAAACAGGAATAGGAGGGGAATAGAATAATTTGGAATTATGCTTTAAGTTCTCGTGCTAAGTGGAAGTTGTTGGATATCTGTAACTGTGAAACTGTTTCGTCAACCAGGTTCTTTGCGAATGGGACACATTTACCACAACAAGAGCCTAAGCCAAGGTCAGCACATACATCACCGATGCCACTGGCACCTTCGTGTATTGCACTTCTTATGTCTTTGTCACTTATACGGTTGCAGATACAAACAAGCACGGTTCTCTCCAAAACAAATCTCAATGAAATGAAGATTAGCTTAAATGCGACTCATTATCAACTGTAAAACTGTATCATTAGCATCAGTGTTACCATCAACATCAAATAGAACCTAATTTTGTTAGTTATGTTGCTGAGTCGGGCTAGAGTGGTGTGTAGCTGAAATTTAACGCAAGCCCTCGGCTTTTAAGGTCTCAACCATCTCCTGCATCAAACGGCGTACACTGTCGCCTTCGCGGTTAAGCTGTTTAGTCCGCTCAGTTTTATCTGCCGACATATCATTTAAGGTTAACGACGGATGATAAAGCTTAAAGGTAATTTGCAACTCCGGTAAGCGCCCTCTGGGCCAGGGTACATTCAATGTTTTTGTTAATTGAAGTCGCTCATAATTTTTCTTTGGCATCCATTGAAATAACTTAGTCGCTCTATCTGAAATAGTAACGGCCTTTCCCAACAAATGGGCACCATAATGAACGCATAATAGAACAGGTACTTCCGCACGAATGGCGACCTCAAGAAAGCGTGAACTGAGAAAATCTTCCACGTCATAACCATTGCCAAAGGCACAATTCTCACCCTCTGGCATTACAAAAAAATCGTTAGCTTCCGTATTTTGGAAAAGTGCTAAAAATCCGTCAAAATTAACAGCCTCATCAACTTGAGTGATCAACTGAGCAGCTTTCCTAAAGCCTGGGATTCGGTACGCATACTTCCAAATGACCCCCATAAATTTTCGTTCAGCGCCTCCATTTTCAAGATAAAGGTTACCCACGGCAATGGCTATATAGGTGGGTGATATAGAGGGGCCGTGATTCATTGCCACAACAAGTTTGGGATTTGCGTTGAAGATGCCGCGCAAATCATCGGAGGAGGGGCTCAAGGTCAATTTCTTAAAACAAACCCCTTTAAACATTTGGCCTACGGCCGCGTAATCTTCCACGGAGTGCATAACTACAGATTCCTCATGTGACTATTTTGTATAAGACAATCGATAATCGATCTATCTCTGACTCTATATGGCGATGAATATTTAGTTTAACATCATATGTTCATGCAATTTAACTTCACTTCAATTTAACAAAGAGACCTAGCAATTTTGCCAAGGCGAGGAGTCGGATATGTCTGAATGCCACAAGTACGTCATAGAGCGAGATTTTAATGGAGCTGGCAACCTAACGCCATCGGAGCTTCATGATATGGCTGAGAAGTCCTGCAACGTTTTAAGAGATATGGGGCCAGATATCAATTGGATCGAAAGTTATGTCACCGATGACAAATTCTATTGTGTATATTTAGCTCCAGATGCAGAAACTATACGCGAACATGCAGAGAAAGGCGGGTTCCCAGTAACAAGCATTGCTGAGGTTAAAAGAATGGTAGACCCAACAACCGCAGACGATTCAATACACTGAGGCAGGGGACATATTTTACTTAACTTCTTGAACTATATTTTGTTTACAAAAAACTTCCAGGCGCTAAATTAAAAGTAGCAACATGCTTTTGATTTAGCACCTACTATCGAATCCGGCATAGTCTATACCCGTTAAGTCAGCGATTTCTTTTTTCCAGCTAGTGATATCATTCTTGTTAAACTGGTTCAGATGATCATGGCCGCAAGCCCTTGCCAGCACCTGCATTAGCTCGATCGACGCCATAAAATAATTTGATAACCTTTGTGCAGCCACGTCAACATCCAGTCTCTTACGTAAYGTWGGATCCTGCGTGGCGATRCCGGCCGGRCACAAATTGGTATTACACATTCKAGCTGCGACACAACCAACCGCTTGTATAGCGGAATTGGCGACAGCAATGGCATCCGCACCTAACGCCATCGCTTTTACAAAATCCGGTGCCATACGCAACCCACCAGTAATTATTAAACTTATATCAGAATGGCCATGTTTATCGAGGCAATTCCTTGCCCTAGCCAAGGCTGCCATCGTTGGCACTGAAATATTATCACGGAAAATCAATGGTGCGGCACCTGACGCGCCGCCACGACCATCTARAATGATATAATCGGCACTGGCATCAATCGCAAATAAAATATCMTCTTCGATATGATTAGCTGATAATTTAAAACCAATTGGAATTCCGCCGCTGACTTCACGAACATGATCGGCCAATTGTTTAAAGTCATGTATGGTGTGAAGGTTTTTAAACGTGGCGGGTGATATCGTCGCGCTATTAGGTGGCAGTTGACGAACTTCGGCTATTTTAGCGGTGACCTTATTAGCGGGCAAGTGCCCACCTGTACCGGTTTTTGCAGCTTGACCACCTTTAAAGTGGAATGCTTGGACCTTTTTTAGCGCCTCATCGTTAAAGCCATACATCGCTGAAGCCAGTTCGTAAAAATACCGCGTATTTTCCGCTTGTTCTTCTGGCAGCATACCTCCTTCGCCAGAGCATATGCCCGTACCAGCCATTTCGGCCCCTTTTGCTAAGGCAACTTTGGCTTCCTGTGACAGAGAGCCAAAACTCATATCGGAAACAAACAAAGGAATATCCAACTGCAAGGGCCTTTTTGCCCTCGGGCCAATGGTAACGCTAGTGGTTACTTTTGCTTCGTCTAATAAGGGTTGGTTTGCCAGCTGGGCTGGTAATATTTGAATATCACTCCATTGTGGTAATAAATAAGATGGAACGCCCATTGCGCCCATTTCACCATGATGACCAAGCCTGCTTAACCCATGCTGAGCAAGTTCATGTATCATTTTTACCGTAGGCTCTTCTTTGGTGGCTTCGGCGGTTGGCATCGCATCCGTCCCTACAGTAGCCTGCGCTTTTAAAGCCGCGCTCGCTGAATGATCTTCATCAGTGAGATTTTTGTGGCTACCATCGCAATAAGGCGGGGTTTTGGTATGTTTGCACATGCACAAATATGCCGTGCCGTCTTTTTCAGGCTCAAATTTTAACGGTTTAATGTCAGTCGATTTATGTGAACCGTCGCAAAATGGTTGGTTGCTGGAGAGCCCACAGGCACACCAATATTGCTGTTTGCCTACTTTTAAATCTACTGCAATAGGTTTGTCATCTGCTATTTTTGGTTTACTCATGATCAACACCTTTATAGAAACCGATTCTTAGATTTATTTTAACAATAAATGCGACAGCTCCTTAGTAATAGAATTAAAACCAGCCTCTATGGTGGTAACCATAGAGTACGAATGCTCCATGCTGTCCACTGTATTGTCGAGCTTTTCGAATAACGCTGTTTCCTGATATTCAGATAAACCAAGAGTCAACGACAGCCCCCTGATGTCTGTAACCAGGTTTTCCATAATATTTCCAACCTCATCTGCATGACTGGCTAAATGCTCATTAATTAAGGACATTTTTTCGTGACACTGTTGAACCGTTGAATCTAGGCCAATATGACGCTTGATTTTTAGCTCGTGCTCCATGTTGATGGACTGCGTCCGCGCAGCGATTAAATTAATGACTATCCCAATGAAATCTCTAATTTCACCATACCTTGTTTCGTCAGCGATAGGCATGTCATGTATCAATATAGATACAATAGGATGGTTAACCAACAACGCAGTGCCATCAGATATGAATCTATTTTTCTCATAGTCCATCGATAAACACTGCGCGTTTGCAGAGCCATCGAGACACCCTACAAACACATTTTTTTCGACGGCTTTAAACCTTAAGCAACCATCCAGTGAGAAATTTTTCAATAGTTCAATAAATTGTAAGCCTAGACTCTCCAAATCTATACTATTGGTCGAGTCCTCCATGAAGCGAATAATCAACCCCATTTCACTACTTTGTCTCATTGCGGTAAATGCCGTCTGTGTAGCTGTATCAGATTTATTTAGCATCTTCCTCTGAATAGATTTTTTCTCTAATGTTTTTTTCGCTATATTAACCAATTCTTCAGGTTGAAATGGTTTGGTAATGAATTCGTCACAGCCATGTTTGTAACCATCCATCTTCTCCTCAAGAGTCAATGCTTCGGTTAAAAATATCACGGCGCATCCAGATTCTCCTGATCGATGTTTGAGCTGTTGACAGAGCGTATATCCATCCATGTCTGGTAGGTCTATTTCTAAAATAACTATATCAGGGTGTTTGTATTCAAATACATCCAGGCATTCTCTCGCGGAACTCCCTAGAATGACCGTCATATCATCTTCTAACATCGCCTCTAGAAGCTCTCGATTTAACGGATCAGGATCAATCACGAGCACCAGTGGATTAAATGTAACCATTATTAATTCACCTAAGTTTTTAATTTTGTTCTGGATTTGACGCGAAATTATCGAGATAAAGATTCTAAAAGCCTGCATCTATAGCCACAGAATTCATATCACCAAAAAAGTATAGTAATCAAAATAACTAAACGAAAATATCGTTTAGTTATTTTATATAAAATGGTTACAACATTTTTAAGGAAATGCGGAATGTAATAGATATTTCAATTAGCTATATCCTTATTATAAAATGGTCCAATAGATTATCCCAACAAACGTGCGAAACGAAGGAACCCGTCAATACTTAAACAAAGTTACGACCGGTAGCAGTGCTTGTCCAAGGTTACTAATAATGCCACTGAATAAATAGTAATATTTATCAGATTTTATACTCAGTGGTATTGATTTCTCATTGGTATAGTTAGCGGAAACATCCTCACATGGCTTCACAAAATAACGAAAAAAAGATTATTTTTGGATTTACTATATTTATTTTTTTCCTGGTGCTTTCAGGGGTGTCATCCTTGTGGAATCTTTATGGCATTAGCCAGTCAAATAAACATGTCCAGAATTCAGCCCACCCAGTGGTTAGGGAGGCGAATTACGTAGAAATCCAATTGCTTAAATTGGCAAATATTAGCTCCTTAGCATTCAATGAAAATAATATTGAGGATATTGAACGATATCGAACTGAATTTGATGACAACGCTAAGATGTTCCATAAATCATATAAAGAATTAGAAGTACTTGTTTGGGGTAACGACATTGATAATGACCAATCCGCGCGAATTAGGAAAAGTTATTATGATTATATAGCTCAAACACAAAGCATGTTAAACGCAAAGATATCCCTTCATGATTTGAAAGGAAAAGTTGATATTGAGGCAGATAAAATTATCGATCTAGCCGATCAAGTTGGCGCAGCGCTAACTGACATAATCTATTACGAGCCACCAGAAAAATACCGAAAGACGATGGAATTAGTGGCTGGAAATGCAAATTACGCTGACGGGTTAATGGTTGGTGTTGTAAGAACGGTAAAGGAAATTCAAAACACTCGATACCAACACCGCCTACCGACAGCATTGGATGAATTCTCGTTTATTATAAAGGATTCTATGAGCTGGTTTGATCGTTCGACTGTGTTGTTCGATGAAATTGATAAGGACGATCTTGCGGAGAAAACCTATATTGCGGTAAATAGACTCAAGGAGCGCTTGAAAAAATATCCCAATATAATAGACCTAAAACACGAACATTTAATACAAATGGAGTTGGCAAAAGACAGTCAAAAGAGGGCGAATACTGCGGTAAGTCTATGCATTTCGGAGTTAGATAAACTATTGAATACCGCCGATAT
>NVVG01000159.1 GCA_002402125.1 Moraxellaceae bacterium
TGGCTGGAGCCTTTTTAGCTGCGGCTTTCTTGGCTGGAGCCTTTTTAGCTGCTGCTTTCTTAGCTGGAGCCTTCTTAGCTGGAGCCTTCTTAGCTACTGCCTTTTTCTTGGCTGGAGCCTTTTTAGCTGCGGCTTTCTTGGCTGGAGCCTTCTTAGCTACTGCCTTTTTCTTGGCTGGAGCCTTTTTCTTAGGTGCTGTTGCGGCTTTTTGGCGCTTAGCTTCTTTCTTCTCTAAGCCTTTAACTTTGGCAGAAGCTTTCTTTGCCGCAGATTTTACCTTAGTTGCAGAAGATTTAGCCTTAGACTTGGACTTCTTAACATCAGTCTTTTCACGGCCTTTACGCCATTTGGCTTCAAAAGCAGCAACTGCTTTCTTCAGATCCGTCTCAGCACGAGCAGTCAAGGACTCAGCATAGTCTTTGGCA
The DNA here is from genome assembly GCA_002402125.1 of Moraxellaceae bacterium. Taxonomy (GTDB): domain Bacteria; phylum Pseudomonadota; class Gammaproteobacteria; order Pseudomonadales; family Ketobacteraceae; genus 42-54-T18. The sequence goes on from NVVG01000159.1 coordinate 426, forward strand.
GCAGCTATAGCGGTTTCTTCAAGTTCCTTAACAGCAGCTTCAGCCATTAGAATTGCGTGACGTACTTTAGTTCCACGAAGCTTTTCGCGACCAGTTTTAGCTTTAGCAGCTAATTTGGCAACGTCATTCTTTGCCTTAGCAGCTGATTTAGCAGCTGCTTTAGTACCGACTTTTTTAGCAGCTTTTTTAGCCGCTTCAGAAGCCTTTTTAGCAGCATTAATTTGCTTGGCTAAAGCGGCTGCTTCTTTCGTTAATTTATCTACAGTTTCCTGTGCTTTTGAAAGAGCACTATTGGATACCGCAGGCTTCATTTTAGCAGCAGGAGCTGCCTTTTTTGCGACTGGTTTGCGACCTGCAGCTTTCTTAGCTTTAGCCATGATTTATATCTCCTCAGCGATGACATCTCTATAAAGGTAGGTAACATTAAAAGCCGATATTGGCTCACTCAGATTACTCACCTCTAAAAAAAGTAGCACAAAAAAACAATTGTGCGACGTACACCTATAAATAATATTTAATAAATTATTTATTACCAGCCAATTACGTGTTTTTTTTACATAATTGATAGTTTTTTTAAGTTTTTTTCGTTTTTTTTCCAAAAAAGTCAATTTTTCAAAAAATCACATCGATTTTATCACTGCCTCAAGAAATTTCAGCTGAATCAAATCTCACAAAAAAAGAAAAACGAAATCGTGATTCCCTACAAAATCTACTTTTTTAAAAATCATATTACGCGTTTTTTGTATGCCCTCTCATTTAAAAACCATTACCACCAAAAGACAAAATCCAGGGGCTGTATGGTGGAATGATTGATGATTTTTGGAAACTTTTGCCAGCAATTGCTCTCTATTAAATTGCTCTCTGACAAAGTCACAATTGATCATCCAATTCTGTCTAAATCAACCGGTTTTTTCATAACAATTCAGGCATAAAAAAAGGGAGCAAATGCTCCCTTTTTTTATGCCTGAATTGTTATGGATATTTACCCGTTTAACACACCCAAAACAGACGCCTTTATATCATCAACAGAACCAATACCTGCTACCTTGTTATAAACAGGTGCTTGACCTTGGTTTTTCTCTAATTGCTTATAAAAATCTACCAATGGCTCTGTTTGGTTATGATAAACATCTAAGCGATTGCGAACAGTCTCCTCAGTATCATCTGCTCGTTGAACTAACGTATCGCCAGTTTCATCATCCTTGCCTTCAACTTTTGGCGGATTGTAAATGGTATGATAAATACGCCCAGATGCCTCATGCACGCGACGACCACCAAGACGACTAACTATTTCTTCGTCTTCTACATGAATTTCAACCACATTATCTATCTCGACTCCGGATTCTAATAATGCTTCAGCCTGTGGAATTGTTCTAGGGAAACCATCAAACAAGAAACCATTAGCACAATCACTTTCTTGGATACGCTCTTTTACTAAACCAATAATAAGATCATCTGATACTAATTCACCCGCATCCATTATCGTTTTTGCTTTAATCCCTAACGGCGTTCCTGCCTTAACTGCTGCTCGCAACATATCGCCCGTTGAAATTTGAGGGATATTGAATTTTTCACAGATAAACTGTGCTTGTGTGCCTTTCCCAGCACCTGGTGCCCCAAGAAGAATGATACGCATGAATTAACACTCCGGTTTAGTTTTATAAAATTAGCGAACTCTGCACAGTTCATTGCATCCTACGATTGTCACGATGGGTAATCGCAGAACAATAATGCAGATGCTCTGAATATTGTTTATCTCCCACATTGGGAATAAACCAATTGAAGTAAAGCTAACAACAAAGAAAGCTTATCGATTTAGGGTATTTTAGCATAAGGATAGGTTCGCAAACATACACAGGTCCACGATGGAGTACAAGCCCAAACTCAATGATTTATGCTGCCATCCGTCCAGCTAAGTCATCGATTTCCCCACACATTTCCATAACATTCATAAATAACTCGTCTAATTCTTTAATAGTCAGCAAATTAAATGCTTCTAACGAGCCGCCCGGCATTACTTCGGACGCAAAGACACCACAATCGCCAATTCCTTCTCGCGCTAACAATTGATTACTGATTTGAATGATTTTTACATAATCACAATGTTGGCCCGAATAGTCTCTATCGTGGTGGTGATCACAGCACGCAACTACTTCCCCAGGCATATTCCAACTTTCCATTAACCAACTTCCAACCTGACTATGCCCTAAAGCAATCACCTGCTGAGCTTGCCCCAGTCCAATAATACGTTTTTCTAATACGTGTAAACTTTCCGTTGGGTGGGTTTCCACTAGCTTATTCAACATGTTAAATTCCGGTGGGAACAGATGCCCGATAAGCAACACCCCCATGTTATGCAACAAACCTCCCAAATATGCCAGGGATGGGTTAACTCTTCCTGAATCACCCACTTTTCGCGCGATAGCTTGAGACAACATGGCAGAATAAAGTGCATGACGCCAAAATGCTTTCAAACCCAAGGGACCTTCTTTATCGATGTTAAACACTTTAGAGGAAGCAATACCGAGAGCAATATTGCTCACTAGATCAAAACCCAGCACCCGAGTAATCGCATCCTGCACCGAATTAATCTTGCCGCTATAGCCATAATAAGGGGAACCAGCGTAACGCATTACTTGCATAGCAATACTTGGATCCAATTCCACCACTTCGGACAACTGTTCAGCCGTTGTTTCCGGATCATTCACCAAGTGGATAATCTGGTAGGCCATAGGTGGCATTGCGGGCAATCTATTCACCCGCAAAAGTTTTTCCTTTATCTCTTCGACCGTTGAATGCTGAGCACCCTCTTGCACAACGGGAATATCCAGTTGTTCATCGACGACCCTAGGATTAGAAATGGTTGCTTTCGGCGCTGAGGTACATAGAAATTGGAAATCTTCGCCATCCAAGCTAACCAAACTATTATGCGAGCCACATTTAAAAAACACCCGCTGATTAGTCATTAGATTTTTATCGATAATCAAGGGTATTTTATAAGCACCACCCAAAGGCGGATAAGCACCGGGTTCAACATCATCAAACCACTCAGATAAGGTTTCCGTATCTGTTACCACATTAAACTGGCGCCGCAACATGCCATTTAAGCGATTTACATCCAGTTCATGGGTTAACGGTGTAACAGTCATTAGCAATCCATTCTTATCACTGCGCAATAAAGTAGGCACGGCAATATAACGAGCATCTAAGCCTAACTCTCGCTCCAGCACTCGAAGACACTCTTCTCGACGATGAGGGTGCACTTTATAAGACACTCCAGCCGTTTCCAAATAACGTTTGATAGATGTTGCTAATATCATGACTCAGCCTCACTAATAACCCTTATCTCTAGTTATTAGATTAGCTCCAATCAGACGTGATTACCTCATAAATGATGCTGTTTTGCTCATCGTAACGAACAAGTCTCCATCTCAATGTGACCTTGCGCAAGGTTCATTGTAAAAGTGCAAACCTGACTAGGTCAGCATATAACTAGAAAGCACATAAAGCCCTTCTGTAAACAGGAATCTATCTTAAGAGGTTCATTTTAGAGAAGCTTTTTAAAGAGCTATATTAAGGAGCTATATTAAAGAACTAGATTAAGGAACCCTCCTTAAGGAACTAATGCATCGATATTGATAATCACCGACCGCGTCGACGCACTTTCCCCGTGCAGATCAATCACGCTACTTTGCCCAATTAAATCCCCCGATACGGGTATCGCATTATTACTCGGCGATACCCTGGCTTTTACGATCACATTAGACGCCATAGATAAACGAAACTGTGGTGTCACCGCCTGCTCGTCACCTAATATGACGTTGAGCGGTAAAGCTTCAACCGTGGTTTTGATCGCCGCCAAGGGCATTTTGGGGCCATCAGCATGTTGAGCATACACAAACAACGTATCTTTAGGGTTTAGCATACTGCGTAATGCCGGATCAATATCCACCGTCACCTGAATTTGAATAGCTGCGGCGGGGGAATCCACCTCTCCAGCAATGCGTTTTTTAGCGGCAGCGATACTTCTATGTAGTACGTCTATTTTTTCTTGCGGCATATTGGATTGCGTCGAAACCGCGAGTAATTGTTCCCAGTACATCAATGATTGTTCAAAGCGACCACTATAAAACTCTGCCATGCCTAACATTGCCAACGCCTGCATATTATTTTGGTCGTTTCTTAGTACATTGATAAGCAATGTTTCACTTTCTTGTGTTACTCCTCCTTCAGCAAGCTCAATTAACACCTGCGCTAATGCCATCTGATAGGTTGGGTTCCCGGGTTGAATACGATAAGCATGCCGCAACGCTTTTTCTGATTGCTCCCCAGCCTGCATCTGCAGATACCCCATGCCCAACATATGCCAAATATTGGCATCATCTGGGTTCTCTTGCGCTTCTCGTTGGAGTGCAGTCACAAATTCCAATAGAGTGCGCGTAGAAGTGCCAGTTTCAGGTTTGTTCCCTGCAAGCAAGTCGACCAAAACCGGCGCCATTTCCTCGCGCAATTCGAGCCAATTATGCACTGCGGCATTATTTTCCTCGTGATAATAAAACCCATAAGACATTAGAGGGATGATAATAAATACAGCAATCGTCGCAATCACACCCGATGTCACCCGCGCTGCACTGTCAACCCCGCTGTCATCGCTTGGAACATCCCCTAACAGGCCAATTTCCAGTTCTATTTTAAGCTGTTCAAATTCTTCTTGGGAAATCGTCGCAGTTGCCAAATCAAGCTCAATTTCTTTTACCCGATCTTGAAACACCGAGGAATTCACCGAATTTCTCGATATATCCTGTTGAGCGATATCCTCTGCATTTCTCGTCAACAAAGGCCCAACAATCATAGCCGCCGCCAATAACGCCATCACCAACATTACAACCATCAGTAACATTATTTACTATCCTCTTTTTCATCTTTCTGTTGGCCATACTGTTTTAACAATGCTTCTACACGTTGTTTTTGATCGGTCGTCACATCATGCTGTGACGACAGCTTAACACTGGCGCGTTTACGCACAACCAAGGTCACAACAACCATCAACAGCAATACAAACGGACCAAACCACAAAACCCAGGTATTCTTTGTCACTGGTGGACGGTAGGTAATAAAATCCCCATAACGCTCCACCATATAGGCCGTAATATCTTCTTTAGATCGACCCTCACGCAACAATTTATAGGCTCGATCCTTAATATCCTTCGCCAAGCCCGCATTTGAATCTGCAATATTCTGATTTTGACACTTGGGACACCGAAGCTCTTGCATCAAAACATGAAAATCTTCTGTTTGCTGCGGATCATCGAACTCATAGACATCGATAGCCGCATATGCCGTGACGGATAAAGGTAATAACACCGCCATTGTTAATATCCAACGGACCAATAACGTTCTCACGCCCCACCCCCATCTGATATGGATGCCCATATAGCAGAAAGACTGTTTTTCCACGCTCGCTCTGAAACGATACCGACATGTCGGTGACGAATCACTCCCGCCGCATCAATAAAATACGTTTCTGGTGCCCCATAAACCCCAAGATCCAATCCCAGGTCGCCTTTTTCATCAAAAATCACCGCTGAGTATGGGTTATGGAATTTCTGCAAATAAGCCAGTGCATCCGGCCGCTCATCCTTATAATCCAATCCAATTATGTTAACGCCTTGCTTGGCTAATTCGATCAACATGGGGTGCTCTACACGGCAAGATGGACACCATGTCGCCCAAACATTGAGTAACATCGGCCCTTTAAGATCTTGCTGGGTAATTATTGTCGTTGCATCAATAAGCGAAGGTAGCGAAAACGCCGGTACCTTTTGATCTAACCGCGCTGAAGGCAGGTGACGCGGGTCATTCTCTAGACCTTTTGCCAAGAAAGCCGCCATCACTACAAATAACATCAAGGGAATGCCAAATCGCATCCATTTCATACTCAATCTCCATTGGTGTGAACACCAATTCATCTAAATTCTCGTACCGAAAATTCGCAATACTTATAAAGCACTATGCGACCAGTAGGGTTAATGTTCCAGCATATGTACATCATTCGGGTTATTGTTCCAGAAATCGCCGTACCCAATACATTTGCTAAGCTCATGGGGTGGGCTCTGAATATATCCCTATAGGCTTGAATGCGGCGGAGCCTGCCCCGCGAGCAAACGCGAGTGCTTTGGGTATCCTTGCCGCAWMCATTTCTRGAACAATAACCCGAATGCTGWACGGTCATTAATGTACGTAAAGTTGTTTCGTAAAAAGACTACGTCTTTAGTTTTGAACCAGCGCTCCCAAACTTACTGCAACACGGCTCTTCACCTTCAACCGGTAACGCCGATCACTCATAGCCAACAAGCCACCAAACGCCATAATCAACGCACCACCCCAAACCCAACGAATAAACGGTTTAAAGTAAATACGTACCGCCCAGCTACCATCACCTAACGGTTCACCTAGCGCGACATAAAGGTCACGAAAAACACCCGGATCGATAGCCGCCTCCGTCATCATATTGCGTTGCACCCAATAATGTCGTTTCTCTGGCAACAATTCTGTTACCAGTTCATCATCATAAAACACCGTCACTTTCGCCTGTTGGGCGGTATAGTTAGGCCCTTGAATTTCCTTAACGCCAGTAAAATGAAATTCATAGGAACCGATGGTTATTTGATCCCCTGCACGCATACGCACATCCTTTTCAACATCCTGGGTAGCAACAATCGTCACCCCCACGACGGTAACAACCAAACCAATGTGCGCAACTACCATGCCTTTATAGCTCAGCGCCAATCGATTGAACCCTGTCCAAACACCCCGTTTATCGGATAACACTTTTCGATAAAGGTCCGCCAGGGTCAACCAAACCACCCACACTGCGGCAGTGATTGCTAAATAAACCCATATAGAGGAAGACGACGTCATTAGATTCACCGATATAAGACTGATAACTACCGCAGAAACCAATGCAATGCTAAGAGGTTTGATGAGACGATTAACATTATGGCGCTTCCAGTTCAACAAGGGGCCAACCCCCATGAAGATCAACAGCCCAACCACCACCGGAGCAAACATAGCGTTAAAATACGGCGCACCGATAGATATTTTTTCTAATCCAAGCACATCAAAAAAGATCGGAAACAAGGTTCCCATCAACACGATAACCGTCGCTAATACCAACACGATATTATTCACCAACAACATGACTTCGCGAGAGTAACCACTGTACTGGCTTTCCGTCTTTAACCCTGGTGCACGAATCGCGAATAACAGCAACGAGCCGCCAATCACCAAAAACAAAAAGGTCAAAATAAAGAAACCTCTTTCCGGGTCACTGGCGAACGCATGGACCGACGTTAATACCCCAGAACGCACCAAGAAGGTTCCGAGCAAACTTAATGAAAAGGTCATTATTGCCAATAACACCGTCCAAGATTTAAAGACGCCTCGTTTATCGGTAACCGCCAGCGAATGTATTAATGCAGTACCCGATAACCAGGGCATAAAGGATGCATTTTCTACCGGATCCCAAAACCACCAGCCACCCCAACCCAATTCATAATAGGCCCACCAACTTCCAAGCATAATGCCCACCGTTAAAAAGCACCAAGCCGACATTGTCCAAGGCCGCGACCAGCGTGCCCATGCGCTATCCAGCCGCCCCCCCATCAACCCAGCCACGGCAAATGCAAACACCACAGAGAAACCGACATAACCCATGTACAACATAGGAGGATGGATAATCAAACCAAAGTCCTGTAACAACGGATTCAGATCCGCACCATCCACTGGAAATTGAGGCAACAAACGCTCAAAGGGGTTAGAGGTAAAAATAAGAAAGGAATAAAACCCAATCGCCACCAGTCCTAACACACCAAGAACCCGTGCCAGCATGATTTGGGGTAACTTTTGACTGCGCAACGCCACTGCGCAGGTCCAGCCGCTTAACGTTAACCCCCACAGCAATAGCGAACCTTCATGGCCGCCCCATACCGCTGAAATTTTATACTGCAAAGGCAAATAGGTATTGGAATGGCCGGCAACATATTTGACCGTAAAGTCATTGGTGGCAAACGAATAGGCCAAACAAACAAACGCCAAACACATGAATACAAACTGCGTGACGGCAGCGGGTTTGGCAACCCCCATCCAGCGTACATTTTGTTTTACCGCGCCCACTAATGGCAACACAGCCTGTATTATTGCAATAACCAGTGCAATTACAATGGCAAAATGCCCAATCTCTGGAACCACATTAATCTCCTAAACCTACAATTAAGACAATGTTAACGCTCCTGGTTACCAGAAAACCTACACTGACTAACAAAACTGGCGACTATCTTAGCACAATTCCTTCACCAAATGCCTTGATTCCAATTAGGTACACTCGCGGCAATAGCGTATTTAGCAAGGTTACTTCACAGCAATTTTGCTGCAAAATCATGGCTTCAGCCGCCCTATTCCCCTGATATAGACCCCTTTGTTTGTATTTTGTTTCAAAACTGAGGTATTTTGTGTCGATCTCACCTGCCGAAAGAGATATTATCCGCTGGTGGAGATATAGCTCAAAAAACACTACCTGAGTCCCACAGCACAATGGACGCCTTTTTATCAGCATCCAGCGGAATCTAGCGGATTGAAACCATAGTCATGAAACTATAGTCATGCAACTATAGTCATGAAACTATTGGTATACGGTCCATACAATCAAAATATCGACAAAGCCAGTAACCCCACACATGATTGATAAGAATTCTTTTACCCGTGAAGAACTGCTTAGCTGCAGCCACGGTGAACTATTTGGCCCTGGAAATGCCAGGCTTCCGCTACCTAACATGTTAATGATGGATCGCATTACCTCCATTACCGTCGATGGTGGTGAGCCGGGTAAAGGCGAGATCATTGCCGAGCTGGACATTACTCCTGACCTTTGGTTCTTTGATTGTCATTTTGAATCCGATCCCGTCATGCCGGGTTGCCTAGGTTTGGACGCCATGTGGCAAATTGTTGGCTTTTTCCTAGGCTGGAAAGGCAATCCCGGCCGCGGTCGTGCATTGGGGGTAGGTGAGGTGAAATTCACCGGACAAGTATTACCTACTGCAAAAAAGGTCGTCTACCGCGTCACCATGAAACGTCTAATTGAACGCAAACTAGTGATGGGCATCGCCGACGCCACCATGGAAGTTGACGGACGAGAAATTTACACCGCCAAAGACTTACGAGTAGGCCTTTTTACTTCTACCGAAGATTTTTAAGGAATAACCGATGAGACGAGTTGTAGTCACTGGATTAGGTATCGTTTCCTGCATTGGAAACGACCAAGAAACCGTTGTAAATTCCCTGCGAGAAAGTAAATCTGGCATTTCTTTCCAACAGGAATACAAAGACCTCGGCTTCAGAAGCCATGTCGCTGGCGCAATTGATATAGACAAGACCGAATTCATCGACCGTAAAACCCTGCGCTTTATGGGAGACGCGGCAGCTTTTTCTTATATTGCCATGCAACAAGCCATCGACGACGCAGGCCTCAGTGACGAACAAGTCTCAAACATCCGCACCGGTCTTGTTGCCGGTTCCGGCGGCAGCAGCACCAGTAACCAAGTAGCAGCCGCCGACATTGCACGTAATAAAGCCGTAAAACGGGTCGGCCCCTATATGGTGCCCCGCGTCATGACCAGCACCGTATCAGCTTGTCTTGCGACACCGTTTAAAATTAAAGGTGTGAATTACTCCATAGGCTCAGCCTGTGCTACCAGCAGTCATTGCATTGGCCACGCCGGCGAACTCATCCAACTGGGTAAACAAGATATCGTATTTGCCGGCGGCGGTGAAGAATTACACTGGACACTGTCCATGTTGTTTGACGCCATGGGCGCACTTTCTAGCAAATATAACGACACCCCTGAAACCGCCGCTCGAGCATTCGATGAAAGCCGCGATGGTTTTGTCATCGCCGGTGGTGGTGGCATGCTAGTGCTTGAAGAGCTTGAGCACGCCAAAGCCCGTGGCGCAAAAATTTATGCAGAGCTGGTAGGTTACGGTGCCACCTCTGACGGTTACGACATGGTTGCGCCTTCTGGGGAAGGAGCACAACGCTGTATGCAAATGGCGTTATCAACGGTTGCTGCCGGCAGTGTCGACTATATTAATGCCCACGGCACAAGTACACCGGTCGGTGATATTGCCGAATCAAAAGCAGCAAAAGCCGTCTTTGGTGACAAAGTGCCACCGATTAGCTCCACCAAATCCTTAACCGGTCACTCCTTAGGTGCCGCCGGTGTGCAAGAAGCGATTTATTGTTTGTTAATGATGAAGAATGATTTTATTGCCGCCTCTGCCAATGTGGAGAATCTTGATCCTGCGCTGGAAGGTGCGCCGATTGCGACTAAGACGGTAGAAAATGCTGGGCTTGAGCGAGTGATGTCAAATAGCTTTGGCTTTGGTGGGACTAATGCTAGTTTGATTTTTCAGAAGTATACTGATTAGGTTTGATCCAAAGCTAGACAACCCTGTAAATAGAAAAGCCGTTAGCAACTCAGATTGCTAACGGCTTTTTGCTTTCCGGATACAAAATACATGAAACGATAATGGGTGATTTACCTTCAATCGATAGAAACAAAAACGCCAACTATCGCTGGCGTTTTTGTTTACAAGATTCTAAGAGAGCTTAGAACTTGTGAAGCATACCTACAGAGAATACGCTGCTGCTTGGTTCTGAAGAACCACCGGCATCCACACTTAAAGTAGTGTATTCAGCATACAACTTGGTTTGCTTAGTGCAGTTATGCTCAGCACCAACCGCGATTAAAGTTGTATCTATATCGTCCGCACCATCTACATCAAGATCGAGGGTCTGCATGCCATACTGTACCTTAAGTACGATCTTATCCATGGTGAAGGCACCATTGACAACAATTGAAGTTGCAGTGGGATCTGAAATAGAAGCATCGGGCATTTGGCTATCAGCCACTTCTGAAGTTTCATACAAGATGCCAGCCTGCAGCATATCTTGCTTG
>NVVG01000160.1 GCA_002402125.1 Moraxellaceae bacterium
ATAATTGTTGTTGCTGTTCTTTGCTTAATCCTATGCCAGTGTCCGATACGGTTATTTTAATGATAGCGATGTTGTCTTTTGTTTCGTCAAGCATAACTCTGACGGTGATAGCTCCTTCAGCGGTGAACTTTATGGCATTGTTGACAAGGTTAGTAAGAATTTGTTTTAAGCGTAAGGGGTCGCCCATAACATGTTGAGGCACGTCGGAGTAAAATAAGCTGACTTGTTCAATTTTTTTGTCATAAGCCATTGGTGCAAGCATGGTGAGTACGTCGCTGACAATTTCAGATAAGTTGAGCGGAGTGTGGTCTAGTGCGAGTTTCCCTGCTTCGATTTTGGAAAAATCTAACACATCATTAATGAGTGCGAGCAAACTCTCGGAGGATTTCTGTATGGTTTCGAGATAGTCGCGTTGGGAATAATTAATTTGGCTTTTTAATAATAGATTGGTAAAACCGATTACGCCGTTTAAAGGTGTTCGTATTTCGTGGCTCATGTTGGCAAGAAATTCTGATTTTATTCGGCTAGCTTCAAGAGCTTCTTTTCGTGCCAAATCCAGTTCAATGTTTTGGATTTCTATCGTTTCTAAGGTCTCCTGAAGATCTTCGGAGGCCTGGTCAACATTTTGTTGAAGTTCTTTGTGCCCAAGAAGAATTGAGAGACTTAGAGCGTTTACTCCTTCTTGCAGTTCTTTTAATTCTCCATAGCTATCTTCTTTTATATTGGTGTCCAATTTTCCAGAAATCATGCTGCCGATTGATCGCATGATATTTTGTAGCGTTGAAGATATTTCACGAGAGTAGCGCAGTGACCCATATATATTGATGATTAAGGCGATAAAAACCACAATCAGGATCAGAAGCGTTGTTTGATATTTTGCAATGATGGTATTTGATGCGTCGATTTCTACTTCTATCCAACCAATAGGTGAAGCCTCKTCGCCYTTCTGAGTTACATTGAAGTTTTGGTAGATTGGGGCAATGATGCGAGTGCTATCTGCGGWCTCTCTGGAAAAGGATTTTTGTACAGAGTCGTTAACACCACGGTGGACTGCTGTTGGTAGATGTTTTTCAACTTTTGCAAGAGCTTGCATTATTGGGCCAGATTGAGCAATGGCGAGTTCATCGCTCCCATAAATAGTGACGGAGCGAATGTTGTGGTCTTCGATAATAACACCGCCTATYTCTTGCAGTTTGCTTTTGTTCTGTRATGTGAGGGTGTTTTTCTCTRGAGYGCCGCTGAGTGCACTCGCATATGATGTGRCTAAAATATGACCTTGATAGGTCGAATTCTGGTTTAGTTCTTGGAATCTGGTGGTTAGAAAGAATGTTCCAAGTACCCAGCTAAGAAAAAGTGTCGGTAGTGTGCCAAGAAATATAGCTCGGCCAAGTAGTCCCCAGTGCTTCATGTGCCCTCTGATAACAGCTTTTAATCAGTCCATGTTAGGGCCTAGTGTATTACAGAATTAGGGTGTAGGCACTATGTTACTAACCTAGTTACTAACCTAGCTACGGACCTATTGTTTTTTGTTCTACAGTGCCGGTAAAAAATAGCATAGGTTTAACGTTGGCCCGTGATAGTAAATTCGGTAAACTTGTCCGCCATGAGCTATCCAACTATAGAACAATTCATCGGTAATACCCCTCTCGTTAGGTTGCAAAGGCTACCTGGCAATACCTCAAATACCATTCTTGTGAAGCTAGAGGGCAATAACCCTGCTGGCTCGGTAAAAGATAGGCCTGCTATGAGCATGATCAATAGGGCTGAGCAACGGGGGCGCATTAAACCCGGCGACACGCTAATTGAAGCTACCAGTGGCAATACCGGCATTGCGCTGGCTATGGCTGCAGCTATCAAAGGCTATAAAATGGTGTTAATCATGCCGGATCATATGAGTGAGGAGCGCCGAGCATCGATGCGTGCTTATGGGGCGGAGCTTATATCTGTCACCCAGAAGGAGGGTATGGAAGGTGCCAGAGACTTGGCTGAGGCAATGGAAAAAGAGGGCAAAGGTATTGTGCTTGATCAGTTTGCAAATCAGGATAACCCGCTTGCCCATTACGAGGGTACGGGGCCTGAGATTTGGCGTGATACCCAGGGAAAAGTTACCCATTTTGTGAGTTCGATGGGCACCACGGGTACTATTATGGGCACTTCGCGTTATTTAAAAGAGCAGAATGCCAATATTCAAATAGTAGGGTTACAGCCGAAAGAAGGTGCGTCGATTCCAGGTATCCGCCGGTGGCCTGAAGCCTACCTGCCATCTATATTTGATGCAGCGCGGGTTGATCAGGTGATGGATATAGGCCAACAAGATGCCGAACAGACCATGTTGGCGCTAGCTCGAGAAGAGGGTATCTTTTGCGGTGTATCTTCAGGTGGAGCCGTTGCTGGAGCGCTACAGCTTTCAAATCAGGTTGAAAACGCAGTGATTGTGGCGATTATTTGTGATCGTGGTGACCGGTATCTATCCACAGGTGTATTCTCTGGATAAGGGGGCTATCTAGCGGTGGCTAAGCAGCGACGGGGACGAAGACGCGGGCAAAGCCATGGCCGTGGTTACGGCCGTAACCATCAGGCTAAACCTAACATTCCGGTACCTGAAGGTATTGTCACTGCGACGATCGAGAAGCTTGGTCATGACGGTCGCGGTATCGCCAGAATTAATGGCAAGACAACCTTTATTGATGGTGCCTTGGCTGGAGAGTCGGTTGAATTTATTTATCGCCGCTGTCATAGCCGCTATGATGAAGCTGAGGTCGTTCAAATACTAGAACCCGCCTCCGAGAGGGTGGCGCCACCTTGCGAATATGCCGCTACATGCGGTGGATGCAGTTTGCAACATTTGCAACCGTCCGAGCAGATCGCACATAAACAATCGGTATTGATCGAACAGTTAGCCCATTTTGGCAATCAACAGCCTGCGCTAATAGTTGACCCTATTGTCGGAGATACCTTGGGGTACCGTTGTAAGGCTCGGCTGTCGGTTAAGCATGTCCCTAATCAAAGTTGTGTGGTTGGGTTTCGAGAAAAAAGTTCTTCTCGTGTGGTTAATATTAAGCACTGTCCCGTATTGGCCCCCAAGCTTGCTGGTTTAATTCCAGAAATTCAGCAGTTGGTTAACGGTTTGAGCGACGGCTCGGCCATATCACATATTGACCTGGTCCAGGGCGATGAAACTGCCGCTATTACCTTTCGCCATATAAAACCATTACGGGATGCTGATTTTCAGGCGCTATTGCTGTTCAGTCAGCAACATCTGGTGGACCTGTATTTGCAGCCCGGTGGCAATGACTTAGTACACCAAGTGTGGCCGGAACACGGCAATGAGCGCTTGTCCTATAAGTTTGACGCGTTTGATGTGAAGATGCAGTTTCACCCCAGTGATTTTATTCAGGTAAATGCGAACAATAATAGAAAAATGGTTAAGCGGGTTATCGAGTTGCTGGAACTTGACCGGAAAGATCGCGTGTTAGACTTGTTTTGCGGTATCGGTAACTTTACCCTGCCAATTGCCAAAACAGCCGGTAGTGTGGTGGGGGTTGAGGGTAATGACCTTATGGTTACTAGGGGAAAAGAAAATGCATGCTATAATCATCTGTCCAATGTTGAATTTTACGGATCTGACCTCACTAAAGACTTAACCGATAAACCTTGGGCGCGTGCGGGTTTTAACAAGGTATTGATTGACCCTCCTCGAGCAGGGGCGCTAGATATACTGAAGAACATTACGTCTTTATCCCCAGAGAAGATAGTGTACGTCTCTTGTAACCCAGCGACGTTAGCGAGAGATTCAGGGAAATTAAGTGATTTAGGTTATCAAATGATGGAGGTTGGTGCGGTGGATATGTTTCCTCACACCACACATGTAGAATCAATTGCGCTATTTGAGCCAATAAAGAAATCGCGCAAGTAGCCGTTTACAAAATGCCCTATAACAATAGCGTTGGGTAATGAACAGGATTTGAAGTCGACACGATGGTTAAAGTACGTGACGTTCATGCATTAATTGAAGAAGGCAATGTTGATATTGAGCATTGGTTACAGCGCTTACAGACAAAGGTGGAGGTCACTGACCCTGAAGGTTTGTTGTCGCTTGCAAAACTTAGCTGTACCTTGGAACAAGAGACTCCTTCAGGGGAATACCGTTGGGCTGAAACCTCCAGTAGTTTTTATACGGGGTTGGAGATGGCCGAAATCCTGGCGGATCTCCATATGGATACCGATTGCTTAAAAGCGGCGGTAATTTATCGAGCGGTAAGAGAGGAGCAGATTAGTCTCAACGATGTTATTGAGTTAGTAGGTGAAGAGATAGCTCAGCTAATTGACGGCGTTTTGCAGATGGCCGCCATTAGTGCGGTAATGAACGCCGATAAGCGAATGGTACTTGGCCAGAGTGCTAATCAGCTGGAAAACCTCCGTAGAATGTTAGTCGCAATGGTTGATGATGTGCGAGTGGCGCTGATTAAATTAGCAGAACGTACTTGTGCTATTCGAGCGGTAAAAGATGCGTCTGAAGAGAAAAAACAAAAAGTTGCCCGTGAAGTATTTGATGTTTATGCGCCGTTAGCCCATCGATTAGGCATTGGTCACCTTAAGTGGGAGCTGGAAGATCTCTCCTTTCGTTATTTGCAGCCTCATGCCTATAAGAAAATAGCTCGGTTGTTAGATGAAAGGCGTTTAGATCGCGAAGACTATATTTCTACCGTGGTTGAAAATTTGCAGGCCTCACTACAGGGCGTGGGTATCGAAGGGGATATAAGCGGTCGTGCCAAACATATATTCAGTATTTGGCGGAAGATGAAACGTAAGCGTATCGATTTCTATCAGGTCTATGATGTGCGTGCCGTACGAGTATTGGTGCCCGATGAACGGGATTGTTATGCGGTGTTGGGGATCGTGCATAACCTTTGGCAACATATACCTAAAGAATTTGACGACTATATTGCTGCGCCTAAAGAAAATGGTTATCGATCATTGCACACCGCTGTATTAGGACCGGGAGGTAAAGTTCTAGAAGTGCAAATTCGTACCCAAAGTATGCACGATGAAGCCGAATTAGGTGTGTGCGCGCATTGGCGTTACAAAGAAGGTGTGACCAAAAGTCGAGAGAGTTATGAAGATAAAATAACCTGGTTGCGTCAGGTTATGGAATGGCAAGAAGAGCTGGGTGAGGCTGACGTTAGTGGTGTCATTACTCAATTTAGTGAAGACATCATAGAAGAACGGGTTTACGTCTTTACTCCGGATGGTCATGTGGTTGATTTGGCGCAGGGCGCAACACCGTTAGATTTTGCCTACCATGTTCATACCGAAGTGGGTCATTGCTGCCGCGGTGCGAAGGTTAATGGACGAATTGTGCCGCTAGGGTATACCTTAAAAACAGGTGAACAAGTTACCATTATTAAAGGCAGCGAGGAACGCCCGAGTCGCGATTGGCTGAATCCTTCATTGGGATATTTGGGCACCGCTCGAGCTCGAGCCAAAGTTGCCCATTGGTTTAAGCGCCAAGACCGAACGCAGAATGTTGTTGACGGTAAGGCAATTCTAGATAAAGAATTCCATCGTCTAGATGTTGGTAAATTGGATTTAGAAAACCTTGCGCCTACATTTAATGTTAAAACCGCCGATGATATTTATGCTTCGGTTGGTTCCGGTGATTTGCGAGTAAGCCAGGTGCTTAATGTTATTCAGTCGTTAGGAGAACCTGAACCAGAGCAAGGTGTGTTGCCGTTTGACCTACGTAAACCACAGGTTAATAAGTCTGATACGGATTTTACCGTTGATGGTGTGTCTAATATCGTTACCAATATTGCGGGTTGCTGTAAACCTGTACCGGGTGATGATGTGATCGGATATGTTTCCTATGGGCGTGGTGTTACGGTTCATCGGGAGGAYTGTGCAGAGCTTGGTCGGATGATGGAAAATCATCGAGAGCGTTTGGTTGAGGTGAACTGGGCCAAACGAGATGACCGCGTATATGCGATAGAAATATACATTAAAGCGTATGATCGCAAAGGCTTGCTGATGGATGTGACCAGTGCAATCTCCAAGGAGAAGGTCAATGTCACATCGGTGAACACATCWTCAGACCATTCATCGGGCACGGCGGTTATGCTGATAACTGTAGAGGTGCCTAGTTTAGGGCGATTAGGTAGTTTGTTGGGTAAAATTAATCAGTTGCCKAATATTGTCGACGTGAAACGTTACAACCCCTCCAGTGGATAAATAATGTCAGAAACAAAAACAATGCAACCCCTGCAGCGAGTCGAATATTTAATGGCTCGGTTGCGGGATAAGGACACCGGTTGTCCGTGGGATATTAAGCAAACTTATCAATCAATTGTTCCTTTCACAATCGAAGAAACTTACGAAGTGGTCGATGCCATCGAGAAAGGTGATTTTAATCATCTTAAAGAAGAGCTKGGRGATYTGCTTTTCCAAGTGGTGTTTTATGCGCAAATCGCCAAAGAAGAGGGGCGCTTTGATTTGCATAACATCGCCGATGGTTTGGTKGAAAAACTSGTAAGACGGCATCCCCATGTTTTTCCCGATGGTACCTTAGAAAGCCGCGTTGAGGTCGGTGCTCCTCCGTCAGAAGAGCATATCCGTGGTCGTTGGGATGAAATTAAGGCAGAGGAAAAGAAGGCTAAAGCCAACCGCGAAGGCGTGTTGCTAGAATCCTCCTTGTTGGGGGATATACCCGTTGGTATGGCTCCGCTGTTAAAATCTCAGAAATTACAAAAGACCGTGGCGAAAGTGGGGTTTGACTGGCCGTCGATGGATCTGGTGTTGGATAAATTACAAGAAGAGGTGGATGAGCTTAAGCAGGAATTGCAAGCCGGTGAAGCAGAGCTTGATATGGATGCCGTGGCAGATGAGATTGGTGATGTATTATTTAGTACGGTCAATGTGGCACGTTTTGCTAAATTGGATGTCGAACTAATTATGAAAAAAGCGAATGATAAGTTTCAGCGGCGCTTTGAAGGGGTAGAGAAATATCTACAGGAAGCCGGTGAATCCTTGGAAAGCGCCGACCTTAACCGTATGGAACAGGGTTGGCAGCACGTAAAAGCGCAAGAGAGACGTTCAAAAGGCTAATGCCCTAAGCTAAATCCCTAGGTAAGGTAAGGGGGAAATGAGCGGATGTCTCCTGTATAATGCCTTTTTGAGTACTTAATTATGAGTTTTCACTCTCTTGTTGATCTGTGTCTGGGCCAGTGATATTGCTATGCTGAAATCCTTCATTGTAGGTAGGCGCTTGGCCAGCTCTCGAAATGCTTCTGAGTGAAAGAAAAACTATGGTAAACAATCAGTTAATAGACCAATTTGGCCGCCGTGTGAATTATTTGCGGTTATCAGTAACAGATCGATGTGATTATCGTTGTGTCTACTGCATGGCTGAAGAGATGACCTTTTTACCTCGCGAACAAATATTGACGTTGGAAGAGCAGCTTCGCTTGTGCCGTAATTTTGTTGATATGGGGGTGCAGAAGATTCGCCTAACCGGAGGCGAGCCACTAATTCGACGTAATATTATGGCATTGATAGAACCCCTAGGTGCTTTAGAGGGGCTGAGGGAGTTGGTGCTTACAACGAATGGGTCTAGGTTAAAACAATACGCTAGACCTATGCGTGCTGCCGGTGTGCGGCGTATTAATGTTAGTTTGGATAGCCTTAAAGCCGATCGGTTTGCGCAGATAACGCGGGTGGGTAAATTAGAGCCCGTGCTGCAGGGTATAGAAGAGGCGATTGAAGCCGGCTTTGAACGGATTAAAATCAATGCGATCATTATTAAAGGTCGCAACGACGATGAAATTATCCCACTGATTCGTTATGTGAAAGAATTAGGTATTGATATTTCTTTTATAGAAGAGATGCCTCTTGGTACCACCTTAGCCTACGATCGCGCAGAAAATTTTATGTCATCGGTGGATTTACGCGAGGTTATCGAGCGCGAGTTCCAGTTGATACCTTCCACTAAAGACAGTGGCGGCCCCGCTAAATATTTTGATCTGGCGGGAACGCAAACCCAGGTTGGATTTATTTCACCGCACTCGAATAATTTTTGTAGTACGTGTAATCGAGTACGCCTTACGTCTGAAGGCCGGTTGCTATTGTGTTTGGGTAACGAGCATTCTGTTGATCTGCGGTCATTGTTGCGAGGAGATTTTAGCGATGACGACATCAAGAATACACTATTGGAAGCCATGAATATCAAACCTGAACGCCACGAATTTGATTTAAACGAAGCGCCCCAGCTAGTGCGATTTATGAATATGACCGGTGGCTAGCCGCTCGAGGCTATGTTTCTAATCTAAGTTGTCTAAATTAAGCAGTCTGAATTATCGAATAAGAGAAATATGTATGTCCGCAAGCAAAGATTTTATTCCCGTAAATATTGCGGTATTAACCGTATCCGATACCCGCACTGATGAAACCGATACGTCGGGAAACAGCCTGGTAGAAAATATCACCGCCGCAGGCCATGTACTTGCCGCTAAAGAAATTGTCAAAGATGATATTTATCAGATTAGAGCGGTGGTGTCGCAGTGGATAGCGAATAAATCAGTAGAAGCGGTACTTATCACCGGTGGCACAGGCTTTTCAGAAAGAGACAGTACACCAGAAGCGGTTTTGCCCCTGTTTGATAAAGAAATAAAAGGTTATGGTGAATTGTTTCGGCAAATTTCCTATGAAGAAATAGGAACCTCGACTATTCAATCTCGAGCACTTGCGGGACTGGCGAACAATACAGCAGTTTTTGTCATGCCAGGATCCACTGGTGCCTGTAAAACCGCATGGAGCCAAGTGATAAAAGATCAATTGGATGCAACTCATCGTCCGTGTAATTTTGTGGCCTTGATTACCAAACATCGTAATGCCATGGCTGGCTGTGAGAGCCGTTCATGAGTGCTTGTGATCACCCAGGTTTAATGCCAATTGAACAAGCGTTAGAAATTATCTTAGCGGAAATTCAACCCGTTAAAGAAATTATTGAAATACCCATCGCCGAGTGTTTAGGCAAAGTGATAGCGCAAGATATACTGTCTACGATTGATGTGCCTCCGGCAGACAATAGCGCCATGGACGGTTATTGTTTGGCGTTTAGTGATTTACAACATGTGGTTGATGGAGCGTTACCGATTAGCCAACGCATACCGGCAGGCGTTGCGCCTAAACCACTAAAACCAGGAACCGTGGCAAGGATTTTTACTGGCGCAGAAATCCCCCAAGGCGCTGACGTTGTGGTAATGCAGGAAAGCTGTCGTGAGCAAGACGGGAATGTTGTATTGCCGTCGAAGTTAACCTTACGAGATAATATTCGTGATCAGGGTCAGGATATTGCGAAGGGCAGCCTGGTTATCCCTCGGGGACGGAGGCTGCGTCCTCAGGAATTGGGATTATTGGCCTCTGTTGGCATAGCTTCAGTAGTCGTTTATAAACCATTAACGGTCGCTGTACTATCGACCGGTGACGAGCTCCTCGAACCCGGTGAAGTTGCTCGTCCYGGAACTATTTTTAATTCCAATCGTTACACGATTTGTGGAATGTTGCGGGCGYTACATTTTAATGTGATGGATTTRGGYATCGTTGCTGATACCWTTGAAGATACTGAACGGGCGTTATTAGATGCGTCGAAAGCTGACTGTATTATTACTAGCGGTGGGGTATCCGTCGGTGAAGAAGATCATGTTAAATTGGCYATCGAAAAATTAGGCCGATTGGATTTATGGAAATTAGCCATTAAACCTGGCAAACCCTTTGCGTTTGGTGAAGTGAAAGGGACACCCTTTTTAGCCTTGCCGGGTAACCCRGTGGCGGCATTTGCGACWTTTTTGTTGTTATGTCGTCCTTACTTGTTAACCAAGCAAGGTGCCGTTGATATAGATACACCAATATTTACCCTACCAGCGAATTTCTYCCTAACCAAAGCGGGCAAGCGCCAAGAGTATTTACGTGCCAAAGCCGAAATAGTTGATGGCGAGCTTAAGGTTAGTACCTACCCAAATCAAAGTTCCGGTGTGTTATCGTCGACCTGCTGGGGCAATGGATTGGCATTAATCCCCATAGGAAAAATGGTAGCGCCCGGTGAACCTGTAGCTTTTTTGCCCTATAGCGATCTATTATTCTAACGCCTTGTTTATTCTAGAAAAGCGTAACGGAGAAGGGAATGCTAGAAAAAACAATGCCAGCTAAAGGAGCGAATCTTGGGGTAGATTTAGGTGGCACCAAAATTGAGGCGGTGGTGCTTGATACACAAGGCGAGGTTTGTTGGCGTAAACGTGTGCCAACCCCACAACAGAATTATGACTTAACCTTGGCAGTAATAGCTCAACTTGTTAGCGATGCTAAACGTGATACCGATATGGCTTCTTCGGCGCCAGTTGGCATTGGTACACCGGGTGCGCTGACGCAAAACCTTAGTACTAAACAATGGCTGATGAAAAATTGCAATTCTACCGCGTTAAATGGTCGACCATTGCGTGAGGATCTAGCTGCTTTATTGCAATGTTCGGTTTTTCTTGCCAACGATGCTAATTGTTTTGCCTTAGCAGAAACCTTGTCGGGCCAAGGCAAGCAGTTATTCCCTGATGACCCACCTGAAACAGTATTTGGCGTTATCTTGGGTACCGGTGTTGGCGGTGGCATTGTGGTTAGAGGTAAAGTGCTGCAGGGAGCGAATGCGATAGCCGGAGAGTGGGGGCATAACCCGTTATCGACGCAATGTTTAAACATCGACGGTGAGAGACCTTGTTATTGCGGTCGAGTAAACTGTATCGAAACATTTTTGTCGGGTCCTGGCTTGACAGTTAGTTACCAAATGGAATTTGGCTATGCCCTAAGCCCCGAGCAAATTATTCAAGCAATGCGGCAAGGCGATGCTAATGCAGTCAGTATATGTAATCAGTACCGGCAACAATTAGCGTTGTCTTTGGCGCAAGTGGTGAATGTGATGGATCCATCGCTGATTGTGCTGGGGGGTGGAATGTCGACAATTCCCGAATTGATACAGGAGATTACCTCTGTGATGAAGTCCTATGTCTTCTCAGATAGATTTGCAACACCCGTTGTTGCAGCGCAGCTAGGAGATTCTGCCGGAGGTATTGGGGCGGCTTGGCTTACCCGCTGATATAGCCAGGCCTCTTATTTTTAGCGGTTATTCCTGCTATCCTGTGCACAATTTATTGTATTATAGATACAGCGTAACTAATTCGTACTAAAGCGTAACTACAGCGCCAAGACAGCGCCAAGACAGCGAGAGAAAGGGGAAGAAAATGCCGGTTTATCGTTCCAAGACATCCACACACGGTCGAAATATGGCGGGTGCACGCGCATTATGGCGTGCAACGGGTATGACAGACGATGATTTTAAAAAGCC
>NVVG01000161.1 GCA_002402125.1 Moraxellaceae bacterium
CAAAAAGTTCAACTGTAATTTCCAGTTCTAGCGGATCCGCATCTAACTCATAAAAAACATGAGTTGAGCCATCCTGATAAATGGTAAAATCAAGGGTTCTACTAGAAGCAAAGGATTGTTGGATTGGTGTACTTCAGAATTATCTGACTACTGACGGTGTTTGCCCCCTTTGTTAATGAGGTTTGATTGTATTCAGCGGGATCCATTGCAATAGTCACGTCAGAATATTCGAGCAGATGAAACAAAAATAGTGGTATTGAGTCATAGGCGTAATCAGACATGTTAGTCATTGCGCTAATACCTGTTATACGCGGGTTAAGCTCTCCTAGATACAGTTCTCCAGTATCAAGATCAATGAGATAGTCCACTTCAAAGTACCCTCTGTAGCCGCGACTATAGAGAGCGTCACCTAAGTTTTCTGTCATTTTGGATGCGCTAGCACGGACATCGTCGCTGAACGCTTGCTGGTATAACTCATTTCCACACCAGCCTCCACGATAAGGCGTTAATTCTTCGAACCCGATCAACTCTGTTAGTAACGGTGCAACAAAGGTTCCCGCTCGCGTTGCACAACCTTCGATTGCCGTACCAGCGCATCGAATACATTTCATTATTTTAACTTTCTCTTCACATACAATTTGATCCGCAACAGCATCATAATCAGCTTCATCTGAAATAAAGAACGTTGTTTTACCAGAGTCACCGTAGGCTGTTTGTACAACCAAACTTTCCCCCAGATTGTTCTGTTTTGCGATTTCCATTAGGGTGGCGTAACTATCTACAGACTCAAGAGCGTTTGGAACGCTGGCTACGCCGGCTTCGTTGCCTATTTCCGTGGTAGTAATCTTATTATCGATTTGTTTTACTAATTTGTTGGGCGGTAGGCAGATATCAATATTGAGCGAGTCACACACCTTCTCAATCTCTTCATCAAAGAATAGAAATATGGCCTTGCCGTGATTATCTGAATCTATTCCAGAGGCCTGTATATCCTCGACGACCTGTTTGTGGCCTAATAGAAAACTATTAATAGATTCAATACTATCAAGCACGGGCGTGCCACTGGTGCTTGGAACAAAAACACTAGGATTACTTCCATCGTAGCAATTAATAAAATTAACGTTTTTCCAATTCTTCACCCACTGTTCTAAATTCATCAAATTAAAATTACTTGCACTGATGAAATAGTAAGGTGTATCAGTGTTGGCGAAGTACGCCTTAATATCACTTACTGATGTAACTGTCGTCATAACCTTTCCTTACAGCGAAGATAAATAGTCTTCGGTGAATATTTTTAATCCGAGATCCGATTGATAACCGTGTATTTCCTTAATCTTCATTTTTTGTAAATACAGCAATATATCGTGTGTAATTAACTGGCCCGGTACGACAACAGGGAATCCCGGAGGGTAGGGCGTGATAAATGATGCTGAAACCAGTTTCTTTTCATTCATTACATCTTTTATCGTCTCATTGTTGAGAGGTACAAACCTAATGTTTTTATCATTGAACGCCCCATAGTATGCAGATCGCATGTCGATACAGCTAAAGACCTCGGAAGAATAGGGGGTGAAACTGGGGTGAAATTGCCTATTTTGAGGTAAATCAATTATTTGCTCAACACTGTCTTCCAAGACCGTCATGGGTACGCGATTTTTTGATGTTGTTAGACGGCCAGCGATCTCGCACAAGACATCGATTAGATAGTTTATGGTTGCTTCATCTGCTCCTATGTTCACAATAAATAGAACAGTTTTACGTGAGGTTTTATTAACCTGAATGTCATATTTGTTAATTAGCATTTCTCTAAAATTACTACCGTCCATGCCGGTACCACTTACATCGAGAGTAATGCGAGTGGGATCCACTACAAACTCCGCATTACCCCATAACCTTCCAATATCTGCATACTGATAGCACTCTGGAGCTAACTCACTGTTACTCTGACTTGCTTTCGGTATCAGGTCGTCATCATTCAACACGCGGAAAAAAGGTGCCAGTATCGCTAACGAAGAGATTTTATCTCGTAATATTAGAGCAAGACGAATAGAGCGCTTAACCCTTTCATATCCCTCTAAGCTACCTTGGCGCCTAGCAACATCCAATGACGCTATTATTTGATAATTTGGCGATGTCGATGTGTGCATCCGGTAGGCTTCAAGGAAAAGATCCCGATTAAATAACGTATCATACACATGCAACATAGATCCCTGACGGAACGTTGTTAATGTTTTGTGCGTTGAATGGGTTGAATAAACGCGAAGTTTCACTTTTTTAGGGTCAGGCATTAATTCCGATGTCAGGCAGGATTTATCACTTAGATCTTCTCGTTCAGGGAATTCCTTACACCATGCTTCATACCGCTCATCATAGCTCTTAGATTGAAAGGTTTGGGTTAGCTGAGCTGCTACACTCATTGCCGTGCGACCAACGTATAGTGGGCAAAAATAAGAAAATGCAAACCAGGCTTCATCCCAATGGAAAATAATATCGGGTTTTATGGCGAGGATGTTCATCATAAACCGTTGAGTGTTATATATCAGTCCGTCAAACGTAGAATTGGTCAGGGTGATTTGTTTTACTCGATGTAGATTCCCCTGCTTTTTTAGATCTAACAACACTTGTTTTATTCTTGATAGCGAAACAGCACCGTAAAGGTCGTATTCTCGCAAAGGGTATGTTTCAAGAAAAATTGGGAATGCCCCAGATAGCATAATGGAGTACGGGATTGATTTATGACAATCTGCGGAAATTAATACGATATCACCAGGCTGAAGATTGCTTTGCATGACAATCTTGTTTGATGTAGAAGTACCATTGGTAACAAAAAACGTCTCCATTGAGCCAAAAGCCAGGGCAGCTTTGTCGTGAGCCTGTTTGATCGCGCCTCTCGGGTCTAATAACGAATCCATGCCACCTTGAGTAGAAGATGTTTCAGCAAGGAATATGTTTGGACCATAAAAATCCAACATATCAGTAATCCAATGAGAATCTTTAATGGACGTGCCTCTAGATAGGGGAAGAGCATGAAACACCCCTTTGGGTTTTCGGCTATAAGCCCTTAGTGCATCAAAAAACGGCGTTATGTAACGTTCACGGATGCCACTTAATAGAGCCAAGTGAATATCCTGAAATGGATCGATGTGAAAAAATACGCGATCAAATAACGTTCTAGTCTCAGGAAAAAGCTCAGCAGGGGGGAGTTCGCTGATCAAATAGTGGTTTAATTCAGGTCGAATCACTTTAAGTGCGCGAGTCAACCCAAACAATGGATCTTCGGCGATATCGTCTAATATAATGCCCGATGTATGTAGGAATGAATCGTTCCCAGCGGAACCATTTTTCTTGGGATTATCGCAAACGTAACCCGGTACATGCACACAGGCCTGAATGCTTGGGTTGGCCAAACATGCAGTTATTGCATCTGCCGTATTGCCCACAAAGAGAATGTCATAAACAAACTCGTCTCGCTCAGTTTTGAAAGTAGCCAGTGAATTTCGGTATAGTAATTCATAGTCCATAGGAGACGGGTGAACTATTAGCACTTCAAAATAGGTCTTGTTAGAGCCTTTGCGCCTGTCTTTCGCAACCAGCTCATTTGAGTGGGGGACGTTAGGCCTATCTAATTGCATTAAGTTGGTTTTAAACGGTTTGAACGCTTGTTTACGATGCCTGTCGTTGATTAGTACATCATAAGTATTTTTTGCTAACTGATGAAAAAGTGAAGGCTGATGAGCATTAACATAATTTTGAAGTTGCCCCATCACCTCAAAGCCAGGATAGGCCCAAAAACGCTCGATTTGCATTAGTTCTTGCATCGCATCAATTGTAGGTTTTGTAACCTCAACGGCACCTGATGAGCCACTGCTTAATATTGACCATAGCGTTAATCGCTGAGATTCTATGTCAAAAAAGTTTCCGTGATAACTCATTCTTTTTGTCTCTATTTTCTAATTTCTATGGGCTATTTTTTTGGTAGTGCGCTTAGGTTTTCTTTTGCCAGGACGTTTTCCGGATCAAGCAACAGAACGTAATTGAATGCCTCAGTGGCTTTATTCAATTCACCTTGATTAACCTGCAAGAGAGCATATTCCTGTAGAAAACTGACATCTTCTGGGTATAGCGCAAGTAATTTTAGGGTTGTTTTTTCCGCAAGTTCATATTTCTTACTCATGCGTAAAGCGTAGGCGAGACTAAGGTTACCGTAGTAACTGTAGAAATCGATATTTGTGATTCGATAACCAACTTCGACTGATCTAGTGTATTGCCCCTGGGCATTTCTCACCCGAATTAATCCAATCAATGGCGACATAGAGTGTGGTTTTGCCTCTATAGCGTTTTCATAATGCTCAATAGAGTTTGCGTATTTTTTATCTGCGAAATATAAATACCCCAGGCGTAAATTTAACGTGTAATTAGTGGGGTGTTTTTTGTATAGAATTAGCAGCGCCTTAATACTATTGGACCAATCACCAACATTCTCGTAATTATAAGACGAATAGTAGTCCTCCCAGTAAGTTGTGGATTTACTTTCAGCATATACGAAGCTGCTATTGATCAGCGATATACCCGAAATGAGCATTAGAGTAAGAACTGTTCTTGTCGTTGTTTTATTTTTCATGGTCAATTCGTTTAAGCTCAATATTATCAAGTTGGATGGACGTGAATTTGGAATATGGATCCAAAGTAATGCTTGTTTCAAGAACACTACTAAAGAATGAATTGCTAATGCGTCCCTTTATAGTGTGTTCGTCAGAAAAATGATACTGCGCAGTAGTAATGATGGGCTTTAACAAAAATGCGTTTGCTAATGAAGTAAAAGCCGCCATCCAGGTGGATTGAGTAACCGTATTGGATATTGAATCCTTCCAAAACATTCCTGCCTCATAATGCATAGGAAGCGATGCCAGTGAAAGATATATCATTCTCAGGTAAGGGTCTTTTCCATCCATATGATATACAAAAAAACTGCCGTGTAATTTCCCGAAATATAATTTCGAATCACCTCGGTAAAAGTAAAAAGTAGAATCAACAGCCATAGCTACGCGAATATCAATAGTTTTACTTAACTTACCCTCAATAAACACGTCATATCTGAGGGTTTCATCTAACAAAAAGGTACTAAGTTGATCGTAGTAGGGCACACTCAACGCACTGTTAATTGTTTTGCCCTCGTAGGGAAGGCCATGGGAATGATATTGAGAGCCTTCTACATATTGAGCGAAACTAAATGGCATGGTCGCAGAACCAATGACCTCGCTCGCCTGTACTTGAACATGGATATGGGGCTGAGGAGAGTAACCAGAATTACCACATAGACCGAGGAATGATCCTGGCTCCACCCACCCCCCTTCAAAAACAGCAATACTATCTTTTGCGAAATGAGAAAGCTCTACATAGACGCCTCGCTCATCCTGGATCATCAGCATATTGCCCCAATTATTGATGCTATCGACGCTACCTATTGGGTTGTCCGGTAAATAGTTAACCACCCGCACCACTCGCCCTCGTACCGGCGATAGTACCGGCTGTCGATAGCAGTAATAGTCCTCTAGCCGTGCTCCCTCATTGGCGTATGACTTGTTTTGCGAATCCATTACAACAAAGTCATAGGCGTAACGCCAAATACCTTGATGAGTCCATTTACCATCAAAACCCTGCCATACAGTCCAACTGCCGGAAAAGGGAAGGTTGATGTTAAACCCTTCTGTAGGAAAGCGATCCTTATTGCTTAGATGATAATCGAGTGTTTCTTCTGGAGTGGCCTTAAATAACACAGGCCTGTTTGGGTATCCTACAAGTTGTAATATGTACGCAAAAGAGAGCGTTATTATAGTAAACGGCAACGTAAATACAGGGATTCCATATTGCGCCCAAAATGCGTTCACGGCACTGATCAAAATGGTGGAAAGTGCGACCGCGATAATGGCAATAAGGTAACTTTTAATAGCCGGCAAATTAAATATCCCACCCAGTGCGACGGCAATAAGAATATAGTTGAAACTGCTAATATCAACACTAGCTTGTTGAATGGACCCCACAAATAGCCCATGTATCGAGGTGCCAACACCAAAACCCAGTATTGCTAACAGCAATAGCAGGCGAGAACGAAGCAGAACGACACTACAAATTAACAACCCCGACAATGCATTCGGCATAAAAACAATAGAACCAACCGCTTTAAAGAACGCATTTACATAATCCGGAAGAAAGATAAAATCCTGATAAAAAATCGGTTGATAGAGGTCGTTTACAAACAGGTTGGGAAACCTACCGGCAGCTAAATAAACCATGCTGCTAACAATAACAAAAGGGATACTGAGTATTTGTAAGCCTAAGTAGAGGTAAAATAGATTGGCAAGCATCGCGGTTAGGAGGAACGTGAGTATGCTAGCTAGCGCCAAAAATAATATACTTAATTCCGATATCTGAAACAAGTGACCTATCGCAAGCCCAACAAGCAAGGGGTTGTAAGTGTAGAATCCGGATTTTAAGAATTCATACTTGAACCCTACAAAATGCGCAAACCCATAAGCGACTACTACGGAAATGAGACCAGAAATAGCGGTATTGGGGTTTAAGAAACCGATTGCCAATAATATCAGGCCGCTAATAGGACCCTGCATGAAGAATATTTCGGAGTAACTATTAAGAATGGCCTTCAAATGAGCCCGGCCATGTTTATAGATATCTTTTGTTAGGTTTTCAGAGGTCATATTTATAGTTATTTGACTGTTTTTCATCGCGAGTAATGCTGCAGTTGTACCGCGATAGGTTTGTTTGATTKTATGTGACGATATTATGTGATGATGTTATGCATTGAGTGATCTAAAAATGTTCTTTTACAAGTGTAACTGAACATAAAAAAAAACCATCACTCAAAAGTCAAAATCAGCACTATTACCAATATCCAGCAACTCTTTTGCTGAATTATGGGGCTTATACCGTCGCAGTACCTTCACACGACACATACCAGCGTATTTTTCTTATCAAATACATAATGTAACACCCGATTTTACAAAGACACCTATACTAAGAGAGGATTAAATGAYCACTGTTTACAGMTAGTGTTATTTACRGGCGTTAATATTACTTGGATATTCCTCTTTGAGTAGAGTGTTTGCTTTTTTATACCGTTTTCTTATAGTTCTGTCGGTTTTTGGCAGCAGTCTAGCGCTGTCTGAGGATGGAGTACTTCCTGTACGCTTGTATAATAGTGATAGCTACCCATTAAACCTTAATATGAGCGTTTTAACGGACGCAGAAAATAGACTCACTATCGAACAAATATCATCTAAAGACCATCAACAAAACTTTGTGGTGAATAGGCAAAAGATATTGAATCTAGGCATAGGCCCCAGTGCCTATTGGTTGAAGTTCCAATTAGAGTATCCTGATTCCTACCCAAACACTCAAAAGACCAAAAAATTGTATTTGGAAATAGCTAAGTCCCTATTGGATACCGCGGAGCTTTACAGCTTGCGGCCGGATGGTAGCTTTAGCATGCAGGCATCGGATCTCAGTCGCGATTTTTCTAAAAGAGAAATCCTGCATGTTAACAGTGTATTTCCCATTGAAATCAGCCTGGGCGAAGAAAAAACTTATTACTTAAAAATACACAACAGAGCAACGTCAATTCAAGTTGCGCTTTATGTATGGAGTCCGCCAGCATTTGTCGAAAAAGTGGCGGGGGAGGAGTTTATCTATGGGGTTTTTTACGGAAGCATGTTGGTTCTTTTGCTGTACAATCTGTTCGTTTATATTTCCACCAAGGATCTTACTTACCTCTATTATGTGATGTATTTAGCCCCTGTCACACTTTTTCAGTTGATAGAAACTGGTCACGGAACGATTCATTTAGGGTGGTTTTTGACAGTAATTGGCAAAGAATGGCTGGCATCGATAATTTGGGTGGCATTTTATTTCGGTATATTATTTTTTAAATATTTTTTAAATTTGAAGAAAGAACACCCGTTTATCCATAAAACATACACGGTTTGTGGACAAATAGTACTAATTAGCTTGGCTATTAGCCTATTTAGAAGAGACCATGTATCCATACTCTGGGTTACTTCGTTTGCCCTTTTCTTTTTGATATATGCCATGGTCGTCAGCCTCTATAGCTGGCGAAAAGGCAACGAAAATGCAAAATACTTCTTCTTTGCATGGACCCTCAATATCGTCGGACTATTAACCTACGCTCTGATGATTAACGAGGTCCTTCCTGCTACTGCATTTACCATTGCATCAGCCCCGATGGGAATTATTTTGGAAGCACTACTGCTTTCATTTGCGTTAGCGAACAGAATTAAGAGGGAAACCAGCTGGACGCTAAACGCTGAGAGAAAAGCCATGCGTCATATGTCACGATTTCAATCCATTTTTGATAATTCTTTAGAAGGAATGTATCAAATTGATTTGAATGGACATACTCGAGGTGTTAATCACTCGATGGCTACGATAATGGGTTATAACAAGAAAAGCGAATTGTTGAAGCATAAAAACGTCATCGCAAATGCACTATTTGATACCGAAGAAGGTAGATTTGGCAGGATCCTTGAAGACGGTTATCTAAACGCAGATGTGGAGTTCTCGATTAAGAAGAGTAAACCACTCTGGCTTAGTCATCGAGCTAAAATGGTTTTTGATGATTACGGTAATGCTCGTTACATAGAGGGTACCGTTATTGACATGACGGAAGAAAAGGAGAGAGAGAGTGCCATAAGAGCAGGCATGAAAGAAAGATTAAACAAAGAGCTTGCGATATCCTCAACAAAGGAAAAAGGGCAGTTTCTATCAATAATGAATCACCAAATACGAACCCCGTTAAACGCAATCATCGGCTGTAGTGAGATATTGCATGAGAAATCATACAGCAAAGCAGACAAGAATTTCTATATCGACACAATTGTAAATAACGCTAGAAGCCTTCTCTCACTAATTAACAATATACTCGATTATTCAAAGTTAGAAGCCAAAAAGTTCGATATTGAAAAGATTGATGTTGATTTAGAGGAGATCTTCAATGAGATCCACAAATATTATATCGACGTTTCATCAGAAAAGCGTGTGGCTTTCGATATTTCTTATACGGGTGAGATTCCAGCAGTTATAAAAGGGGACCCGACACGTATCGCACAAGTGGTTAGAAACCTATGCGATAACGCATTCAGCAATACCGATACAGGATCTGTAAAAATCGAGCTCTCCTGGGAAAATGATAAACTTAAGATTATGGTTTCTGATACTGGAAGAGGTATTAAAAAAGATCTCTTGGATAATATTTTCTATATAAAATACGCTCCTGAAAATAGCGGGCTAGGTATTACCATATCCAGAAATTTGGTCGATCTTATGGGGGGTGAGATTTCTGCCACAAGCATAGTCGGCAAGGGATCCTCTTTCGTATTTACAATTAGTGCGAAGGCGAAAAAAGATTCGGCTTTGATAGATATCAAAACCATGAAAAATAGTGGAGTCGATGAATATCTTGAGTTTTTGGAAAACAAACCACCCAGCAACAAAGACAAGCAAAATAAAAAATACGTACCAATAATAAGGGGGATTGTATATCTAGCCGAAGACAATATAGTCAATCAAAAGCTAATCACCAAAGTCATTCAGAAAACAGGCGCAACGGTCATTGTGGCTAACGATGGCGTAGAAATCTGTAATCTTTGTGACATATATTTACCTGATCTAGTATTGATGGATATTAATATGCCCAACATGGACGGACTGTCAGCGACTAAATACTTACGAGAAAAACACTATCAAATCCCAATACATGCATTGACCGCTGAAGTTGATAAAGATGAAATTGATAAAGCACTCGAAGCTGGCTGCGATGGTGTTTTAAGTAAACCCTTAAACAAACAAAACCTATATCAAGTGCTAGAAGAAAACATTAAAAGCTCATCAAAATTGGCAACAGGAAGAGATGAGGTCTAGGCAGGTATTATCGTCAAAGTGACTGGTTTATATTTGTACGGCGTGAGAGGTCCTGATTTCGTTAAAAAACTAGTGATTTCGCCTTGAAGAGTTACCAGAGTAAACTTTGGTGCAATTTGCAGTGGGCGAGTAATAAAGTATCATCCTAGCCGAGCTTAACCACAACTTACGGTTTCGTGTTGAAACCCATAGGCGTTGTTAGCAAACGACGTCATCTGATAGCAATCCTGCTGTATTGACCTTGTATAGAATGGATATTCAGAGTTTATAAAAGGCTGAATATCTCCCAAACTGGCGCTCTAGGCCGCTTCAAAACATGGCATTTAACGCCCTATTAATGCCATTAACTTAAGGAAATGCTTTTGTTTTTAGAGAGTTACCAGTACTATTTTGGCTTTAGCACTTAACTCAATATGGGGATGACGAATGAACTCACAAATAAACACTTCTACTTGTTCATTGCTTGACACAATTAGCTCACAATTTAAACAACAAAATTCACTCCGCTGAATTTCTTACAGAGCACCGAAAATCCGAAAAGGATTTCACCCGAAATCGTAAATTAACTTTCCCTCGACTTCTGTGCTTCATGTTGAACATTGTTAATGGTTCATTGCAAAGTGAGCTAAATCGATTCTTTCAAGTAGTTCATGACTGTCCAGTGGCCCTGCAATCTGTTACTGCTGCAGCGTTTTGTAAAGCCCGAAAGAAGTTTTCACACAGTGCATTTAAATCTTTGAACCAAACCTTAGTAGAAACGTTCTATGGCACGGCAAAGATAAATCGATGGAAAGGATTTCGCTTGCTTGCTGTTGATGGTTCGGTGGTAAAATTGCCGGAGTCACAAGAACTTTTTGATCATTTTGGAAAGGCCCGAAAATCTTCTTACAATCCAGCGGTCCGTTTCTCACAACTCTATGATGTGAAAAACAAAATTAGTATTGATGTACAAATAGATTCTTACCGTGTAGGTGAGCGAGATCTTGCAGTAAGACATTTGGATTATGCTAAAATTGATGATTTAGTCCTATACGACAGGGGTTATCCGGCAACATGGATGTTTACACTGCATAAGAAAAAAGGGGTTAACTTTTGCATGAGAACCGTGGTCGATGCATCTAACATCTTGTCGTCATTTTACTATTCAGACGATGAGGATATTGTTGTTTCGATACCTTGTACGGAAAAATCACTAGTCCGCTGTAGAAAAGATGGATTATCTACTGATCCCATTGATATTCGATTGGTTAAGGTAAGTTTACCTTCTGGAATAATCGAGGTCCTAATGACGTCTTTAGTGGATCAGAAAAATTATCCGCTAGAGATATTTAAAGACTTATATCATCAACGTTGGGCAGTGGAAGAAGATTATAAATTGTT
>NVVG01000162.1 GCA_002402125.1 Moraxellaceae bacterium
GGTCCGATTGCACCATCAACTCCATCAGCACCATTTGCTCCCGTCAATCCGATGAATCCTTGTGGTCCTACTGCACCATCAATTCCATCAGCACCGTTTGCGCCTGTCAATCCTGTTGGTCCTTGTGGTCCTACTGCACCATCAACTCCATCAATGCCATTCGCTCCAGTTAAACCTATTAGTCCTTGTGGTCCTGTTACTCCATCAATTCCATCAGCGCCATTTGCACCTGTCAAACCAGTTGGTCCTTGTGGTCCTACTGCACCATCAACTCCATCAATTCCATTTGCTCCAGTCAATCCGATGAGTCCTTGTGGTCCTGTTGCACCATCAGCTCCCGTGAAACCCGTTGGTCCTTGTGGTCCTATTGCTCCCGTCAAACCTATAAGTCCTTGTGGTCCCGTAGCACCATCAATTCCATCAGCTCCATTCGCTCCGGTCAAACCTGTTGATCCTGTTGGTCCTTGTGGTCCGACTGCACCATCAACTCCGTCAATTCCATTTGCTCCAGTCAATCCGATGAGTCCTTGTGGTCCTGTTGCACCAGCCACTCCTGTTAAGCCTGTTGGTCCTTGTGGCCCTACTGCGCCATCAACTCCGTCAATTCCATTCGGTCCAGTCAAACCAATTAGTCCTTGTGGTCCCACCACACCAGTCGCTCCTGTTAAACCTGTTGGTCCTTGTGGCCCTACTGCACCATCAACTCCGTCAATTCCATTTGCTCCAGTCAATCCGATGAGTCCTTGTGGCCCCACTGCACCATCTAAGCCTGGTAAACCCATTGGTCCTTGAGGCCCAACTGCACCATCAACTCCATTTGCTCCGGTCAATCCGATGAGTCCTTGTGGTCCTGTTACACCATCAATTCCATCAGCTCCATTCGCTCCGGTTAAACCTGTTGGCCCTGGAGCTCCTACTGCTCCATCCAATCCTGGTAATCCCATTGGTCCTTGAGGTCCAACTGAACCATCAATCCCGTCAGCTCCATCCGCTCCGGTCAAACCTGTTGGTCCTTGAGGCCCTACTGGACCATCCAAACCATCGACTCCACTTGCGCCGGTCAAACCTATGAGTCCTTGTGGCCCTACTGCTCCATCAATTCCATCAGTTCCATTCGCTCCCGTTAAACCTGTTGGTCCTTGAGGTCCTATTGGACCATCCAAGCCGTCGACTCCATTTGCTCCGGTTAAACCAATTAGTCCTTGTGGTCCTACTGCACCATCAATTCCATCAGCTCCGGTCAAACCAGTTGGTCCTGGAGGACCTGCTGCACCATCCAAACCGTCGGTACCATTAGCCCCGTTTGCACCATTTAATCCATTTGCTCCTGTAAGTCCTTGTAGACCTTGTTGACCATTTGCTCCGTTAGTACCATTTAATCCATTTGCTCCTGTAGGTCCTTGCGGTCCTGGCGTAGAGCTTCCTGAAGTTGCAGCGTACATAGCGTAAGGAACGCTCATCATTTGACTCGCTCCTGAAATACTATAAGCTGTACCTCCTGTTGGATCCATATCGGTTACTATATAATATGGTCCGTTTGACCAATCGATTGTAGCGAAATTCCCAAATACAACGATTCCAGTTCCAATCTCTGTACTGATCAATCCGTTGAGATTAGTAGTAGGTGTTTGAGTTTCTTCATAAATTGGCAGTCCATTGACCGAGTCTTTCACAATCGTTATCTGCATTCCAACAGGTTGATTTGTGATTAGAGATTGACTCGCATCTCTAATTACTGCTTGATAGCTCATTTTTTGTGGTGCTTGAGCATATGCACTCACGGTAAATAATACCGCTCCTAATAAAGTTATTATTTGTTTCATTGTTGACAAGTTTTAGTTCTTAATTATTTTAAAAGTCTTCATGGTAGTTGTTCCGTTACTTACCTTTAGAAAATAAGTTGATTCAGGAAAATTCATCATCTCAATAATTGTATTGTTTTGATTTATCTTTCTGACATCAAGTACTCTCCCGCTCACATCGTATAAGACATAGTCCAATTCATCGAGGGGAAAATCGTTTACATTTAAGGTTAAATAATCGGTTGTTGGATTTGGATAAATTTCAAAGTCCAAAGTGATAGCATCGTACTCGGTCACTCCAACAGTTGAAGATATTTCATATGGCTGCTGTACGCCTTGTGAGGCTGTACCATCGGCTCCATAGTTGGTGATGTAAAACACTTGACCTATTGAGTAACTAAATGAGCCATTGCCCGTTGCATCTCCTCCTCCACCTAGGGTCGTTTCTTGGGCATACAATCCAAATGGACTACAGCCAAGGAGGAGGATACCTAGGAATATTATTTTTTTTCGTTGCATAGATAATAGTTTTGGGTGAATATTATTCCCCTAAATCTAAGCTAGCTTGCTACCAAGGTACCATGGGAAATTTCCGAACACAGGGATTAAATTTCCCTACGTGATGTTTTCCGCAATCAAGTGTAATAAGGTCAAGTGCTAGAAAAGAAAAACAGCGTACGATGGAAATACAATGCTCTTAATCTTTAATTAAGAGTCAGAAGAATTACAAAGTGATTTTAGATGGCATTTCAATTTTTGAGCATTGGGAAATGGATTATGGACTTTGGGAAGATTGCTCCTCGCTCTATACTGATTCTCATATATATTTCGATCGTAACAATTAATATCTAGAAACTATGAGAGAAATAATCACACTACTATATAGCACATTATTTATGGCAATTTGCTTTAATAGTTATGCGCAAGAAGACATGGTAAGTTATACCTTGAATGCAAACGAACCAATTACTGGCTGCAAAATAGTGGCGATTAAGGATAGCGACGATTTGGGAAAAATAGAAAGTATTGTTGGGTCGTATTTAAACCTAAAAATACATCGAGATAACGTGTACAAAATTACCATCAATGAGGAAAAGGTATATTATCTACAATATGAAGATCGCACGGGATTTGCCCAAGTTGATGGAGTTAAGATTACTGGACCTGATGCGCTAGCATCTTTGGCAGTTAGTTCTGATGAAGCTGCTAAATCAGATCCTGGGATAAAATATCGCGTTCAAATCGGAGCATTTACAAACGATATTTCTATATATGCTTTTAAAAATCTAGGCCCATTGTACACCGAAAAAATTGATGGAGGCGTCACTCGATATATGATTGGATCTTTCACATCTCATGATGAAGCAGCTAAAGTTGAGGCGACAATTAGAAATCTCGGATATACAAATGCTTTTGCTGTGGTTTGCTATAATGGTAAACGGGTCTCATTCCATGAAGCAGAAGAATGGAGTGCCCAGAATATAAGATGATTTAAATATTGGAGAGATTTTCACCCGACTCCCTCCGCAAAAAAAAGCTAAACCGAAAGGTTTGGCTTTTCTTGTGGAGGGACAGTGATAGTTATCTAAGCCCTAATTATAAGGAGTTTCAATTGGTAAACCTCGTTTAACTAACTTTTTAGATCAAATAGCATAGTAAGTCATTTTATAAACGTGTCAGTTTTTCAATTTTATACTAGTAACAATTTCTGGAAAGCAGTCAGATTTATAGGCCTGTGCAGTAACAAATTGACCGTGGAAAAATGAAAATCCCCATGAGAAAATCTCACGGGGATTTATAAATTTATTGATACAAAAAGATGAAATACTGTTATTGCTTAGTAAACCTTTTCGTTATAACTCCTCCTTCTGTTTCAACAGAGATAGAGTAGATTCCTGATTTCAGATCATCAATGTTGAATCGGGTTGCTTTCGAAGTAACTTCAATTGTTCTGATAGCTCTACCCAAAACATCTCTAACAACTATCGATGCTTTGACGTTTGCTTTGTAATTAGCATACACAACAGACAATAAGCCATCATTTATTGGGTTTGGAAAAACACTCAATCCTTTAAGCTCATTTTCCTCTTCTGAAATAGAAGCAAATATTGAAAATGCAGAGCTACTTACTAAATTAACAGTATAATCTTCCACTTCTCCATATTGAAATGTCTCACACGAAGTAGGTATTCCATTGTATTTCATGGATACTCGCATTCTTGTTGAACCACTTGCTGCTCCTGAAGGAATGGTGAAATTACCACTCACCGGACTAGACGTACTGGCGGCTTTTGTCCATACCTGTTCACCTGCATCGGTAAAATCTCCATCTTGATTGTAGTCAATCCAAACAGAATAACCTTCTGCGTAAACCGATCCTGTCCAAGCTGGAGTTACAGTAATAGTATAACTATTTCCCTTAGTAAGGTTAGTCGATAGGTTAGTGAAATCTGAATACGATTGTGCAGTAGACGAGTTGTTGATTGTTTCTAGCACTACTTTACTGATGTATTCATCTGTTACGATTTGACCTGCTGATCCACAGTAAGTAAGGACTACGCCAGAAGTGGTAACATTCACAACATTACTTGATGCTGATACATTTCCAGCTGCATCTTTCGCTCTCACACTAAATGCATACGTTGTACTTGAAGTCAGACCAGTGACATTATACGTGGTACCTGAAACAGAGGCAATCAGAGTTGACCCTTTGTAAACGTCGTACCCTGTAACTGCTACATTATCCGTGGAACCAGTCCATGTTAAGTTTGTAGTCGTTTGAGTTGTACCTGAAGCGGACAAGCTAACTGGAGTTGGAGCTTGGGTATCAGTAGTATTTCCCTCTATACAGAAGCTAGTCACCTGACTATAGCCAAACGAAGATCCCGTAGCAAAAATAGTAGAAGCCGATGCAACTGTATAATACCCATTTCCTTCATAACAGCAAATACCATCTCCATAACTATCATAAATAATGTATGTGTAACAACCAGGAGGTAAACATACGTTAGTAACCGCTGTTTGTCCAGATGAATAATTCCCATAAGAACCACCACTTTGGATTACTTGTCCAGAACTATTTTTGATAACCCAAGATGTTTCATTAGAGTATGCATCAAAGGTGATAAAAACATTTACGGAGACACATGTTGGAGTTACTGAACAAGGTGCACATGATGAACCGCCACAATCTACTCCTGTTTCCGTTCCATTTTGGATTCCATCATTACATGTTGGAGTCACTGAACAAGGAGCACATGACGAACCGCCACAATCTATTCCTGTTTCTGTCCCATTTTGGATTCCATCATTACACGTTGGAGTTACCGAACAAGGAGCACATGACGAACCGCCACAATCTATTCCTGTTTCTGTCCCATTTTGAATTCCATCGCTACACGTTGGAGCTGTTACCCCACCACATTTGTTTGAATTAGCTAAACTTACTCTTACTCCACCAGGTAAAAGATTTACCCTCATTCTGCTCTTTTGTCCTTCAGTAAAAACATCGAGACACGTCCCAGAACTATAATCCATATAATTCTGGATCATATCCGTAGAACCACAGGATGTCTTTCCATTCGGACACCCTTGAGTTGGCTCTTTACAAAGAGGTGTGTCGTTTACCTGATCATCATAGCTACACCCATTTTGTCCTTGTGGTACGTTTCCCCAAATGTGAAACAGATTTAGAAAGTGACCTATTTCATGGCTAGTAATATGTCCATAATTATACGGAGATGATACAGTTCCAATCGTCCCAAACTTATTCGAGGTCATTACAACTCCGTCTACTGCAGAATTCCCACCAGGAAATGAAGAATAGCCATTAAATGGACTAGGACCTTGAGGTGTATTCGCATACAATCCAGCAACAATCCATATGTTAAGATACTCACTAGTGTTCCACGGGCTTACTCCACCAGAAGAAGCGTTTTTCATTAAATCTTGGTCAGACCAATTGCTAACAGTTGTAGATTTTCGAGTAATTCCTGTCGTTGCATTTCCATTGGGATCGATACCTGCCAAACAGAACTCGATTTCACAATCTGCAGCTTGCGCCCATGTATTGCTGGAACTAGGGTTTGATCGTCGAAAATCCGAATTCAATGCTGTAATTTGAGATTGAATCTGAGCATCACTAATGTTATTAGTAGAATTACTGTACAGCACGTGTACAACAACTGGAATAGTAATAATGGATCCATTAATGCTTTTATTAACTTCTCCTTCACTAATTTTCTGTTGTGTATATCTTTCAATCTCATTTCTGCGATTCTGATAATTTACATCTTGAAGCAGTTTTCGTTGTAAATACCTTTCCGCTCCACAATGTACATCGTGAACATTTTTTGGCGCTTTTGGAGAAGTGACTTCTTGCTGCGCATTAATTGAGGTGCCAAATAAAAAGCACATGATTAATAAAATGATTTTCTTCTTTTTCATAATAGTATATTTTTGAATTAATTAATTGACTGCAAGTTGTCAGTTTTTATATGTCTATTTATTAGCTTGTTATCTCAATACATGATTAGGATGTCTACTAACATGTTTTAGGACATTCCAAGTATTCGAGTTCCTCTAAAATCAAGATGTTTAAGACGAAAAAAGAAATCTACACCAAAAACGAACGAGCAAGAATCAGGTAAAAAAACACCTATATGGACAGTTGAAAACGAGTTTGCTCTCCAATAAATCGTTGATGTAGGCTATTCAGCCAAAGTAATCCTGAATCATCTCAATTCTGTCCTTCATTTTCTGTTCGGAGCTAGTGCAATAGTTCGAACATTGATGGATGTTAAAATAACTTATGTTTAGTGCGAGTAATCACAAATTAAAAGACCTGCAAGACTTTTAGTCTTACAGGTCTTTTAATCCTTATTGAAGGATTTCTTATGTTACGTCAGTTCTATTTTTTAATGAATTTATTTGTGATAGTCCCCTCTTCTGTTTCGATAGTAATAAGGTAGACTCCTGTATTCAAATCATCAATATTGAATAGGGTTGTTTTCGAGGCAACTTCAATCGTTCTGATAACTCTACCAAAAACATCTCTTACGACTAATGTTGTTTCAAGATCTGCTTTGTAATTAGTATACACAACAGACAATAAGCCATTATTTATTGGGTTTGGAAAAACACTCAATCCCTCAATCTCCTTTTCCTCTTCTGAAATAGAAGCAAATGTTGAAAATGCAGAGCTACTGACTATGTTAACAGTGTAATCCTCTACTTCTCCATATCCAAACGACTCACAAGAAGTTGGTATTCCATTCCATTTCATGGATACTCGCATTCTTGTTGGGCCACTTGTTGCTCCCGAAGGAATGGTGAAACTACCACTCACAGGAGTTGTTGTGCTCGCTGCTTCTGTCCAGACCTGTTCACCTGCATCAGTAAAATCTCCATCTTGATTGTAATCAATCCAAACTGAATAACCTTCTGCATAAGCTGTTCCTGTCCAGGCTGGAGTTACAGTGATAGTATAGCTATTTCCTTTATTCAGGTTAGTCGACAAGCTCGTGAAATCTGAATACAGTTGTGCATTAGACGGATTGTTGATTGTTGCTAGCTCTACTTTACTGATGTATTCATCTGTTACGCTTTGACCTGCAGACGCGCAATAAATAAGGACTGTTGCTGCTGTTGTAGTTAAATCTAAACTATTACTAGCTACAGAAGTATTCCCTGTTGCATCTTTGGCTTTAACGGTAAAACCATTATAGCTTGTTCCAACAATTAAACCTATTAAATCAAAAGAGGTTCCAGAAACTGAAGAAATTAGTGTTGGTCCTTTGTACACATTGTATCCCGTTACTCCTACATTATCCGTAGAAGGCAACCAAGACAATGTTGCCGTTGTTTCGGTAATATTACTAACAGACAAATTTAACGGTGCCGTTGGTGCTTGAGTATCTGGGGTAGAATTCCCAATACTAACGGTATAGTCTTCCACTTCTCCATATCCAAATGACTCACATGAAGTAGGTATTCCATTATACTTCATGGATACTCGCATTCTTGTTGGGCCACTTGTTGCTCCTAAAGGAATGGTAAAACTACCGCCCACTGGAGTTGTTGTGCTCGCTGCTTTTGTCCAGACTTGTTCACCTGCATCCGTAAAATCTCCATCTTGATTGTAATCAATCCAAACAGAATAACCTTCAGCATAAGCAGTTCCTGTCCAAGCTGGAGTTACAGTTATAGTATAGCTATTTCCTTTATTAAGGTTAGTCGACAAGCTCGTGAAATCTGAATACGATTGTGCAGTAGACGAATTATTGATTGTTTCTAGTTCTACTTTACTGATGTATTCATCTGTTACGCTTTGACCTGCGGACACACAATAAGTAGGAGCTACTACTCCTGTTGCAGTAGTAAAGTCTAAACCATTACTAACAGAAATATTCCCCACTATATCTGCTGCCTTAACGGTAAATGTATAGACCGTATTAGCAGTCAACCCAGTAAGTTCAAATGTGGGCGTAGAAGAGTTCCCAATACTCCCAATAAAAGAAGTCCCATCAAAAACTGCATAAGCTGCTACACCTATATTATCTGTTGATGCGGCCCAGGACAATGTTGCAGTAGTTTCGGTAATGTTTGAAACGGATAAGTTTAAAGGTACTGTTGGTGCTATAGTATCTGGAGGACTTAATGTGGTAAAGCTTACCGCATTACTGGCTTCTGATAAATTTCCTGTTTCATCTCCAGCTATTACTGTAATACTGTTATAGCTAGTGTTTTCGGCTAACCCATTGAGTTCAAATGTGGGTGTAGAAGAGCTCGGAATACTCCCAATAAGGGAAGATCCCCTGTAAATTGCATAACCCAATACACCTATATTATCCACCGATTCAACCCATGAAAGAGTAGCACTTGTATCTGTAACATTAGAAACCGACAAATTAAGAGGAACGCTTGGCGCTAAAGTATCTTGCCCGGATGCTTTAATCAAAACAGTATAATCTTCCACTTCTCCATATTGAAATGTCTCACATGAAGTTGGTATTCCATTCCATTTCATAGAAACCCGCATTCTAGTCGTACCGATAGCGGCATTAGAAGGAATGGTG
Organism: Moraxellaceae bacterium; assembly: GCA_002402125.1. Taxonomy (GTDB): domain Bacteria; phylum Pseudomonadota; class Gammaproteobacteria; order Pseudomonadales; family Ketobacteraceae; genus 42-54-T18. The sequence continues at coordinate 8,879 of NVVG01000162.1, forward strand.
AAGTTACCACTTACAGAAGTAGATGTACCAGGTGCTTTTGTCCATACTTGCTCACCTGCGTCAGCAAAATCTCCGTCTCTATTGTAATCAATCCAAACAGAATAACCTTCTGGATAAGCAGTACTTGTCCATGTTGGGGTTACTGTAATAGTATAGTTATCCTCCATGGTGAGCTCTGTTGAGATACTGGGGAAATCTGAGTATACCTGAGCAGTAGAAACATTGTTTATTGTTCCCAATTCTACTTTACCAATGAATTCATCTGCTACATTTTGACCTGCGGATGTGCAATAGCCACAAGCAGTACTACTGTATAAAGATTGTATTCCATCGATGTCATCTTGTTGTAATCCCACTAATAGTGTGTTATAAAATGGTGACATTATAGCATTGTTATCCGCGGAGTGCCTTAATCCTAAAGTATGTCCCAACTCATGCAGCGCTATTGTTGCAAGTTTTGTAGGCTGCTCATTCCAAATTTCTGCTTCATCGAAAAATAGATCTCCTCCAAACTCAGGAAAAAAGGCAAAAGCCAATAACCCATACTGTCCGTCAAAACTGCGACCATCATCATGGTATTGATTAAAAGTCCATTTTATATCAATCGAATTTGGTAATCCTGCTTCTTGAGTTTCGGTAAACGTAATCCCTGTATATTGAGCCCACTTTGCCATTTGAGCAACTATTATATCCTGTTCCTCTGTTCCTGCAATATCTGGAGTCCCGTTTACAAAATGATAGCTTACATCGGCACATCCTAGACCTGCTCCATCCCAGCCTGATCCTTGTGTAACAAWTTTTTGTGGTGTTGCAAATTCTGCCAGAGTTCCATAACTACTTGATGCTCCTGCACAAAAGTGAAAAGGTCGCCCTGACTTAATCCGTTCTGGAGTCTCTACCATCCAAGAAACAAGGTTATCCGCAGCCAACTCATCTACTTTATCTTTTGAAATAGTAAGTGAAAGGAGATAATGAGGAAGAGACTGGTTCGGTTCGGCTACAATTGTATGTGAATGGCAAAATCTCGCCACTTCTGAAGGTAGAATATCACTTGGTAAATAGACCAATATATGTAGGTTATCTTCTGATTTAATTAAACACTTTACTTTCAAATCTTGCTCAATCTTGTCAGCTGGCTCTAGAGGTGAAGCCCAAATTAGATCTTCAATGGAGGAAAGTGATAAGCCATCAGGTACATGTGCGTAGATTGTATTTCCATCAAGATAACTCAAGGGTTTTATGCCTAATTCAATTAGTTCATCACACTTTGGCATTTTTGTAAAAGAAAGCAGGAGGTACGACTCTTGTTTCTTGGCAATAAAGGCCACTTCTTTGTTGAGCATGATCTCCCGGCTTTTCAGTCGAATTTTCATTTCCTTTTTATGAAGAATTTCTTCATCGATGGTTTGAGATGTAGCTCTGTAAGTGCCGAATCCAATTAGGATTAAGGCAAGCAAGCCAACTTTCTGCATATTTTTCATAACTGTTTTTTGTTTCCGCAAAACTAGATGTTCATGTACGTCAGCTCTCTTTCTCAGCTCTCAAAGTTGTCTTAAAACATGTCTTAGGATGTCCTATTACCTCATGTAGGCAAGGATTAGATTCTCTACACTAATTCAGACATCGATTTAAGTTATTTAGGAATAAATAAATAATTTGGAAGATGAAAAAACGTATTTACATGGAGAATTGAAAGAGGAATCAGTGCACTTAAATTATCAATGAGATAATATTTAATTCCATTCCAGATGAATTATGGCTCGAGCTCTTCTAAAACCGTTCACATCTTTTCCAAATGCTATGGGGAATCCATTAATTTCAGAAAAAACACAAGCATTTATCCTTCATTGAAAAAATGTCTTAAATATTGAAAGTAAGTTCTAGTAGCCATTATTGTTGGCTTGGCTCAAACCCTATAAACAAAAAAACCTGCAAGACTTTTAGTCTTACAGGTCTTTCTATCCTTATTGAAGGATTTCTTATGTTACGTCAGTTCTATTTTTTAATGAATTTATTTGTGACACTTCCTTCTTCAGTTTCGATGGTAATAAGGTAAACACCTAATATTAAATCATCAATATTGAATCGGGTTGTTTTCGAGGCAACTTCAATCGTTTTGATAACTCTACCAAAAACATCTCTTACGATTAACCTTGTTTCAAGATCTGCTTTGTAATTAGTAAACATAACAGTCAATAAGCCATTATTTATTGGGTTTGGAAAAACACTCAATCCCTCAATCTCCTTTTCTTCTTCTGAAATAGAAGCAAATGTTGAAAATG
>NVVG01000163.1 GCA_002402125.1 Moraxellaceae bacterium
ATTGGCTAAGGAGTACAACTTGCGTGGCTCCACTGGCAGTGATTATCACGGCCCAACTGGAGGGTGGTCGCAACTGGGCAGGTTCCCGCTATTGCCACCTGACTGCAAACCAATCTGGGAGTTGTTTGTGTAATGGCGCAAATTTTCAGAGTGCACCCTGTTACCCCGCAAACACGCTTGATTAAGCAGGCCGCAGATATCATCCGCAAGGGAGGGGTGGCTATCTATCCTACCGACGCAGCGTATGCCATAGGTTGTTGCATGGGTAACAAAGGCGCGTTGGATCGAATCACCCAGATTCGGCAATTGGATGCGAAACATGATTTTACCATGTTGTGTCGAGATTTATCCGAGCTGGCCAATTACGCCAAAGTCGATAATATAGCTTATCGTTTGCTCAAGCATAATACGCCGGGCGCGTTTACCTTTATTTTGCGGGCGACAGCGGAGGTGCCGCGGCGGTTAATGCATCCCAAGAAGAAAACCATCGGTTTGCGCGTCCCGGATAACGTCATAGCATTGGCATTATTGGAAGAATTGAATGAACCGATGATGACAGCGACATTGCAGATGCCTGACGATGAGTATCCCATGACCGACCCGGAAGAGATGGCGCAGTTTATGGGAAAACAGGTAGAACTTATCATCGACGGGGGCTGGGGAGAGATGGACTGTACCACTGTTATTGATATGACTTCCGATTATCCTGAAGTCATTCGAGAAGGGAAGGGGGACACCTCTCCCTTTATGCCATAGATACCGCTATAATCGACAACACATAACGTCAGAGATCGCCTAAAAATCTCTTTCGATCAAAGAATAACGTTAAATTTCAGGAGTTTATATTGAGTTCCGTGATCTCGGGTCAGCGGGTATTATCCGGTATGAGACCCACCGGCAGCTTGCATCTAGGCCATTACCATGGCGTATTGAAAAACTGGATAGAGTTGCAACATGAGTTTGAGTGTTTCTTCTTTGTTGCCGATTGGCATGCATTGACTACACATTATGAAGATCCTCGAATTATTGAGGAATCAGTGTGGGACATGGTGATAGATTGGTTGGCTGCAGGGGTTAACCCTGGTTCGGTCACTCTCTTTGTTCAGTCCCGTGTACCCGAGCATGCAGAGTTGCACTTGTTGTTATCCATGATGACGCCGTTGGGTTGGTTAGAACGAGTGCCCTCTTATAAGGATCAACAGGAGCAGCTAAAAGAGAAAGACTTGGCTACTTATGGGTTCTTGGGGTATCCCTTGCTGCAAAGCGCCGATATCTTGATGTACCGTGCAGGAAGGGTACCTGTTGGGGCGGATCAAGTTGCTCACGTAGAGTTAACTCGAGAAGTCGCGCGCCGGTTTAACTTTTTATACGGCAAAGAGCCAGGTTTTGAGCAGTTAGTAGAGCAAGCTATCAGTAAAATGGGCAAGAAGAACGCAAAGCTGTACCGTAACTTATTGAAAAAGTTCCAAGAGCAGGGTGATGATGATGCGTTGCAAACCGCTCACGCGTTGGTAAATGACCAACAAAACATTGCCTTAGCAGATAAGGATCGGTTGCACGGTTTTATTGAAGGCAGTGGTCGAGTCATTCTTCCAGAACCCCAGGCGCTGCTTACCTCTGCCTCAAAAATGCCAGGGCTGGATGGTCGTAAGATGTCTAAGTCCTACAATAATACGATTAAAATGCGCGAAGCCCCCGATGATGTGAGTACTAAAATACGTACCATGCCAACGGACCCAGCGCGCGCCAGAAGAACCGATAAGGGCGACCCAGAAAAATGTCCGGTTTGGCAGTGGCATTTGGTGTATACCGATGAAGGCATACATCAGTGGGTGCAAGAAGGTTGTCGAAGTGCGAGTATAGGGTGTGTGGATTGTAAAAAACCGCTAATTGAAGCCGTGCAAGCAGAGTTAGAGCCTATCCGTCAGCGGGCCAATGAATATACTGCAGACCCAGATTTGGTGAAGAGTATTGTGGCCGAAGGTAATGAGAAAGCTCGTGATGCGGCACGCCAAACATTAGAAGAAGTTCGAGAGTCTATGGGCCTCGCATACCGGTAGCTAAAATGTCAGACGAATTAGAATTACAAGCACCAGCGATGTTGCTGTCAGAACAAGAGGCTGCACCATCCGCAGTGTCGGAAGCGGGCAAGCGAATAAACCCTGATATAAAGGCTGATGTGGCCGGTGCTCCTGATGACGGTGTATTGAAGCAAGAAGAAATGCCATTTGCCATGGTGTATGGCGAAGCGGTTACTAAATTGCCTGAAGACCTTTATATTCCCCCCGACGCACTTGAGGTGTTTTTGGAGGCATTCGAAGGGCCGCTGGATTTACTGTTGTATCTTATTAAACGACAGAATCTGGATATTTTGAATGTCTCGGTGGCGGAAATTACCACACAATACATGGAGTATGTGGATCTCATGGACTCGCTCAATTTTGAGTTGGCGGCAGAATATTTGGTAATGGCGGCGCTATTAGGAGAGATAAAGTCGCGCAGTTTGTTGCCTCGACAAACAGAAGAGGAAGAGGATGAAGGTGACCCGCGGGCAGAATTGATTCGCCGATTACAAGAGTATGAGCGCTTCAAAACCGCGGCCGAAGATATCGATGAGATGCCCAGAGTGGGTCGCGATATTTTTATTGCCGATGTAGCCCCGCCTGGATTTAAAAAAGAAATACCACCACCCGATGTTGATTTAAAAGAGGTCTTGTTGGCACTGCAGGATGTGTTGCAACGAGCCGATATGTTTGAAAGTCACCAGGTAGAAAGGGAAAGACTGTCTACTCGGGAGCGTATGTCGCAGGTGTTAGAGCGTTTGAATGGCGCGCGTTTTGTTCCTTTTGGATCGCTTTTTACCGTTGCGGAAGGTCGTTTAGGTGTCGTGGTGACATTTCTTGCAATATTGGAATTGGTCAAAGAGCAGTTAGTGGAATTAATTCAACACGAACCTTTTGGTTCCATTCATGTAAAAGCCCGTACTTCTGCATTGGAAGATGCTGAGCCTGTAGAGAGTTAACGAATGCCTTGGGATAAAGATAAAATTAAGAGAATCGTAGAAGGTGCACTATTTTCTGCGGGACAACCGATGAGTATTGATCGCTTAGGCGGGCTGTTTTTTGATGAGGAGCGTCCCACTAAAGATGAATTCAAAGAGGCGCTATCGACCTTAGAGGAAGATTACGCAGAAAAAGGCGTGGTGCTAAAAGAAGTAGCCTCCGGTTACCGTTTCCAAGTACAAGAAGATGTAGGGCAGTGGGTAAGTCGCCTGTGGGATGAAAAACCCGTGCGTTATTCCCGTGCTTTACTGGAAACGCTAGCATTGGTGGCGTATCGCCAGCCAATCACTCGAGGTGAAATAGAAGAAATTCGTGGCGTGAGTGTTAGCTCTCATATCATGAAAACCTTGCTAGAGCGAGAATGGGTGCGTGTGGTGGGTCATCGTGATGTACCGGGACGTCCTGCAATGTTTGCAACTACGCGCATCTTTTTGGATTATTTTGATCTTAAAGGTTTAGTGGACTTGCCGCCATTATCTGAGATTCGAGATTTTGATAAAATTAATGAAGAATTAGAGTTAGAAGACGTTGTACCCGAAGGCACGATTACGTTGAATGCTGAAGGCGCAAGCGCTAAAAAGGGTGAAGAAGAGAGTGAAAAAGGGAGTGAAGACAGCGAGTTGTTAGATACAGAGGGTTCGCCTGAGGCAAGCGTTGAATCAAATGTTGAATTAAGCGTTGAATCAACAGCCGAACTAAACACTGAAACTGACTCTACCCTAGATTCAGCAATGGACAGCGTAGCGGATACTGAGATAAGCCTTGAAAATAGTGGTGAGCGTAAGAATACGCTCTCGGATCTTGTTCGGCAGTTTGAAGAAAGCAAAGAGAGCGATGCGGAATCCGAAGATGAGGATGGCTTGGATGCTGCGGTTGCTTCTGCGGCGCAGGTAGATGAAGACTTGATGGTGGCAGAAATCGTTGAGCGCCAATTGGAACAACATGGTGAAGTGATTTCTGATGTTGCTGCCGATGTTACTGCTGACGTCGCAAGTAGTGATGAGATGCAAGGTGAACCAGAATAACGTTGTTTGTATCTGAATGCAGGTCGACTGTGTATCTTTGTTACAGGGCTGCTAATTCCTCAGATATAATGATATTCTAGCGTTGCCTGCGGTACCTCTAGAGCATGACATAACTGTAAAGTCGGCGTTTTTTTGGTCGATTTACTCCCTTGATTTTACTGTGTGATTTTACTGTGTAATTTTTTTGGCTTAGTACTTTGTTTGCGATCAATAGTGACTCCTTTGCCGTAGCACCGAAGGATATAATTTTATGACAGAAAAGATACAAAAAGTGATGGCGCGAGTGGGGCTAGGGTCTCGGCGTGCGATGGAAAAATGGATTGCTGAAGGCCGAGTGAGCGTTAATGGCAAACTAGCCAAGCTAGGGGATCGAATCGGTGATGGGCAAGCGCTACGCGTTGATGGTAGGGTTGTTCAATTTCAGACCGAGTCGGAAAGTTTGCGCAGGGTTATTCTTTACAATAAACCTGAAGGGCAGGTGTGTACGCGAACCGATCCTGAAGGTAGACCAACGGTTTTTGATCGGCTTCCTCAATTACAGGGCGAGCGTTGGGTAGCGGTTGGCCGCCTTGATATTAATACTCAGGGACTGATTTTGTTCACCACTGATGGTGAATTAGCCAATCAACTGATGCATCCATCATCGGAAATTGAACGAGAGTACGCGGTGCGTGTGCGTGGCGAAGTCAGCAAAGAGGCCTTGAATAATATGCGCAATGGCGTGCAATTGGATGATGGCGAGGCACGTTTTGACGATATAGTGGATAGTGGTGGTGAAGGTTATAACCATTGGTATCACGTATTAATTGCAGAGGGACGCAAGCGTGAAGTTCGACGGCTTTGGGAATCGCAAGATATTCAAGTTAGCCGTCTTATTCGTGTCAGATACGGTTGTGCTGTGCTACCTAGAGGCATGCAAACCGGAAAATCTATTGAGTTGCCTAAGGATGAGATCGATGCATTGGCGCGATTGTGTGGGGCAGGCTTGAAAAAACGTACGGGGTTGTATGGTCGTGCCAAGGTGCGTGCAGACCGTGCCACAGAAAAGACGACGAAACCACGGGGTGGTTATTTGCGTAGGTCCCGGACTTAAATTGTTTTAATATTGTAAGCTAAAAAAGCCCGCATTCTTCCGATGTTTAATTGGAGGAAAGCGGGCTTTTTTGCTATTGATTAGCGTTGTCTAAGACTATTGCGCATCAGTAACCATTTCTTCCTCATCAGCATGAGTAATGCAATTTCGACCTTTTGCCTTGGATCTATACAGGGCTTTATCGGCACGGTCTAATAACACTTCTTTGGTTTCTCCATGGCGCAACGTCGCGGCCCCAAGGCTGATGGTGACCGGGATATTATTGTTCTCAAAGTTAAAGGACAAGTTGGCAATGGTTGAACGTAATCGCTCTGCGGTAATACAAGAACCCGCAATATCTGTTTTGTTGAGCAGTACAACAAATTCTTCCCCACCGTAACGGAATGTCATGTCGGCACAGCGGCTGGCGGCCTGTAGACTGCGCACCACTGACTTTAGGACATAGTCGCCAGCGGCATGGCCGTACTGATCATTTACCTTTTTAAAATAATCCAAATCTAACATCAGGATCGATAGTGGCTGGTGGTAACGAGAGGCGAGATCAAATTCTCTAGCCATTACGTTTTCCATGCAGATACGGTTTCCCGCACCGGTCAAGGAGTCGGTTAATGCGGACTTAACGGCTTCTTGGTAACGCAGGCCGTTACGAAGAGGGTAAATGAGGCACGCCATTAATCGTTCAAGGGTTTCTAATTCAGGTTCACTAAAGCGAGTGCTATGTCGATGGAAGCTTAGCTCGCCTAGAAAATCATCCGGAGTTTGCAGTCGATAGCTACTAGAGTGGCCATTGGTTTTTCCGATGGAGTGCTCGTAGTGGTAAGCCTGGTGCTGGTAAGCTAAGCCATCAAATGGAATAAGTTGGGACACTTCCTCGTGAAATATGTGAAGAATCTCTCCCAGCTCGATGCTGGTTTGCAGAACAGTGCCAAGACGATTAATAAGACTGCTCGCAGATAATTGTGAGCTCTTATTTTTTTTGGACTTGTGACGATATGATCGAGTCAGCTTGCTGGTGTCAAAATCCAATATCCGTGCTGTCATTGGTGCAGCCATTGTAAACAACCTCAGTTGGTGCTTTGCCGTTTTATGTAAATGAGTCAATCAGCGTATTCGTTATATTCTTCGCGTGCACTGCGTATAACCGCTGTTTCCTTGGTTAGTAGCGAAGTTCGTGCCAATATTGCAAAGGGGTGTTGTTTTTTTCATCAGAACATTAAAAATATGATGATATTCAATAGGTTACTGGATAGTTTTGCGCCGAGTTATCTGACCGTTTACTCGCTGGCGTCTGTTTTTTGTCGGTTTAAGGCTGAAACCCACCTGAGGGTGTGCCAATTATTTGGTGGGGTTTGGGTAATAATGTCACTATTTCGCGTGATTAGAGAAACCCCAGCTAAAACAGGGGGTTATCCAGTTTTTTTACTTAGGTTGGGCGTCTAATGATTGGCCGTGAATGTCCAGGCTGTCTTTCCCCATGAGGAAATGATACAACCCGAGCATTTCATTTGGGCGGCAAACCTTTGCCGGATCTTCTGCCGGAAAAGCACTGCCACGCATGTTGGTACGGGTTGCACCAGGGTTGATACAGTTAACTCGAACACTGCAGGTATTTTCCAGTTCATCTGCGAGTGTTTGCATTAAGCCTTCCACAGCAAACTTAGATACGCCGTAAGCTCCCCAATGAGCTCTGCCTTTGCGTCCAACCGATGAGGTGGTAAAAATGACCGATCCGGCTTCTGCTTGTTTAAGTAGCGGCAATAACGCTTTGGTAATGGCGAATTGGGAGTTGACGTTTACTTGCATGACTTTGGTCCACTCTTCCACCGGATAGTTTTCAATGGGGGTGATGCTGCCAAGAATGGCGGCATTAAGCAGTAAGCCGTCCAATCGGCCAAACTCTTGTTCGATGGTATTCGCCAATTGCTGGTATTCCTGTTCAACAGCAGATTCCAGGTTTAGCGGTACAATAGCCGGTTGAGGACCACCTGAGGACTCAATTAAATCGTACACGTCATCGAGCTTTTCCTGGCTTCTCCCCAGTAAAACTATCGTTGCACCCAATTTTGCAAAACTAAGCGCAGCTTCCTTGCCAATGCCATCTCCAGCCCCAGTGACTAAAATGACTTTATCTTTAAGAAGTTCTTTGGGGGCAACATAGTTATGCATAGTGTATCTCCGTTGTTCTAAAATGGCGTTCTAGAAAAGTGATCTAAGATGTTATTGGCGAAGGGCATATGATTTGATAAGCAACTGATGTAGCTCCGATGGTGTGTCGACTATGTGGTGTGCATGCCAATGGGTGAGGTCATCACCTTCATCTATATAACCCCACGATACCGCAATCGTTTTGTTTTGGGCACTGTTTCCTGATTCAATATCACGAATGTGATCGCCGACATAAAGTGTTCGGTTAGGCTTGGCATTAATTTTTTCACAGGCCATTAATAAGGGTTCAGGGTGGGGCTTTTTATGGGTTACATCATCAGGGCAAATAACAATAGAGCAACGTTCCGCCAACTGAAGCTGCGCTAGTAAGGGTTCTGTATAACGACGRGGTTTGTTGGTAACAATACCCCARGGAATATTYTGTTGTTCTAATGATGTTAATAACGCGTCTAAACCATCAAATAAAGCCGACTCTWTTGCAAGRTTTGCCAAATATAGATCGAGCAGCCGYTCCARTTTTACTGCAAAACCGTCRTCGCCTTCATTCAGATTAAATGCCAGGGTAATTAACGCGCGGGCGCCATTTGAAACTTGGGATCGAATCAGTGCTGGGTCGAGGGGGGCAAGTTTATACTCATCTCGCAACATATTCAGCACTCGAACAAAGTCTGGTGCGGTATCTATCAACGTGCCGTCAAGGTCAAACAAAATGGCGTCAATTTGAGCCGCTGGTTGAGTTGCATGTTGTGTTGCATGTTGTGTCGATTGTAGTGTCGATTGTAGTGTCGATTTTTGTTTCATGCGTCACTAGCCTGGGCATGCATAAAGTAATTGACCGCTGCATCTTGACTGATCTTTCCGGTGTTGGTGATCGGGTTGTAGGTCATGCCGCTAACATCTTGCACATGGAGTTTAGCCTCGCGTGCCCACAAGCCTAATTCTGAGGGTTTGATAAATCGCATGTATTCGTGAGTGCCTCGAGGCACCAGATTTAAAATGTATTCAGCTCCGACGATGGCAAATAAATAGGATTTCGGGTTGCGATTGATGGTTGAGAAAAACACATGACCACCAGGTTTGACCAAGGTGGCACAGGCTTGAACAATGGAGGCTGGGTCAGGTACATGCTCGAGCATTTCTAAACAGGTGATGACATCAAAGCTGTTAGGCTGTTGGCTTGCTAATTCCTCTATCGCAATATTTTGATATTCAATGCTAAGGCCATTGGCCTCAGCATGCTGGCGGGCAGTAACCAGATTTGCTTCCCCCAAGTCTACACCGGTAACAATGGCTCCACGTTGCGCCAACCCTTCGCTAACAATACCTCCGCCGCAGCCGACGTCAAGTACGCGCTTTTTAACTAACGGGGTGCGCTCGTTGATATAGTTCAGTCGCAGTGGATTGATTTGGTGAAGTGGCTTGAATTCACCCTCTTTATCCCACCACTTGTCGGCGACAGCTTCAAATTTTGCCAGCTCGGCGGGGTCAACATTGATACTCATAGGTAATTCCTTAATGTTCAGCGTCAGACTCGGCGATTTTTTCTTTCCAGGCTTTGGCGCGTTCTATAATCTCGGCGCTATTAAGCGTGGTTAATTCTCTATTGCGTAATACCTGGCGACCTGCGATCCAGCTATCGGATACTTTGTCGGCAGTGGTGGAATAGACGATTTGTGAAAATGGATCGTAGTACGGTTGAGTTTCTGGAGCGCTCATGTCAATGGCAATTAAGTCAGCAAACTTGCCTTTTTCAAGGCTGCCGGTTAAATGATCAATACCCAGAGCGCGGGCGCCGTTAATAGTCGCCATTTCTAGCGCTTCATGGGCAGGCGTTGATGACGGATCACCGGATACACCTTTAGCCAATAATGCAGCAGTACGCATCTCACTAAACATGTCTAGGTCATTATTACTTGCGGCACCGTCCGTGCCGAGTGCAACGTTAACCCCTGCTTTTGTGAGTTTAGTAATAGGACAAAACCCACTGGCAAGTTTAAGATTGCTTTCAGGGCAGTGAATGACATGAACACCATTACTCGCGATGGTCTCGATTTCATCATCGGTTAACTGCGTCATGTGCACTGCTTGTAACTGCGGGGTGAGCAACTTCAGTTGTTCAAGTCGAGCCAAAGGTCGCTGTCCGTGTTGTGTTTGCGCCTCGTCAACTTCATGAGCCGTCTCGTGCAGATGAATTTGAACACCCATACCCGTTTCTACCGAGATAGTAGCAATTTTTTCTAAAGGCTCATCCGATACGGTATAAGGAGCATGGGGGCCAAAATTAATGCTAATTAAATCATGATTGCGGTAWGMATCATRAAGCGCTARGCCCTTGTGTAAATAGTCATCCGCGTTCTGTGCCCAAGCRCTAGGRAAATCAAGAATYGGAAAGGYAAAAGAGGCCCGCATGTGCGCTTCGTTGGCAGCTTGGGCAGCAATGTTGGGGTAGAAGTACATATCACTAAAACAGGTAGTGCCGCCGCGGATCATTTCCGCCATAGCAAGCTGGGTACCATCGTGTACAAAATCTTCGTTTACCCACTGGCCCTCGGCAGGCCAAATATGGTCGTTTAACCAAGTCATTAAGGGCAAATCATCTGCTAAACCACGAAATAGACTCATTGCTGCGTGGGTATGGGCGTTGATTAATCCAGGAATGATAATGTGATTGGAGCGATCCACAACATTATCTGATTGATAGGGATTGTCATTGCTAGGAACAATATCAATGATTTTGCCATTATTGATAGCAACGGCGTGGTTCTCTAGAGCAACCGGTTTACCATCAACGCATTGACCATCGATAGGTAACACCCATTGGCCATGAATGATTAAATCAGCGGTGTTGTTGTCCATTAAATGTCCCGTCGAATAGTTGTTGATAGGTCTATATTAGGTAGAAAATTAGCGCAATCTTACCCTAGCCAGAATATAATTCACATTTCCCCCGACGCTAAAGGCAAAAATAATTTTATGATGAGACAGGTAGATAGTGTTGCCGAGAGTAACGTTGTGGCAATCGAATGGAAGAACGACCAGCTTTACTTGTTAGATCAGCGTCAGTTACCAGCAAAAGTGGAATGGATTGCCCATCAACAGGTGTCTCAGGTAGTCACTTCTATTATTGAGATGGTGGTAAGGGGCGCCCCCGCCATTGGCATCACAGCAGCATACGGCATCGTGTTGGCGGCAAGGGCTCGGTATCAGGAAAGTCCTACGGGCTGGCAGCTGTTATTGCAACAAGATATGGATGCCCTCGCCAGGTCACGGCCTACCGCAGTGAATTTATTCTGGGCTATTGAACGCCTAAAAAACGTGTGCGAGAAAATTGCCCATGATCAAGACCCAGAATCCAGCTTGCTTACCGAAGCCATTGAAATCCACCAGTCGGATCTGGCGGCCAATCACGCCATGGGGCAATTGGGCGCCGATGTGATTAGGGGCCAAGGCGAGGCCGGAACCTATGTGATGACCCATTGCAATGCTGGTGCCCTGGCAACAGGAGGCTATGGTACGGCGCTAGGTGTGATCCGTACCGCCTATGCACAAGATCTTATTGAAGGTGTCTATGCCGGTGAAACTCGCCCTTGGTTGCAAGGAGCGCGGCTAACTGCCTGGGAGTTACAACAAGACAATGTACCAGTAGTGCTCAATGTCGATAGCGCCGTAGCGCAATTGATGGCGACTGGGCAAATAGGTTGGGTCATCGTGGGGGCCGATCGCATTACTGCCAATGGTGATGTAGCTA
>NVVG01000164.1 GCA_002402125.1 Moraxellaceae bacterium
ACCACTCGGTGGTCGTAGGATAAGGAAAGCGGCAACATTAGCCGCGGTACAAATTCTCCTTGTTGATAGATGGGTTTCATTTTCGATCGCGACAAACCCAGGATAGCCACTTCTGGCCAATTCACAATCGGGGTAAAAGCAGTGCCCCCTATTCCACCCAAAGATGAAATAGAAAAGCAGCCTCCTTGCATATCGTTTGGCAATAACTTCTTATCTCGTGCTTTAACACTCAGTGTCTGCATATCTTCCGCAATTTCTAACACTGTTTTTTTATTGGCATCTCTAATTACCGGCACAACCAACCCTACGGGTGTATCAACAGCAATGCCTATATGACAGTACTGTTTAAATATGAGGGTTTCACCGTCGGCAGATAACGAACTATTAAATCGAGGAAATTCGTCTAACGCTTTGGCACAAGCTTTAACCATAAATGCTAATAGGGTTAATTTAATCCCCTTAGCTTTATATACTTCAGCTTCCGAGCGACGAAACTCTTCTAAATCAGTAACATCGGCTTCATCGAATTGTGTCACTAGGGGTACATTCACCCAGCTGCGATGCAAATTGGCGGCTGATATTTTATTTATACGCGATAAAGGTTGTGGGTCAACCGGTCCAAACTTGGCAAAATCAATGACGGGCAACACCGGCAATCCACTAGCTTCGCCTGAAAATATCGCGGTCTTTTCAGTAACAACCCGTCTCACATAACTATGCACATCATCTTTAATAATACGTTTTTTAGGACCCGTTGCAACAACCTGAGACAGATCGACACCTAATTCTCTGGCTAGCCGTCTCACCGCAGGACCAGCATGTACTGGTTTAGTTGCGGCAGGTATTAACACTGCCGCCTCAATTCCAACGGATGCTTTAGCTTCTTTCTGTGCAGTCTTTACCTTGCCATCTTTGTTAGCATCCTGTTTGTCTGCTTGACTGGTTGTCTGTGCAAGCTCAACTTTTAGCGAACCAGCATCCGCCGTCTCCAACATAACAACAGCTCKGCCTTCCGATACTTTATCGCCAACAACAACCAATAACTTTTTCACCGTACCCGCATAGGGACARGGGATTTCCATGGTYGCCTTATCTGTTTCCAACACCAAGAGGGYATCTTCTASCGCTAACACGTCCCCTACACTCACATTGATTTCAATGACCTCTACATCCTCRCYACCACCAATATCCGGTATMGCMACYTCAAYCARCTGCWWGRTAGATTCTRCSGCAGCAACATCTGRGGCAYTWATTYCGGAGCCTGYTTGAWYGGTGGRWACTRRGKCTRCSTCTGGTTTRMTATCACTACYATCACYASYATCACCAGCATCACTTGTCGTTACCGACAAAATTAAATCACCTTCCTTAAGATTATCACCCACAGAAACRGAGAGCTTAGCAACCKYCCCCGCAAAAGGYGCTGGCACTTCGATGGTTGCTTTATCTGAYTCAACCACAATCAAAGAATCTTCTTGAGCAAYTTGGTCGCCCRCTTTTACGCAAATCTCAATAACATCTACGCTTTCAACACCACCGAGATCTGGAACGAGTACATCGTTGTCTGCCACGTTATCTTTCCTCATTCGATGGTTTATGAAGTAGCCGGATAAGCTTTTTCTGGATCAATATTAAACCGGGCGATCGCTTCGGCCACTTTGCTTCTATCGATCAGCGCTTTGTCTGCCAATGCATTCAGTGCCGCTACAGTGATAAAATATCGGTCAACTTCAAAGAAATGCCGCAAACTTTCTCTCGAATCACTACGACCAAATCCATCCGTCCCAAGTGACGTATAATGGTTACGAACAAATGGACGAATTTGATCCGCATGGGTTTTAATATAATCTGTCGCAGCAACCGCAGGGGATTCATGCCCGCGCAACAATTCTGTCACATAGGGTACTTTGGGTGTTTCGCCAGGATGCAACATATTCCAACGTTGCACTTCTAAGCCTTCTTTCCGCAGTTCGGTAAAACTTGTTACGCTCCAAATATTTGAAGAGATACCATAGACATCATTAAGAATCTCTGCAGCGGCTTCGACTTCCCGTAAGATTGTGCCACTACCCAACAACTGAACTTTTAGTGCCTTGTCGCTTTTATCATTGCCAGCATCTATTTCTTTAAACAAATACATGCCTTTGAGAATACCTTCCTCAACCCCCTCTGGCATCGCAGGATGAGCATAGGTTTCATTCATCACGGTTAAATAGTAAAAGACACTTTCCTTTTCTTGATACATACGGCGTAAACCATCATGAAGAATCACCGCCAATTCGTAAGCGTAAGTAGGGTCATAGGCAACACAATTGGGTATCGTTGATGCCAATACATGCCCATGCCCATCTTGATGTTGTAAACCTTCACCATTTAATGTGGTTCGACCCGCGGTTGCACCAATCAAGAAACCTCTCGCCTGTGAATCTCCAGCCGCCCAGGCTAAGTCGCCTATGCGCTGAAATCCAAACATCGAATAGAAGACATAGAAAGGTATCATTGGGTAGTCATTCACCGAATATGATGTTGCGGCCGCAATCCAAGCGGACATTGCTCCCGCTTCGTTAATGCCTTCTTCTAATATTCGGCCTTTTTTATCCTCTCGATAATACATAATCTGCGATGCGTCTTCGGGCTCATATAACTGCCCTACCGCAGAATATATGCCAAGCTGCCTGAACATGCCTTCCATACCAAAGGTACGCGCTTCGTCCGGCACTATAGGCACAACACGGTCACCAATGCCCTTTTGCTTAATTAGCGAACTCATCATCCGCACCAAGGCCATGGTAGTTGAGATCTCCCTACCCTTGGAGCCTTCAAGCTGAGTATCAAACACCCCCAGCTCGGGTATCTCCAACGTCTCACACTCCGTTCTACGCTGCGGCATTTGGCCGCCCAATGCAATGCGGCGCTCTCGCATATAGCGCATTTCATTACTATCCTCGGCGGGACGGTAGAATGGGAGTTTGGCTAATTCGTCGTCATCAAACGGCATGTCGAAACGATCACGAAAAGCTCGTAGACTTTCCACATCCAATTTCTTTAAGCTATGGGTCGTGTTCTGTGCTTCACCGGTACCGGTACCGTAACCCTTGATGGTTTTCGCTAAAATAACCGTTGGTTGGCCCTTATGATTTACCGCTTGGTGATAGGCGGCATACATCTTATAGGGATCATGACCACCACGATTCAGATCATAAATCTCCTCATCGGACATGTCCGCAACCATTTCTTCTAGCTCTGGATACTTATTAAAGAAATGCTCTCGCGTATAGGCTCCGCCATGGGTTTTATAGGCCTGATATTCGCCATCGACCACTTCTTCCATTCGTTTGCGCAAGACACCGGTGGTATCTTTGGCAAGCAGCGGATCCCAACGACGCCCCCATACCACCTTAATAACATTCCAACCCGCACCTCGAAAAATGCCTTCCAATTCCTGAATGATCTTGCCATTGCCTCGTACSGGACCATCCARACGCTGCAGGTTACAGTTCACCACAAATATTARGTTATCMAGYTTTTCACGRCCTGCTAGCGAGATKACACCAAGAGACTCCGGTTCATCGGTTTCACCATCACCWAGATAAGCCCATACTTTTCGCTTATCCGCATTAATCARTTCCCTGTTGTGKAGGTACTTCATAAAATGCGCTTGATAAATTGCCTGTATCGGCCCTAACCCCATCGATACCGTAGGAAATTGCCAGAAATCCGGCATCAACCAAGGATGCGGGTAAGACGATAGACCTTTACCATCAACTTCTCGTCGGAAATTAGTCAACTGCTCTTCACTCAACCGCCCTTCCACAAAAGCACGTGCATAAATACCGGGCGATGAATGCCCCTGATAGAAAATCAAATCGCCACCATGAGATTCATCGGGTGCATGAAAAAAATGGTTAAATGCAACATCCAGTAAGGTGGCAGAAGAGGCAAAACTTGAAATATGCCCACCCAATTCATCATCGGTGAGGTTGGCGCGCATCACCATTGCCATCGCATTCCAGCGAATCAACGATCGGATACGACGCTCTATATAGGGATCACCGCCATATTGCGCTTCATTATTGGAGGCGATAGTATTTAGATAAGGGGTATTTAAATTAGAAAGTTCAACGCCACTTAGTCGAGCATGCTCTGATAACCGCTCTAATAAATAGCGCGCTCGCTCAGGACCTTCCGCTTGCAGCATCGATTCAAAAGCATCCAACCACTCGCTGGTTTCCTCGGCATCAACATCATCATAGAAACGCCCCGTTGCCATGCTTTAACTCCCCCATCAAACAATAAATGCCCGTTGAATCGTAGTGTAGAAACGTCATGAAAAACGTCATACTGACTACAAATTATTAATCGTTAATGAGAAGTATAGGAGGGATAGAAGGATTTGCCGTTATTTATGCCGTAGACCGCGCCATCTAGCGCTTACGCTAAAAATAGTCCTAAGCAGACATTCATAGGAATAACCTACCTTAACTCACTACCAGGCCAAACCAAACAGAGAAAGCAAAGCAATAGAAATTACCCAAAAAATCAACACATTGCCTTTTAAATCCTGTACAGAGTGAACCCTGGCAGACCCTTCTGATGCAAGTAGTTCCTGGTCGGAGGGTAAATCAGAAAACCCCAATCCCGATGCCGTTGCCAGTTTAAGTACAATTTCCGCTTCCCGATCGGTCGCTCTATAGCGACGAAATGCCACCACAAATGCTTTACGATTCAGGCACAATAGAGCGATACTCAAGGCGACAAACCGCGCCGGAATACCATCTAATGCTTGCAAAAACTCCTGTGCAATCTTTCGCCAAGACTCTGATTCAACCTGAATACCGTCCCTTGCCGCGGGAGGTAAAGCGGCAATAGAGGTAAGCAAGTACATCATCAAACCAGCACTACCAAAAATCACATACCAGAATATGGGAGAAAACAAGACCTGATTAAGGCGCAATAGAAATAGCGTTATTGTTTGCGATAGCATATCGCTTGGGCTGGCAATTTTATTGTATCGAAACAGCTTTTCACCATACACATAAGCCGCTTGCCACTCTTGAGCCTGCCAACGCTTTAAAAACGGCTGCATAGCACTTTCAAGTTGACGATCTCCAATGATGGAAACCAACAACACAATACTTATCGCAAAATCTACCGCATCGTAAAACCATGCGGTTTGATAGGTACCAACAAACCAACAGATTGCGACCAAAGGCACCACAAAAAAACCATAACAAACTGCCGGATGAAATATATCTCTAAATAGTACCCGCTCAGACATGGCGATATAACGACCGCTCCAACGTAATTCACGGAAGTATTCGGGAACAACCGCCTGTCGAGTGGCGAATAATGCAATAAGAATGGCTAATAACGTCATATGTTAACTATAGTGTACATGTCTGAATTACACGCAATAAATTGAGCAAAAAACAAACTACCAGTATGTCCATGCCGCAATTGGCACTCCTGTTTGCTATCCGATTTGCTATGTAAGCACTACCCTAACCTTTCTAGTCAAACCTATCAAATTTACAATTGATGCGCCAAGGGCTTGCATTATTAGGCAACAATAGACTTCGTGATTCAACTGCGTTTTCTAGGTTTAATACGACCCCATTCAAAACCGCTACCGGGATCGGCTTTCCTCCCTGGTGCTATATCAGAATGGCCAACAATATCCTCGGCAGATATTTGTGGATACGCCTGCCTCAATATCCGAATAACATTCGCCAGCTGTCGGTACTGTTCTGACTCAAAACTACCCGTATCGGTACCCTCCATCTCAATACCAATAGAGAAGTCATTACAGTTTTGCCTGCCTTGATGGCAAGACGCCCCGGCATGCCACGCTCGAAGATCAAACGGGACAAATTGGATCACCTCCCCCGTGCGACGTATAAATAGGTGGGCGGAAACCTGTAAGCCTTCAATTTCTTTAAAATACGCATGCTCAGTTGCAGGCAATTGATTACAAAAAAAACGTTCGACCTCATCCCCACCATATTGTTCTGGCGGCAAACTAATAGAATGGATCACAATGAGGCTAATATCTTCCAGATCTGGACGATCACTACAATTGGGGGAGGGAACTTGACGAACTGATTCTAGAATATGATTTTTAATCGATAGTGGTACGCTTTTCACAACACAAACCCGTCTGATTAATACAGAAAACAAACTCTACCACAATAAGAATGTACTGCACTCTTTACCCCATGCTACCTCGCCCACATTCAAAATAGTCGAGAGCAAATAAGCCAGGTTATGAAAGGTGCATTCTAGAAAGAAGAATGGCGAATTTTTCGTAAACCTCCGATAACATTCTCCAATGCCCTATCAAACAACAATGCGTCATCAATAATAACAATCGTTTTCCGCTTAAACGCATGAGCCAATGCCAACACACTGTACTCCGCAACCTTAATACCGCTACGGTTTACAAAAATCATACGATCTGCTGACTTAATATATGCCGCCAATTTACACCGAACCGCACTTTCGGGGCCCTTTTCCGGAGATTCATTGATATTAACCCAGCTACCGACCCCTACCGCCTTTGCTGCAATATAGTCGTCATCTGCATCATCCAACGCAGGCAATTCAACGGTAGAAATTGCTGCGCCTAGAGTCTTAGATGGGTCAATCGCAACAACGCCAGAGGACACATTTTTTGCGGACTGGCTAATCTGAGGGATATCTTTTGCTATCGCATCCAATAAATTGTCAACCGCATCATTATCTTCAGGCTCTTTGTCAATATGCTGTGGCAGCTGCCCACTCAGCACCTCCATTTGTACGGCTTCTAGCGCGGTAATTAACTCACTCGCCTCAAATGGATTAAAAGAAATCGATTCAAACCCCTCTCGCAGGCGTCCAAGTAGCATTGGCACCATTTCATACAGATATTTTCTTTCCTTATCATTGGCAGGCGGAGTAACACTTTTAATTAAGTGTCTAGCAATAATCACTTTCTTTTGAAAATCTCTAGATTCGCCCCCTTCCTTCAAGTGAGAAAGTGATAGAACCTTACACCAGGGACCATTCAATATTTTGGTAACCGAAACCGGTAGCTTTTTGTCTTCCATACAGGTTGTCAGTATTTGTTCGGCTTCCCTTCGCGCCACCTCAGACTTAACYTTRCCCTCTTCTGCKGCCTTGGTTCTTTGCTCTATTAACACCGAACGGCGAACTTCTACATTCATAAAATCCGAAAAGTCTTTTTCGAGCGTGATGAAAATATCAATATTATTGGTAAATTCATTCTGTACGCGCTGAACAACATCTTGAATCTTTTTATAAACCGGGTCCTTAGCTAAGTGCATTCTTAAACCCGACAAACCTAAACCCGCTCGAGACAATTCATTCAACAGCTTGCGTGCAGGATGCCCACTCCGACCCAAAAAAGAATGATCCAGCATTGCGACTTTAATAATAGGTATTTGCAGACGACCAATCAATGCCTTAACCGCCACCGGCAAGCATTTATCATCCAAGATAAAATCGAACAACATCGATACCAGATTAATTAAATCTGCATCAATTTCTTCTACCTTTTCCGGACCTTGTTTAACCTCTCGCTCTCGCAGTAGGCTTGCCAATATCTCACGTACTGCAATGGAGGCGACCTGGCCGTTTTCAAAAGAGGCGTCGATAGAGTTCTCTGTAGAAGGTTGAGTCATCTGCATGCCTGACAACACATTCACTAACTCTGCCTGATTGATGGGTTTTGCCGAAGACAGCGATGAACCAATAATCGGGTTCACCACGGCCCCACCCACCGATACAGAAGTTCCTCTAATGGAGGCCATTAGCTCCTGCATTTGGCCAAAAAAAACATTCGCAGCCTGATCAGATGCCGACGGGGTTGATTCCTGCGCATTAATCGGCTCAGCATTTTCTAAGGGTAATTTATTTGCCTGAGGTTTAGACCCGGTAACATTCGCTTTCACCAACTTTCGAGGCGTATCCTTCAGGTCAGTCAACACGCCGGCCTTGGCCAATAGACAATTACTGTTGTCGGCCACTTTGTTGAAATTCTTCAACACATTTTGTTCAAATAACTTATAGATGACCAATTTATACTTTATGTCACAAGCTAAATCCTTCGCCGCTAACTGAAACGCTTCACACAAATGTTTTGGCGACAGAGGATTATTTGCTGCCGTTACGGTGACCCCCATAGTTAATGCATCTAACCGCATGGTCAGTTGCATTAAACTAGTGGCGTTGCTATTAACTGCACGCGCAACCATCGACTCAATAGCGACACTTTCTTCTAAATCATCGTTTTGCACCAGCGACAATTCATCCAGGCTCACAATAGCTTCGAAGGTTGGTTTATTTAACGCTGATGCAGGGTCGGGTAATTCTTTAAATAGCCTGGCAATCTGCTGGTATAACTTTCGTTCCAAGCCCTTTCGCAATAAGCGTAATTCACGCATTGTTGCCATACATTCGTCATGGTCTTGGTCGTTGGTGGTTTTTTGGGCGTAGTCAAAAAATGCGTCATCCGCTTGAAAGAACATTTCCCCAACAAGAGAATGTAAATCTTCCAAAGCTCTGTTGCGCACTTCAAGATAGAGCGCAGGCTTAGTCACAAAGGGCGTAGTACTCTCACTCTGTTTATGCCTTGCCTTGGTTATAGCCTTAGCATCAACCAAACTACTCACACTTTTAAGACTGGGTTTCTGTATCATGTAACGCCTCAAATAACCGCCATCAAAATAATCTAGGGTGTTCCGCTTTCTTTCTACTGACTGACGGAAAAGGTCACTTTCCAACCATTTATAACCCTACTCTTGGAGTATAGGCTCATTTTTTGTACAAAATAGTGAGAAAATGTAATCGTGTGACCCCATTCACAGAAATTTGACTATTTTATGACCACTAAAATGCCAATTTATTGGCAGGGCACATTGATTTGCACATCTAACAACGGTTAAGTTGTTGAACCTATACACATTTGATGTTTTTAACGTACACTTCGCAACTAACTTGGTTTTGAACTTTTTGCGACAACTGCGCGATGTTAGACAGCTACGTAAAAGTTAAGCGATAACTAAACAGGCCCTTTACCATGGAAAATATTGAATCATTACTCGCCACACTCAGCGGAGATATCCTTTGGGGCCCTCCAATGCTGATTGCATTGGCATTTACCGGCATTTATTTAATGATAGGCCTAAAAGCCATCCCCCTCAGAAAAGTTGGCTATGCATTTAAACAACTGTGGCAAGGCAGAAGTGGCCGCGGTGATGGGGAAATCAGCCCATTTAATGCCCTGATGACCTCCCTCTCCGCCACCATTGGTACAGGCAACATTGCCGGCGTCGCCACGGCAATTTTCGCCGGCGGCCCTGGCGCGCTATTTTATATGTGGTGTATAGCGCTAGTGGGAATGGCGACTAAGTATGCCGAAGCTGTATGCGCGGTGCATTTCCGCGAAATCGATAGCAATGGCAAAACCGTAGGTGGCCCCATGTATTACATTAAAAATGGCATGGGGGAGCGCTGGAAATGGCTAGGAACAGCGTTTGCAGTTTTTGGCATGCTGGCAGGTTTTGGCATCGGCAATACCGTGCAATCCAATTCTGTTGCCGATGCATTAGAAAGCACCTTTGGTATAGCACCTATTGTCACGGGCATTACCCTA
Organism: Moraxellaceae bacterium; assembly: GCA_002402125.1. Classification (GTDB taxonomy): domain Bacteria; phylum Pseudomonadota; class Gammaproteobacteria; order Pseudomonadales; family Ketobacteraceae; genus 42-54-T18. The sequence continues at coordinate 9,650 of NVVG01000164.1, forward strand.
GCAATTTTGGTAGCCATGGTGTTACTGGGAGGCATACAACGCCTAGCAAAAGTAGCAGGCAAGCTAGTCCCCTTAATGGCCATACTCTATATAGTCGCAGGTATAATTACCTTAGCCATCAATGCCGAACAAATTCCCGCGGCGTTTAGCCTGATATTCACCCATGCTTTTAACCCCACCAGCGCCGCCGGTGGTTTTGCTGGCGCAACCGTCTGGGCTGCGATTCGCTTTGGTGTCGCCCGTGGAGTGTTTTCTAACGAGGCGGGATTGGGCAGTGCCCCCATCGCCCACGCAGCGGCGCAAACCGACAGCCCGGTGCGCCAAGGTACTATTGCCATGCTGGGCACTTTTATCGATACCCTGATCATCTGCACCATCACCGGCCTGGTCATTATCGTCACCGGTGCCTGGACTAGCGGCGAAACTGGCGCCAGCTTATCCACCCTGGCCTTTAACACGGCGTTACCGGGTGGCAATTATATCGTCAGCCTTGGCTTAGCGGTCTTTGCCTTTACCACTATATTAGGCTGGAGTTATTACAGCGAACGTTGCACCGAATTTCTATTTGGTACTAAAGCCGTGATACCATTTCGTATCTTGTGGGTTATTGCCGTTCCACTTGGCACCATCATGTCATTGGAATTTGTTTGGTCGCTGGCTGATGCGCTTAATGCGATGATGGCGATACCCAACCTCATCGCCCTGATTGTGTTAAGTCCGATTGTGTTCAGTCTCAGCAAAGAATTCTTTGCAAAGCAAAACGCCCAAGGGTAAAGAAAAACATGACAACCAACCACTATCTTCAGGCAGACATTCAACGCACCGTCACCTGGGCTCTTGAAGAAGACATTCGAGATGGTGACATCACCGCAGCATTAATCCCTGCAGATGAAATGGCCAACGCGACGGTCATCTCCCGAGAGCATGCTGTATTGTGTGGGGTTGCCTGGGTTAATGAAGTGTTTAACCAGGTAGATTCTGCGGTGAAGATTACTTGGCATGTGAAAGATGGCGATAAAATAGCACCCAACCAAACCTTATTCTCCCTAGCAGGGAAAGCCCGCAGCCTGCTCACCGGGGAGCGTTGTGCGTTGAACTTTTTACAGACGCTATCAGGCACCGCTGCAATGTGCCAACGATATGCGGATATTGTTGCAGGCACCAAGGTTAAGCTGCTAGATACCCGTAAGACTATTCCTGGTTTACGTTCTGCGCAGAAATATGCGGTAACTTGTGGCGGCTGTTTTAATCATCGCATCGGGTTGTATGATGCATATTTGATCAAAGAAAATCATATCGCCGCCTGTGGCTCGATTGCGAACGCAATTGCAACCGCGAAGCAACAACAACCAGGTAAACCTGTGGAAGTTGAGGTTGAAAGCATGGATGAGCTACAGCAAGCGTTGGCGGCGCGTGCTGATACCATTA
>NVVG01000165.1 GCA_002402125.1 Moraxellaceae bacterium
CACGCGCCCCCTAAGGAATTGCTGAATTGATATTGGGCTACATCAACGCTATTTTCAACTATTTATTATCCGCTAAGGCATAGGTATAAATGCAATAAAAAAGGAGCCAATGGCTCCTTTTTTATTGCATTTAGTAACGGTTATTATTCAGTAGCCATTCGCGCACGAGTACTCAAACCCTGCTGTATTAACGTCTTGGCATCGTCAGGGTAAAAGTCCTCCCCTGTTACATGCAGAGCACCAAGCTCATCCACTTCCAATTGTACTGATTTAACATTTTCATAATAACGACTACTAATTTCATCGGCCTTTTCGGGGGTACGCACAATGGTCGGGTGTAATAGAACCACCAGGTTACGCTTTACATGCTTTTTATTTGTACTTCTAAACAATGCACCAATTAGCGGTATATCACCCAATAAAGGCACCTTACTTACGCTAATTTCTACATCTTCGCGCATCAATCCACCCAGCACAATGATTTGGCCATCGTTGGCTAACACCGTGGTTTTAATCGCTCTTTTCGCCGTAACCACATCCGTCGCCTGAATCGTTTCGGCAGTAGTGGTYACRTTGGAGGTTTCTTGTTCAACCTGTAACCGTATGGTATCCCCYGCATTCACTTGWGGRGTGACTTTCAGCGTCAAACCGACATCTTTRCGTTCTACCGTTTGGAAGGGRTTACTACCACTGGARCTCAACTGGCTACCGGTTACAAAAGGCACATTCTCACCAACAAYGATSGATGCTTCTTCGTTATCCAGCGTCATAATGCTTGGTGTGGACAATAAGTTGGTATTGGTTGCATTGCTGATGGCCTGCAACACGAGACCAAATTCAACATTGCCAAACTCGTCCAGCTGCCCTCCGCCAATAGTAATGCCATTGTTCAATGCCCCCGCTGGCGTTGTGCTAATCGCGGCGGCTATCAGATCATTCAAACTATTACCGACGTTACCAAAATTCACCCCGCCAACCAATGCATTTTCTGAGGCTGCCCCCCATTGAATACCGACACCTTTACCCACCGAGCCGGTAATTTCAATCACCGCAGCCTCAATTAACACCTGCGCCCGCCTCACATCAAGTTGATCAATAATACTACGAATTTCGGCTAAATTAGACGGTGCCGCTCGTATTACTAACGCATTCAAAGATTCATCCGGTTGAATAGTGACATTATCTGAACTTGACGCTTTAGTGGCCGAAGATCGTCCTCGCTTAGAGCTTTTCTTGCCTTTGCTAGAGGAGGCAATAGGCTTGCCGCTAATCACACCACGTAATATTTCAGCCATTTTAACAGCATTGGCATGGCGCAAATATATAACCTGAGTGGAGCCCACGGCCTCCGCAGGCTTATCTAACTCTACTACCAACCCTTTGACCCTGGCTCTAGCTGACTTTTCACCGCGCAAGATAAGGCGATTGGTTCTTTCTTCTGCTACCACCCGCACCCTAGAGCCGCCTTTACTTTTCTTACCACTGGTTTTTACTGGTGTGAGCTCTTCTAACAACTTCACCACATCGCCAACCCATGCGTGAGTAAGCTGGATGACTTCAATCTCCTCACTCTCCTCGTTATCGATGCGTCTAACGATATTAACGATTCGTTCAATATTCGACGCGTGGTCACTAATAATCAGCGCATTGGCCGAAGTAACTGCCGCCAAATGTCCGTATTGAGGAACCATAGGGCGTAATATCGGCACCAATTCTACCGCATTGGTATTTTTTACCGGAATTACCCGCGTCACCATTTGCTCTGTGTTATTGCCACCACTAGACAGGGGCAAGTTATCTTGCTTGGCGCCTTGGGTTGGAACTATTTTATATATTGCGCCGGACTTAATGGATGCATAGCCATGGACTCGTAGAACCGATTGAAACATTGCAAATATTTCGTCCGACGTCATGTCTGCGTGAGAAACCACGGTAACTTTGCCTTTTACCCGCATATCCACGACAAAGCTATAACCGGTGATATCCGATATCTGCTCGATGAAATTGCGGATATCCGCCTCTTTCATATTGATCTTCCAGGTATCGGCATTAGAGTTGGCATTGGCAGCGTAGAGCGCCGAGGGAGAAAACATGACGCCCATCAGGAGGGCCATCAAAAAACCCCAGTTTACGAATATTTTTTTCATTGTATTATTTCCACTGTCCAATGCATTTGCCTTGCTCGTCATTCTGAAATCACCCACTAAAGACCTCCACACGGAAACGTCTGATCATACTGGCGACCCGATTTGTCTTGAATCCCAACGCTACAATTGCCATCTGAGGCCTGCAAAGCCTCAGCGATTAATTTAATATCCGATATGGGATCCCCAATTGACATCCCATTAAAGGATACAATTGCGTCACCTTCCTTTAGCCCTAATGCCGCAAACATCGGGTTATTAGCACCGCTTACCTTATATCCATTGCCATTATTTACCACTAGGCCCAACTGCTTCAATGCGTTAGTTGGATCCTCCGCAAACTCCTCCTCCATCGTTGAGGCCATTTTATCGGGTGAAGCTCCGCTGCGCATCATCTTCGAAACCTTGGATGAGCGTGATTTAGAGGACTTAGATGACCTAGATCGAGATGATTTAGATCGCGAAGACTTGGATCGAGATGATTTAGATCGACCTTTTTTGGATTTAGTCACCGATACAGTTTGCGGGAAATACAACGCTTCAAGCTTACCACGAGTATTCAGCAACACTCTGTCTTCAAACACGCCTGCCAATGCGGCATTTCCTGGTACCGAATCACCGATATGATAGAGCTTACCGGGTTTATTCTTCTCAGAAATAATCGCCGTAGAGCGACTATCGTCCCTATGAGCAGATACCCCCATAAGAACAAGCTGTAATCGCGTTGTTGGTGCCGTTATATTAGCATCTTTGGGCATCGTTTTAACCGACGCACCTTCTTTGCCAAACAGATTCCACAACGGGATGGCGCTCGGGTCAACTGCCGACCGCTTGGTAGCGCGAACCACCGCGACACCACCAGTGCTAGCGTCTTGATATATCGAGGGAGCTAATGCCGAAACCTGAGGATCAAGCATAAAAAATAGTATTTTCACTAAGACATAACTAATGGCAAGCACCAAGCCTGCACATATCCATGCAGCCAGACGATCCAACAATTTGTTAGTGGAAGCAGCTTCTGCGGCCACAATTAACTCCTACATTCTATTTCTGCCGATACGCAAACCCATTGCGTATCGTACGATAAGTATCCCTATTAATAACACCAGGGTCTGTTTTATTTTGTAAACACTGTATATTTTGCTTTGGCAGCGCTCTTAATAGACACCACCATGACATTTTCATTCACTACAATTGCAACGCGTTATTCCTATTAACCGTATTGTCAAAATACGGGGCGCTGTATATTTACCAGTACGTTATCGTCATCGCCAGGTGATGAGGATATGCCAGCAATAGTCATCACTCGCTGCAGCACCTTCACACCACCAATGCCATCGGAGCGCAGCATCGCTTCGCCTAAGGGTTGATTACCCTTAGTTTCAATTAGCGCCAACCTAAGCGTACCTTCATTCTCTGACAAGGTCCCAAGAACCCCAGGAAAATCAACCGTTTGCGATGAGCCAGCAATACTATAACCAACGCTCCCACCCTTCCAGCTAATTGAACCTGTCGCTTCCGAAATCGTATCACCGGACATAGTGACCGTCACATTCTCTAGGCTCAACCCTTCATCGATACGCACACCAAATTCTGTTAATAGTGACTCTGCTAAGGAGGCCGACACATGACCCGTAAGCTCTTGTATACCTTTACCAAAAACGCCCACATAACCACCGCCAGAGAGAATAAAACCTTCGCTCTCCATCGACAATTCAATGGAAACTTCACCTAATAGTAAGTTTAGAGGGTGCGTATTCCATTTTGCTAAATACCGCGTATTGATGGCTCCAAATTTAAGATCAATGACAACAAAACCATCCCACAGGGTTCCCCCTACAGACTGCACCTTACCGGGAACCATCGGAGATACCGTAGATGCCATCCCCTTCCAAACCAAGTTAGCTGGAAAAAGTGCAATTACAAACATTAAAAAAGAGCCTAGGCCCAACGCAACATAATTTCGAACTTTCATTAACACCCTATTTGTATTTGACGCAAACCCAATTTACCAGGCTTACCAAGATCTTTTTAACGTCATATCTAATCATTGTAAGTCAACATCCTAAAAAATATCAGATTTTCGAGCGCAATGTCGCTATATTTGTAAAAAACAACGCAGATATCTCAAAAACACCATCAAATTACCCAATTGCTCCGGGTTTTATTAATTTCAGCAACATCCTATCGCGGTAACAATAAAAAACCCCTTTCATCTTTACAAGATAAAAGGGGTTTAAGCCATCAACTCAATATTCTGCCCGATAACATATTGTTAATGGCACAGTTTCTATAAAAACCTCTAAAACGGAATATCATCTTCAAATTCAGAGCTTGCTGGACTCGGTGCAGCAGCCGGCTGTTGCCGTGGTTGCTGTGCAGGCTGAGAATACTGTGGAGCTCCACCCGCTGACTGTTGCGGTGCGGCTTGTTGCGGTGCGGCTTGTTGCGGCGCAGCTTGTTGCATAGAGGCATCTGGCATCTGGTCATACCCGCCCATGTTGCCACCGCCCTGCTGATTATCACCCCGGCTATCAAGCATTTGCATCTCACTAGCAACGATCTCTGTGGTATAACGATCATTGCCATTTTGATCTTGCCACTTATTGGTCCTCAAGGACCCTTCAATATATACCTTAGAACCTTTCTTTAAGTATTCACCTGCAATCTCTGCCAGGCGATTAAAGAACACTATACGGTGCCACTCAGTCCGCTCCTGAGTTTGTCCAGACTGCTTATCTTGCCATGATTCACTCGTAGCAATACTAACATTCGTTACTGCATTACCATTAGGCATATAACGTGTTTCTGGATCATTCCCAAGGTTCCCTAGAACAATAACTTTATTAATGCCTCTTCTGGCCATGCTTTATTCCTCGTTTTAATGCGGCAATCAGCCGAATACGTTAAATCACGATATCACTACAATTAATACTTTAGCAGGCGGCGTCGGATATGCGACGTAAGTGTCCGTCATCTAAGCAATTTTTATCTACCTTTAGATATGCTGCGTTTTCATCGGAAGCAATAATAGCTTCTTCAACGCCTTCAACACCCAAAAAGCGTCGAATTAACTCTGCATGGTCGGTGCAAGGCTCTTTAAGCCCGACCCGGTAACTATGCAAAAATCTAGGCTGTTTCATGCCAAAAGCAATCATAAACCATACCAAGGCTAACACACTGCAAATCAAGAAAACACTACTTAGACCTATCTGGCCGTAAACAAAACCACCACATAAACCGCCAAAGAACGCCCCAAGGAACTGGCTACTGGAATAAGCCCCCATGGAGGTGCCCTTACTACCCGCGGGAGCAATTTTACTCACCATTGAGGGCAACATCGCCTCCAACAAATTGAACGCCCAAAAGAAAACAAAGAGGCCAACACACAGGCTAAAAAGAGTCGAATGCCATAGGGAAAGCATACCTAGCGATAACGCCAGCATGGCAATGGCAAACAAGAAAACTTGGCGGATTTTTCGCTTGCTCTCGGCAATGATCATCAACGGCACCATCGCAATAAACGAACCCAGCAGTATGGGTAGATACACCTGCCAATGGTTCTCGTGTTGCATGCCGATGGTATTAAGTAGAAGCAATGGCACAACCACAAAACAAGCGGTCATAAACAGATGCAGCAAGAACACCCCGACATTGAGCCGTAACAACTCAGGGCTTCTAGCCACTTCCCAGAATTGCCCCAATACGGGCCGACTATCTCTATGGCTTTGCACCACCGCCGGTGTTGGCACCACAAACAACGTAACGGCTATACCCACTACGGCCAACACCGCGGTCAGCCAAAAAATACCCGCCACCCCCGATATGGCCGCCAAAACAGGCCCCACCACTAACGCTATGGAAAATGACACACCAATACTGGCACCAACACTCGCCATCGCCTTAGTGCGGTTCTCATCACTGGTGAGATCAGACAACAATGCCATTAGCGTGCTTGCAATCGCGCCCGCGCCCTGCAGCGCCCGACCGGCAATAACACCATAAATTGAGTCGGCTGTTGCGGCTACCACACTGCCAATACAGAAAAGTATCAACCCTGCAATAATTATGGGTTTGCGGCCTAGGCGATCTGAAAGCAAACCAAAAGGAATCTGCAACACGGACTGCGTGAGACCGTACGCACCAATAGCCACGCCCACCAGCAACGCCGTTGCTCCATCAAACTCGGTGCCATAGATAGCAAATACGGGCAAAATCATAAATAAGCCCAACATTCGCAAAGAAAACAACCCTGCCAATGACAGCGTTGCTCGTAGTTCAATTGGGCTCATGCAGAGCAACCTTATATCGTAGAATAATTAGAGCCGCGATTTTAACATCATTAGTGCGTCGACAAAACAATTTCAACAAGAGGATTTATGTTCTTATTACCATACCCACCGCCACATGGTCACAAGAACAACGGTATTTTTTTAACCTGCCCCTAGCCGACAACCCCTGTATAAATATATACTGTTTTCTTTTTGCTATCTTGGCGTTAAATCATGGATAAAATTGTCGTTCGCGGTGCCCGCACCCACAACCTAAAAAATATCGACATCGACATCCCCAGAGATAAATTTGTTGTAATCACCGGCCTTTCGGGGTCAGGCAAGTCTTCACTGGCGTTTGATACTCTTTATGCAGAAGGCCAACGCCGCTATGTCGAGTCGCTTTCCACCTATGCTCGGCAATTTCTATCGTTGATGGAAAAACCTGACGTCGATCATATCGAAGGTTTATCACCGGCAATATCCATTGAGCAGAAAAGTACGTCCCACAACCCCCGCTCCACCGTAGGCACTATTACCGAAATATACGACTATCTACGTTTGCTATTTGCCCGGGTGGGCACACCTACCTGCCCCGAACATGGGCAACCACTGGAAGCCCAGACTGTCAGCCAAATGGTCGACAGCGTATTGGAGCGACCACAAAACACCAAGTTAATGATTCTTGCTCCGGTAATAAAGGAAAAAAAAGGCGAACACCTGCATTTAATCGAGGAACTCAAAAGTGAAGGTTTTATCCGTGCACGTATTGACGGCATTATTGTCGAGCTCGACCAGGCCCCTACACTTGAAAAAAACAAAAAACACACCATCGATGTCGTGGTCGATAGGATAAAACTCAAAGAGGGTGTAGAGATTCGACTTGCAGAATCCATTGAGTCAGCCCTTACCCTTGCCGATGGTACGGTATTAATTAGCAATATGGATGATGAAAGCGATGCCGATCTATTTTCATCTAAGTTTGCCTGCCCTATTTGCAGCTACAGTTTAAGCGAATTGGAACCAAGAACATTCTCCTTCAACAATCCTGCAGGTGCCTGCCCAACCTGCGATGGTTTAGGTGCAACGCAATTCTTCGATGAAGAATCTATCGTGGTATCCCCAGAGCTAAGTTTATCCGAAGGAGCCATACGCGGCTGGGACAAACGCAATATATATTATTTTCAAATGCTCACCTCACTCGCCGAGCATTTTGACTTTGATATCGACACTCCATTTAAAAAATTAAAAAAGAAGGTGAGGAATTCCATCCTGCAAGGTAGTGGCAAAGAATCCGTGGCATTTTATTATCTCAATGATAGAGGCGACGTAACTACCCGCAATCACCCCTTCGAGGGCATCATCCCGAACATGCAGCGCCGCTATCGAGACACCGAGTCAAATGCAGTAAGAGAAGAGTTATCTAAATATTTAATCTCTGCATCGTGCCCTGAGTGTGATGGATCGCGATTAAACAAATCGGCTCGCCATGTATTTATCGACCAACATAATTTACCTGACATTGTAAAACTACCCATCGGTGATGCACTCAGTTATTTCTCCGATTTACACCTACCAGGAAAGAAAGGCAGTATTGCGGAAAAGATCCTGAAAGAAATACGTGAACGCCTGCAGTTTTTGACTAATGTCGGCCTAGAGTATTTAACCCTCAACCGCAAAGCAGAAACGCTTTCCGGCGGCGAAGCCCAAAGAATACGCCTGGCCAGCCAGATCGGCGCTGGGTTGATGGGAGTCATGTACGTACTTGACGAACCCTCCATCGGACTTCATCAACGTGATAACGCGCGTTTACTAAAAACCCTCATCAAACTACGTGACATGGGCAACACCGTGATTGTGGTAGAGCATGATGAGGAAGCCATCAGGAAAGCCGATTTTGTTATCGACATTGGACCTGGAGCGGGGGTACACGGTGGAGAAATTCTCCGCGCAGGTTCTGTAGAAGACATCATGAGGTGCAGAAAGTCACTCACCGGCCAATATCTCAAAGGCACAAAGTCCATCGCGATACCGGATAAACGTGCGATCAACGATCCCGAAAAACAATTAACCATCATTGGCGCCAGTGGCAACAACTTACAACAAGTCGACCTACAAATCCCCCTTGGGCTAATGACCTGTGTCACTGGCGTGTCGGGCTCCGGTAAATCGACGCTCATTAATAGTACCCTGTATCCCTTAAGCGCCACCGCACTTAATGGCGCCACCACTTTAAAAGCGGCGGAACACGAATCAATTGAAGGCCTAGATCAACTGGATAAAGTTGTTGATATCGACCAAAGCCCCATTGGCCGTACACCTCGGTCAAACCCCGCCACCTACACTGGAATATTCACTCCGATACGCGAGTTATTCGCCGGTACGCCGGAGGCAAGAGCACGCGGTTATAAACCCGGTCGCTTTAGCTTTAACGTAAAAGGTGGCCGTTGCGAGGCTTGCCAAGGCGATGGGGTCATCAAGGTTGAAATGCATTTCTTACCCGACATTTATGTTGCCTGTGACGTCTGCAAAGGCAAACGTTATAATCGTGAGACTTTGGAAATTAAATATAAAAGCCTAAGTATTCATGAAGTATTGGCAATGACCGTGGAGGATGCGCGGGTGTTTTTTGACAACATTCCGGCGATTGCCCGCAAGCTACAAACTTTAATGGATGTGGGGTTGTCCTATATTGGGCTGGGTCAGGCGGCTACCACGCTGTCAGGTGGCGAGGCTCAACGAGTCAAACTGTCGAAAGAATTATCCAAACGAGATACTGGCCAAACCCTGTATATTTTGGATGAACCTACCACTGGATTGCATTTTCATGATATCCAGCAATTGTTAGTTGTATTGCACCGCTTAAGAGACAAAGGCAATACCGTGGTGATTATTGAACACAACTTGGACGTAGTAAAAACAGCCGACTGGATTGTGGATTTAGGACCAGAAGGCGGTAGTGGTGGCGGACTCATTATTGCCACCGGAACCCCAGAGCAGGTAGCAAAACAAAAAGGTTCGTATACTGGCAAGTATTTAAAACCACTATTAAAAAAGGCGCGATAAACGCGCCTTTTTTAATAGTGGTAACAGATAAAATAATTGTTTTTTATAACTCTGGAATATCAATAGTTTTCGATATTGTTGTACCATCCACCTGAGTGACACCAACGGTAATTGAACCAGCGTCAGTACTATTCCTTTTTATTGCTAGAGGAAACGAATACCCGTTTTTCTTGCACTCATTGGGAAAAATAGGGAATCCCCCTGCAACAATCTCTACGCCACCATTCGCATCAGTCACAATCGCCGTCCCCTGAGCAGGAGTAAGGCCAACAGCACCAGTAAGGGTAAACGAAATTGTTGATTGCGCATTTACACTAGCAAGCGTTGGTACGGCACTATTAGCAATCACCACCGCATCGGAAGTTTCACACAAACTGTCCATCTCAATGGTTTGAGAGACCTCCTGTCCGTCTACCTGAGTCACTACAATTGAAATCGAACCCTTATCTACACCGGTTCGCTCCACATTTACACTGAATGCATAACCATCAGTACTACATGCATTTGGGATCTTTGGTGCCCCCCCGGTATTTATTCTTATGTTCCCTGAAATACTGGCCCGTACTATTGTCCCGCTAGCCGGAGTTAGCCCGTTACTATCTTCAAGAACAACTGTAACAAAACCTTTAGCACCAACTTTTTCTAGAGCAGGCATCTCCGAACCATTAATGCTCACAGTATCAGAAGCCATGCACAACGTCATTGTCTCACGCACTTCTACTAAACTTTCACAATGCCCTGCAGTCTTTGCTTCTTCACTACATACCACACCCTGATACTTCCCTTCTGATTTTTTGGTAAAGAATCCATCATTGTCAAAATCCGAAAAGAATTCACCAGAATCCCACTCGCCATTACTGTTAGTGTCTAGAAAAGCCTCACTATCAAGTTGCTGTACGATTTCCTCAGAGCCATCAAGAACCCCGTCATTATTAGTGTCTACAAGATCAAAACGCCCGTTACTATTAACATCGACAAACGACTCCTGCCCCGTTGATCTTGCCAATATATACACTAAACCATCACTGGGCCGAGGGTCCTGGGCCACCCAATTAACCGAACATGCACCAGCTTTAACGGCACAAGACCCTTCTACACTGCCACCACTGGCAACAAAACTCACAAGAGTACCGTCTGGCACAGGATTATTAAATTCATCTGAAACTCGAATAGATATTTTCGATGTAATACCTTCGTGGTTTAGGCCACGTGGATTTAATATCGTTGCAGAGATAGAAAAACTATCTTGATCAGGCAATCCGGAATGTATGGCTATTGGGGTTGATGTTGATTCAATATCATCCCCAGCTTCCACCACTAATGAAGCAATTACTACTACAGTTGTATTTACAGTTCCTGCATTTAGTGTTGTTTGGACCTGTCCCTGCGCATCAGTTACACCCGAGTCCAGTGATAAACTCACTCCTCCCAAAGTCGAAGACAATGAAAAATTAACGTCTACACCAGCGATTGGCACATCACTCTTATCTACGATTTCAAAGACAATACTGCTTGTTTCTGGCTGGCTCGCACTTCCTATACCTTGCAAAGATATTGTTGCGGG
>NVVG01000166.1 GCA_002402125.1 Moraxellaceae bacterium
TTCTTTGAACTCGTCGATGCCGATGGTGAACCTTCACCATTACTTGTCATTAGCCAACGATAACAGTAGGAGTAGATAGGGATGAAATTAATGCTTAAACCGCTGTTAATCAGTTTGGCCGTGAGTACAGTTATTGGTGGTTGTGCGGTGAATCCTCATAGTGAAAAGATGAAGTATGAACCGTTGCAGAGTAGAGATGTGACGTTTGTGCCAGCTACAAAATCGACCTATGTTCGTGAAGTGACTCCTGATGAGGATGAGCTGAGTAAGAAAGTAAGTCTTGTGGGTGTTGTATCATTGATTGATGCGCTACGTCTTAAGCTACCAAATAATAGTATCATTCCAAAAGATCTTAATATTGATCTAAAGAAAACGATTAATGTCAGTGCGAAAGGAATGTACGTTAAAGACTATCTTGAATATCTGTCGGCTTTGAGTGGGTATGATATAAAACTAAATGATAGAAAAATCGAAGTGCGTTCTTTTGTCGATAAAGAATGGAATCTAGCGGTTTTTGCCTCCAAGAGAAATGTTAAACTTAAAGTTGGTCGATCATTTGATACGTCAAGGTCTGGTGATGGGGCTGGCGGCGGCACTGACAATACTATCTCCACAACGTTTGATGACGATGAATGGAGTGTTGTTGTTGAAGGAACCAAAAAGATTCTAAATGTTAAAGAGTCAGCGTCAGGTGATGACGTTGATAAAGACCGATTGTTACCGTATGTGCAAGCAGTGCGCTCGGTTGGAATGATTCATGCTGGTGGAACACCGCAACGCATGAAGGCGGTAGACGAGTTTATTTCATCCCTTATCGAATCAGGCTCCAAGCAGGTCAATATTTCCGTTAAAGCATTTGATGTTGTGCTAAATGATGATCGAGGAGCCGGTATTGATTGGGGGCAATTGGCAACTGTTGGGGGTAAAATAAATGGCAATGATTTTGGACTGGATTTTAGTACCCTTACCAATAATATACTTACCTCTGAAAATACCTTATTCCAAAACAATGTAACGTATGAGAGTAGTAAGGTAAAAGCCGATTTTTTGCTCAAATTTTTAAGCCAATTTGGTGAGGTGGAGTTACTCAATCAACCCAATGTTACCGTTAGAAATGGTAGTTATGCGTATATCGCGACGGGAGAGGAGCTGACCTACATAGGCGAGATCGAAAAAGAAGTGATAAATGGAATTCAAACCATTACCAAGACACTGGATTCCATCCGTGTTGGCGTTACTTTGGCGGTAACTCCCCGAATCTTACAAGATGGCCGTATACTTCTAGATATCTGGCCCGTTGTTAGTTCATCGGAGGGTTCCGACATCTTTACCATCGATGGAGAGATCCAGAGGGTTCCTCGTATAGCGTTGCAAGAATTGTCCACTCAAGTGATCGCAGAGTCCGGCAAGCCGATTCAATTGGGAGGTTTTATTCGCAGATCCATTGCTAAATCGCTAGAAGAGTTGCCATGGACAGAGAAACTGACGGGTGCCGTCTTAAAACCCTTGTTTAGAAGCGAAACCCAAAGTGTAGAGCGTAGAGAGCTGGTGCTCACCGTAACATCAACCATCGTAGAAGGAGCGTAAACGGTGTCAGGATTTGCAGAATATCTGCGACGGCCGGTACGCATACTGGGGGAAGATGTAGTCTTTATCCCTGATATTGTGGGTCCAGTGCCGTTAAGTGAGCAACATCAGTATGTGGAATTGGCGCCAGCAACCAATACTTGCCCAGCTATTCATATTCGTGAAACGGATATTGAAGAAATACGGGAGTCTTATCCAAATACTCGAGTGTTTGGTATGTGGCACACGCTAATTAATAGTGGCCTAGTGTCTTATAGAAAAGCGTTGCAAGTTGTTACCCTATCTCCGCAGGATGGTTATTATATTCACTGTGATTTGGGTAGAGCAGAATTTTCTGGTGACTATGAGGCGGGCTTTTTTGCCGCAGATGCTAACTTTAATCTTGATGAAGCAGCAGAGTTAGATCCTGACGTTGATCAGCTGGCTTTGCCAGAAACTGAAGCGCAGTTAGCTTCTGAATTGTTGGCAAAACGTAAAGAGACTGTCCGTAGTAGTTGGAGCCATTTGTTGTCTGTGGTTATGTTGGTTGTTTTTTCTTTCGTAGGTGTTGATTTTTTATTGGATGAAGTTTTCTCCCTAGAGTCAGCAGAACTTGAAAATAAAACCGAACTGCTACAGGTAATACAGTCTGGCTTAGACAAGTTAAAAACGACTCGACTCACAGAAGTGCCAAATGACTCAAAAATGATCGAAGCTATTGCTGATGTATGGAATACACATCTAGGAATGGTGACGCAGTCGAATCAAAGCTTTCAACAAGAAGAATTGTCATTTGTTGTTCCCGATACGGGAATTAACCCTGCAGAGCAATTCTCTAGTGTGTCGTCAGAATATAATCCGAAAGGAGAGTGGACGATAAAGATTAAGGTAAATGCCAATGAATATTAAGCTTCCAGAATTCCTGAATCATTGGGAATGGTCTCATTGGGTAGTGTTAGCGTTGGTGCTAATTATTTCCGTCAATTTAGTATATGAACGGCAAGTGACTAGATTAAACCAAATGGCTTCTACCAATGTTGATGTGATTGAGAACGACATTAAGCAGTTCAATACTCAAGCAGAGCGCTTAGGGCAGATGGAAGTGTTGCCTCCAGTACGTAGTCAGTGGGGGTATGTAACAGCAATAGCAGACCAGTATGGTGTGGAAATAAAGTTGGTATCAACTGAAAACTCGTCTGCCTCTTATGACGGCCCGTTAGCATCATGGACGGCAGATCTGGAAGGTTTTCCAGGCGCGGTGTTGGTTGCAGCTAAGGATATTCAAGCAGCAGTGCCGGTGTATTTGTACGATCTATCACTAAAAGAAAGTAACGCCACTGTTCGATTCTCTGTATTGGGAAGTGAATAGAGGACGCGACATAAAGGGAACAACGATGAAAAAAATAACAGTTATGCAATTAATTCTCATGGGCAGTTTGAGCTTGTCTACTGCGACAGCAACAGCCGAACAGTCCAGTGGAGCAAAGATTCTGGAAAGAGAAGCCGCTAGAGCCAGAGAGTTACAAGATCTTAAATTCCAGGCAAAACTCATCGAACAGCGCGCAAAAATAGCCAAAGCCTATCAAGAATTTAGAGATTCCGGTGGCATTGTTCCCGGTGACATGGATACACCCTTCGCGTCAGAAAAAAACAATGCTAAAGCAGTACCCATAGTGAGTTTAAGTTCAATAAGCAGCGGAAAAGAAAACCTAGTGTTACCCGTGCTAAAAAAGATCAATGGTAATAAAGCCTCATTTTCTACTAGTTATGGTGATGTAGAAGCAAAAGAAGGCGGCTATTTGCCTGGTGGTTTTCAGGTGTTGGCACTCAGTTCAACTGAAGGCGCCAAATTAGAAAAAGATAGTGTTATCTATAACGTTGGCTTCAGCTGGAACTAACGGAGCCGATAACACAGTTTAACTATGGACGGTGGGTGAGGAATTGTCGAACACTACGGAAAATACAAAAAATCGGTTAGCGATTCAGTTTGAGCAGATTCAAGACAAACTCGTTGAGCATGGGGCAATATCGGAAAAAATTGCTCGAAGTATGGCATTGCCGTCGGCCGCAGAAGAAATAGTCCCACGGTTATGGGAGCAGGGTGTCGATGATGTCAAGTTAGCAAAAGTTCTGGCTGATATCTACAAAACCGATACTTTCTCTGGATCCATTGTTGATCGGGATAGTTTGGTACGGAGTACCCATGATAAATGCCCATGGTTAATTGCCGATAACGTACTGTATGTTACCAACCCCTATGATCGCAGCCAAGTAGAGCCACTAATAAGACGTAAAAAGGACAATCGAGAGAAGATACAGTTTTCAAAGTTGGGAATATTAGCGATGTCGGACTTTGAGTCAGATATCGTTGTTCAAGCCAATTATGATGTGGCGTTTAATACTACGGAAAGTAGCGGCGCATGGGCAAAAGAATTTATTGATGACCTGCTTAACGAAGCCATAAACCGCAAAGCCAGTGACATTCATATCAATCCAGAATCTCATGGCGGTGTAATAAAACTGCGTATCGATGGTCGCTGCCAGGTCTCTAATATTCCCGGCTTGCAAACAATAACCAATGAACGTTTTAAATTAGTTGCTAATAACTTAATGGAGCGGGTAGGAAAACAAAATAATTATTTGGAACCTTGCAGTGGTTATTTGGTTTTTCAGGCGGCGCATAAACAGGTGAGTATGCGTTTGGAAATGGCGCCAGTGAAAGTATTTACCCATACCAAACCCAAATTCACCGTGCGCATACTGAATAATATGCGCGGTATCAATAAGCTTGATCAGTTGGGTTTGTCGGACCAACATGTCAGTGTATTGCGTGAAGCCGGCCGACGATCGAGTGGCATGATAATCGTTACCGGACCCACAGGTAGTGGTAAGTCGACCACACTAAAATCTATTTTAAGAGATATACGGGATCAGTTTCCAGAGAAAGCGATTTATACCATTGAAGATCCAGTTGAAGATCAACTGGACGGCATCACAGCGTTAGAAGTATCCAAACATATGGGTTTTTCCGAGGCGCTTAAATCGTTGTTGCGCCATGATCCAGACGTGATCATGGTGGGTGAAATTCGTGATACAGAAACAGCAGAGTTGGCGTTAAGAGCCTCTATGACTGGGCATCTTGTGTTAAGTACATTACATACCAACGATGCCCATGGCGCAATTAATCGATTACGTAACTTAGGCTTAGATGATGCCCTATTGGCAGAGAATTTATTGGTAGTGACGGCGCAGCGGTTAGTGAACCGGGTTTGTCCTCACTGTTCAGCGGATATTCATATATCGTCAAATGCAAGCTCCTGGAAGAAATATCAAAAAGAGGCCTCATTGTTAGCAAAAGAGATAAAAGTCCCCTTTGTGACGCAGTCGGAGGGTTGTGATCATTGTAGTTACGGTTATACCGGCAGGCATGTGCTTAACGAGGTGTTTGAAAATAACGCACGCTCCGAAAAAATGATTGCTCAAGGAGAAGGTGCAGCAGATGTAAGATTGGCGCAACAAATCGAAGGGGAATTTACCGATCTTTGGGATGATGGCATTCGGTTGGCGAAACAAGGTGTTACGACATTGGAGGGCGTGGAACTAAAGGTTAATCCGCTATATGTGAGTCGTCGTGGATTAAATCAGGCAATAATGGAAATACATAAATCATTCGATCCTACGGTTTCTTCTAATACCTCTGATGCCAAGTCACAGGAGGTTTGTGAGAACTAAAAAGCATAAATAATCTAACGTAAAATACAATTTATTTTGTGTTATTAACGTCTATTTTAATGATAAATCAATTTATTTAAATTAACT
Source organism: Moraxellaceae bacterium (assembly GCA_002402125.1). Taxonomy (GTDB): domain Bacteria; phylum Pseudomonadota; class Gammaproteobacteria; order Pseudomonadales; family Ketobacteraceae; genus 42-54-T18. The sequence goes on from NVVG01000166.1 coordinate 5,386, forward strand.
TTTAGGGATAGAAAATGAAAATTCAAAAGAAACAATCAGGCTTTACACTTGTTGAATTGATAACAGTAGTGTCTTTGTTAGCATTGTTAACTATTTTTGTGGCAAGAGAAATGGGGCAGTCGGCCGATGGAGTGAAAGTAAACTTGGTTGCAGCCACGCTAATGAGTTCAGTGCCGGCAGCCATTGTTTCGCATAAAGCAGCAAATGTTGGAAATTGTACAATCGGCGTTAACGCAGCTGAGCTCATATCAAGAGGTGTTCCAGCGCTGAGTCCTTGGGGAACTGCAGGTTGGGGTGTTGTTTATGTGCCAGCTACTCGTTTACTGACAGTGAACTATCCATTAACAGGGGTGGCAAATTTAGGTACTGTAGGACCTGCTCTGGCAACACTGTTAAGCGGTAATGCTGCATTTGTTAATCCTCAGCCCGTTATGGTAAATAACGATATAGTCGTAACGTATCGCTGCTAGGTTGGATGTCATCGTATGATTTACGTCGTAAGTTACCTAGATTCTCGCGGTGAACCAGCTTCAATTAAAGTTGAGGCTGGCAATAAAGAGGAGGCGCGCTGGAGCTCCAAGATTCCTGAGCGCCGAATCACTGCTGTACGGGAAGATATCGTTGGTCGATTAGCGGCAGCAGTGGAATTCTCTGCCCCTGATGCTAAGAATCAAGCGGTATTTATGCAGACGTTAAGCAGTGCGCTCGCCTCTGGGCGCACTGTGCACCAGGGCATAGGTACGCTGTTAGAAAACAGTAAATGGCTAAAGCCTAAACAAGAAAAGCTGGAAGCTTGTGAAAGCCTATCGGACTATCTAACACTGCTCCATTTTGACAAATTCTCGATTCTTATGGCACGAGCGGCAGAAAAGAATGGTCGTTATGCTGAATCACTGCGAGAGTCTTCAAAATATCTTTTGAATCGGGAAAAAATCAGTACGGATATAGGCAGTGAGCTTCGTTTAGGCATAACGTATATATTACTGGGGGTTGCGTTTTTTATCATTATACCTATGTTTCTAGGAGAAACGATTGAAGGCATGATGAGTGGCGCTATGAAGTTAAAACCCAATGGTTTTACACTGGTTTTGCTCGGTTTGGGTGATGTGTTTCGTAATTACGGATTTCTAGTAATCGTCCTTGTACCATTCTTGATTTTCTATAGAAAAGTATGCTGGCGATTAATTAAAGGCTTGCCGTTTTTTTCGTTATTTCATCAAAAACGCTTATTAGATCGTGGAACACAGTTTTTATCAGTTTATCGCATGTTACGCAAATCTGGATTTGTCGATACCGATATTATTTATGAGTTATTGGAGTCATCCCGTGGTGAGGCTCGTGACATATACGGAAGGATCTATGCGCATCTAGCATCGTCAGAGGATCTTAGTTCCGCGTTTGATGAAGAAGATTGGGACCCTACGATTCGCGATGGAATGTTGGTTATTTCATCGGTTGATGATAACGAGCAGGCCCGTATTTTGGAAGCAATGGAAGCTACCTTACAGTTGCAAAATATTCATGCAGCAAGAGCGGTGTCAAAAGCGTTGTCGCGATTGGGGTTTTTCTTGATGGTGGCTTCGGTATTGGCCGCGGTGTTAGGGTTCTATTTGCCATTGGCAGGAGCGGCGAGCGGTGGTGGGTTTTAACAAAATCAATGTTGGTGGTTTTACATTAATTGAGCTGCTGGTAGCGTCAGGGTTGGTTGCCTTAGTTACCATTACGGTATTTGGCACTGCCAATGCTGAATATCATCGGTATAGACTGCACTCTATGGTTAAGGAATACCAAACCATTGTTAATATGAACTATATTAAAGAGTTTTATATGGGTGAATCAGTGGTTGATGGGATGAATACAGCTGATTTTTCAATAGTTGTATCCTCATCGACTATTAATAGCGTTGCGGTTGGACAGACTGGTGGGGATGTCCACAAATACTCGACGCTAGAAGCAGAAGTCCCCTCTAACGTTGAGCTAAAGCCCTATGGTGCAGTGACAGAAGAAATACTCGATGTGAATGCAATAATAACGGCAACAAAAATGACCATCTTTTCTCAGCAAACGGATCCGTTTATCGATTTATATCTTGCAGCTCCAAAGATGAATCTAGAGCAATCAAAACTGAATAATAATTAAGACAATAATTAAGACAAGGAAGTACCAATCCTTTTGGTAGGATTGTTTAATGGGTGTTTTTATGAAAAATACGATTACAAAAGGTTTTACGCTAGTAGAAATGCTCACGGTTGTCAGTTTGTTTGTACTGGTTATTATTTATTTTTCTGATTTGTTTATCGATCGTAGTATACAGAAAGTTGCTGAACGAGATGCGGCTGAAATCTTAGCATTAAGGTCTGCCGCGGTTGGATATCTACAGGGGCAGGGGGAATGGCCAAAATTAGACGGTGTCGCTAATTGTGTTGGGGGGAAGGATGAACTTATTGTTAAAGGATATATAGGCGATATTGCCAGTACAGTATCTTTTCAAAAGGTTGCTTTTTCCTGTCCAGAAGAAAGTGGTCGCTACCCTGTGCTTATGATAGCGCGCGATTTTAATGATGCGCCAGAGGTTGCTGATTTAGTGGTAGTCATGTTGCCTTCTGCGACTGTGACTGCAGGAGTGGTAACGATGTATATACCACGACCTAGGCGAGCAAGTACACTAGAATTTGATGAGGGGGTTGTTGCGAATAATGGAATATTAGTGGTTCCTAAAAATACGGAGTGTGCTAGCCCTAATATAATCGTATATCCCCAGTTGATCTGTTCAAATTCAGACACCTTGGGTGGCTATAGAATATATGCTGATGACAATGGAACTAGCTGGGATGTATATCTAAAAGCAAGGAATAATGTTCAGGCAAGTCCTTACACAAATGTTATTAGCTGTGATACGAATGGCTCAGTTACAGGTGGCGAAGAAAATATATCATTCCGTTATGTGACGTTTTGTTCATGATGGGGCCTATTAATAGGTCGGCGAACGCCTTGACGCCAGGTATTGATTCAGGTTTTACGCTCGTAGAGTTGCTCGTTTGGATTTCTGCATTAACCATTCTCATGTTTGTGTTGTCCGCACCTCAAAAAAACAACAGTGACTTTCGCAAAGCATCATTAACAATTGCCAGAGTACATGACATTATCACTGCTGCAACAGGGTACCGACAGTTTACGGGTGAGTGGCCAGAAAATGGTGGGGCCTGCATTGCCCTTGGGGCGGGGGTTGATGCGGCCAACGACTTATATAGTAACTATAATATTAGCAGTGTTACTGGGTGGGGCGATCCGATCGCGGTGAATTGTAATAATAATAACTATAGGGTTAAGTATAATGTACCAGATAAATGGGAGTCATTTTTTATAAACAACCTTGAGAAAACCGAGTTGAATGGTGATGGGAATTCAGGGGTTGATGGTATGGTTAGAATGAGAACGAAAGTGCAAAATGATGGCAACTTGGGGGCGAAATTTTATTACGTGAGTGATACTTTGACGGAGCGTAGTGATCATAGTTTTGCTGATATTACTGATAGTTGTGGTAATCAGGGAATAAAAAATATCTTATATTCTGCACAGGCAATGTGTTTTTATGATTTGTCTGCCAGTGACGGTGAAGTTGGGGTGGGGTTGGATTCAGTTTATGATGGTAATAAGGTGAAGTTTTCACGGTTGGTTAATATAACGAACGTAGATAATTCAGGCGATTTCCCAGTCACAACGATTGATTTCGAAAGGAAAAGAGTTTCCGAAGTATGTGACAAGGATGACGATGATGATCGTATAGATGTAACAGTAGATGCCCTAGTTATGTGCAATGAAAAAAACTAATGTAAATGTCTTTTCATTACGATATTTTTTATTTTCTCTGTACAGCATAGTATTGTATTTTTGTAGTTTGCCGTATAAATAATGGCTGGCTAAAACGCGCCCCGCAGCAAGGCGGATGGATAGTTTCGTTATATCTCTAGTCCGTAACAATAGCTGATGTTCTAGACTTTCTCTTTATAGACGGCCTACCCAAGTTATATGGTCTTTTCATATCCAAACTACCAGCTAAATAAAAAGTCTTGTGCGTGGTGATTGAGTGTGCGTTACAAGAATGAGTGGTGGCTACTTGTAATTCAAATAGTCGTTCAATTAATTGTGGGTTTGCTTGTGTAAGGAAATTCCTCACACAAGCTATTAAGATTACCTAGGGCATTTTCGAATCGACAAAATCGATCGCTGATTGTGGTTCTTCTCCGTCAAACTGTATTGTTGCAAGTTTGGTTGATGTATTGAACCAATTTAGTACAGTAACCCCATTTTCTGCGTTGACACTAAATATTAAATGGACTCCATCTATCTGTAAGGTGATATCGTCTGCACTAATACCGGGACCAAAAATCAGGTGTCCGTGATTACCTTCACTGCTCTGGTCTCTAATTGTATCCAATCCATCACTAATATTAAATATGTATGTGTCTGCAGCATCATCGTTGGTGCCACCCATTAAGATATCACCGTCACCGGGTCCTCCATTGAGTGTGTCGCTTCCGTCACCTCCAATAAGAATGTCTGTGCCTTCACCACCGTAAAGAATGTCGTCACCGTCATTACCACTAATAGAGTCATTGCCTTCAACACCATTAATGAAATCGTTGTTTTGTGTAGCTGAAATGTTGTCATCTTCGGGGGTCCCCATCACTTCATGGCTTGCTATAAAATCTGTCATATCTTGCGGAGCAAAGCCATTAAATTGGATGTTTGCAATCCGATAAGAAGTAATTGATAGCCAAGATAATATCGAGATCTTATCCTCAGTATTAACACTAATAACTAAGTCAAATCCAATATATTGAAAACTGAGATCGCCCTCAATAATACCAGGACCAAAAATTAGAATACCGTTATTGCCTACGGTATCACTATCTTTAAGAGCGTCAAATCCATCACCTAGATTGAATAAGTAGGTATCCGCTGTGTTATCCGGGCCACCCTGTAAAATATCACCGTCACCGGGGCCACCATTCAGCGTGTCACTACCCGGTCCGCCCCCAATAAAATCAGCACCTTCGCCGCCATATAGAATGTCGTCGCCAAAACCACCCGACAACACATCATCCCCACCAGCGCCATCAATGATGTCATCGTCTGCGGTACCATTATAGTTATCGGCTTCTTCAGATAGCGTTCTGTAAAGTGGTACTAAATCTCTAAGCTCATCGTAGGTAAGTTCAGTGCCGTTCGGCATTTCAAAAATACCCACTGTAGAGCGAGAATGGGCGTACCAGTTTTCAAAGGTTATGCTACCTGCTGCACCAGGGAGTGTTACTACCAGGTTATCCTTTTCATGTGAAAGGTGTAAATCAGCAGCAGTATAGTCTCCAATAATAACTAATCGATCATAAGGAACGATTTGAGACGCGTTGTCAAATGTCTCATTCATACCCTCTGTTAATAGAGTAAATGAAGCACATTGGCCGGGTGGTATTACCACCGCAGATTCGTCAATATTTTCTAGCGAATTCTTTAAATCGTTGATATCTACACAGAGAATGTTGTCATTACTGTTAAGCGTTAGTTGTGTCAAATTGGTTAGAACGGCAAGTGATGTGATGC
>NVVG01000167.1 GCA_002402125.1 Moraxellaceae bacterium
CATGTCTACTAGCGTACTCTTATCCCCGGTGGATTGGTGGAAACGAGTGAACCCTGCTATTCCGCACATGCCCTATCCTGTTTATTTAAGCCCTATTAATTTAGGCCTGTTAATTTAAGCCTGTTAATTAGAGGCTAATATAGCGTCGGACCATGGGGCCCAACATGTTGGTTATCGACTCTGGCAATTTTGCCCATGTGGCTGCTACTAATGTTTTGATCTTGCTGTTGCCGGAGCTGGTAGGAGGTGCGACCAAGCCATCTTGGTCATAGTCTTGCCAATCTAGCGCGATAGCGGTGGCACCCCATTGTTTTTTGAAGCGGAAGGTGCCTTCGCCAACGGATGAGCGTCCAAAATCGAAGGTGCCATAGTCATTATCTGCGGCGTAGCTAATGAGTCCCCAGTACAATCCCATGTTAGGGGAGTATTTATTGTATTCCGCTAGGGTAGAAGCCCAGGGTACGGTCACTGTTTTTCCACACATTAAAATAATAGCGGCGCCGACAATAACATCGTCTTTGCTTACCAAGCCAATTTGTGCGCGTTCTCCGTAATGTTTGATGATGGACTCAAACCATTTCTTGGAATGCACCGGAGAGCCCAATAAACGCATGTTGGCTTGCATGACGACATAGAAGGCGCTAATGGCTTCTGCATCATTGGCCTGGCTATAACTGATACCATTCTTTTCCGATTTTTTAATTTGGCTACGTAGCTTTGATTTAAAACCACTTAATAACGCGGATGATGATTCTGGTAGCGGCATCATCATGCGGACCTTTTGTCCTTGTAGCGCGTCGCTTTTTAATTGCTCAGCTTCAATGGCTTGGCCGCTTTGCCTAAGATTTAGTTTGTTGGCAGTGTGTTTAGATGCAAATTCTTTAGCCTTTTCTAATAATGGCTGTCTTGCGGCCTCATCAGAAACAAGGATTCCGCCCACATCACAAAAGGGTAGGGAGCAGGTGGCACCGGATAACATAGGGGGTGCTATTTTTACCAGGGGTAAAATACCCACTATTTTTGAATGTTGCTCTGCTATTAGATAAAAGCAGGTGTGTTGGTAGGCATCTTCTATCGCTTTTTTCCATGCGGTTAAATGATAGGGTGTTGCATCCATGTGATCGCTCACAAAGACATCCCATGCCGCATAATCTGCTACACCCGCTTGGCGAATGTTGACTTGTTCAATTTGAGGATTAACCATTACTGCTCTCAGTCTATTTGGGGGGCAGTATAACCCGCAAACCCTTCTAGTAGTAGATCCCTGGCCTCTGTTATGGTGCAAAAGGTTACGTCATTTTGATTGGCTAGGTGTTCTACGACATCAGCAATGCTGGTGTAGAACCGTTTTTCATCACCATTGTTTTGGGTATATTCATTGCGACCGGGTAATAGGCTGGAGCTGTGGATGTACATGTGGATAACGGGGTTTTCAGACGTTAAGGCGGCTTCGGTTAGCGCGATCATATCGTCAGTGGTTGATAGCTCTGGGCACAAGTAGATCTTTCTGAGGATGTTTGTTTTCCATGCAAAGCCTATAAGTCGCAAGGGATCCATGAATTTTGATGACAATAGCCGATGAACCTTGTCCCAAAAGGGGAAGTTCGACCGATTAAAACCGGCGGTGATGGGCAATTCAAATATATCGCACTTTGGACCTGCAAGGTTTGGGGAGCTCAGGTTTGGCCAGTAGGGTTTGTCGGGGGTATTTTCGCAGGAAAAGTCTTCGTTTATGTAGTATGGGTAGACGCTGGAGTCGATGTCATAACCTTCACCTCTGGTGATATTAATAACAGCTTCGTTGGTACCCCAGCGGCCGGTTCGAAATACGGTGGGGGTTACCTCGATATTGCGTTTTATTGTGGAGGTTAGGCTTTGTAGTTTGGCTCGCACCAGGTTGGGTGCTAAGTTGACAACATGGGATTCTCTTTCGCCGTTGGCGCCTTCCATCGGCGGATTGCACCAGGGATGTAGGTGGGCGCCTATTTCTGCGTTTTTGGTCTGGGCGATATTTTTAAGGATGTTTGCTGCTTTAATGTCGTTGGCTACCGGATAGTCAACTAGGTAGGTGGGGCGTACTCCTAGGGATTCACAAAATGCCTGGAATTTAGGGATCTGTTGTACATTTTCTACGTTGCAGGTGTTCTGTGGGAAGTCACCGTTCCAATCAAACTCTTCTTCAGTGTCAACAGACAGGATAAAGAGCACCTTACGTTTGTTGTTTGGGTTTGATTGGGTTGGCATACGGTCAGTCCCTGACGATCATGGAGTTGAATAGGTTAGTATAGTCTTTAGCCATGCGTTTGCCCGAAAAGTGTTCCAAAACAAATTCCCTGGCATTGAGAGAGATTTGCTTGGCGTAATCTTCATCAAATAGCAGCTTCTTCCATTGGGCCTTGAGTTTTTCTTTGTCACCTAAGGGGGCTAATAGACCGGTTTTCTCATGTTCAATCAGCTGGTCGATGCCGGCAATGTCATACGCTGCGACAGGGATACCCATTGCCATGGTTTCCATAACGCATCGAGGGATGCCTTCTAGGGTTGATGTCATCACAAATATATCAAAGCTGTGCAACCATTCAAGGCGGTCATTGCGAAAACCTAAAAAATCCATGGTTGGGTAGGAGGCCAGCGTTTCTGCATGTCGTTGCAATTCAACTCGATCTTCTCCGTCACCCAGTAACACCAGCTCGATGTTGTCATGCTCTTTGGCGAGCTCATCGTAGATGTTTAATAAATCGGTAATGTTTTTGCGGCTGATCATTTGCCCGAGAAATCCAATACGTTTTTTGGTTTTCTTTTGTTTGATAGGGTTGTTGTTACATAATCGCTGCTCTTCAACTTCATCCAGGTCAACGCCATTTTGAATGTAGGTAACTTTGTGGCTTTTGACACCGATGGTATCTAAGTCTTGGCATAATTGCTTAGAAAGTGGTGCTAATGAGTCAAAGGCCCTGAGGAATTGGTTGCCTAACCCAATGTAGGCCTTTAGCTTCCAGTCCTCGGCATTTTCAAAACCGTGAGGGGTGGCTACTGCTTTGATTCCGGTTAGACGCGCGGCTATCAATCCTAAGATGTCGGATTTATAGCCGTGGGTGTGGATAATGTCTATTTGTTGATTTTTGATGAGTCGACACAGTTTGACGATGACACTGACATCGAATCGCCCGCTCATGGGGACTTCAAATACCGTTTTGCCTAGCTTGCGATATTGGTTAGAAATCTCCAAGTCATCGTTGCCGGGTTCCGTGGTTACTGCAAGATGACAAATTACCTCAGTTGGCTTGAGGTTTCTTGCAAGCGCCAGTATCCAGCGCTCGGCCCCATAGAAGCCGGTAGGGCAGATGAATTGTAAGACGTTAAGCGGTGCGCTCATAATGTGTTTGTTAGCCGTTGGTTATACATGGATGACCTTAAAAAGCCCTGAAATTGTCCCGATGATACGTGCAGGGAAGTAGGTAATATAGAACTTGAGGATATCGATAAAGCGTACCTTGCCAGATGCGATGGAATGCAACCTGATGGAATAGATAACGATGGGGAGCAGGGTGATACCAAGCCCCATCAGTGCAACATCGACATGCTGTGTCAAAAGCCCAATAACGGTTACCAGGAAAAATAATAATACCCATACCGGTACCAGAAAGCTGGGCAGCTCGGAAAGTGGGATTGGCCGCCCTTTAATGGACTGTAGGTTTGATTGTCCTCGCCAAATTTCCTTGTGGAACATTTCGTTGTATAGCTTATCCTCGCCTAAATGGATGTAATTGGCTTTTGAGGAGTAATATAGATGGCCCAGCGCATGGACCTTATCGGTGAAGTAATAATCTTCACAGGTGACTAAATGTTCAGGAAAGCCCCCGGCAGAGGTAAACGTCGACTTATCCAATAGTAGGTTGCGGCCAGGCAAGAACCTAACATTGCAGTCTATAGCCGCATTGCTTAGCGCGGTTCTTATTTTCTCCAGAGCGGGGGCGTCTTCGGTGCATCGTTGAACAGCGCTTACCAGAACTCTCGAAGAGTCGCTTTGTAGCTCTGATGTCATGCTTTGAACCCAGTTTGGCGATAATTCGATATCTGCATCCAGAAAGGCAAAATATTGCCCGGATGCGTGGGTGGTACCGATGTTTCTCAAGGTAGATATTGTTTCATTCTCCGGGCGAAATACGTGTTTTATGGAGAGTGAAGGCGTACTGGATATTGCAGGGTCTGTCAGTGTTTTATTTTGAGTGACAATAACTACTTCCATCTCGCTATGGGGATAGTCTTGCTCAAGTATGGACTTGACGGTTAGGGCGAGCAATTCTTCTCGGCCCTTATGGGGTATGATAAATGAAATGAGCATGATGTTTCGCTTTTGCTGTTTATCCTATGGATTGAGTAAGTTTACGTTTGTCTGTTTGTGATTTTGATCTTGTCATGTAACTTTTTGGCTGCACTGCTTCTGTGTTGCAACCAGGATAATTCTGCCTTCAAGGAAAAGGATAATAGCTTCTTACCCAATTCAAATAGCGTATTCTTGATCAGTTGCTGCCTATTTATGTAGGGAAGGGGCAGGTTTTTAGCAAAATTCTCGGGTATTTGAATGGGGTTCTGTTTATTGTTGTAGTAGCTTATAGGGCCATGGTTCTGCATAAGGATAGCCAGTATTCGAGAGAAATGCCGCGTATTACTTTGTTGTAGTTGGGTAACTGTGCTGTTGTAAAAGTACTCTGCGCGCTCTAGATATTTGGCACGTTCGCTAGATGGGCATATGCTACTCACATAAAACAAAATATTGGCTTTTCTTATTTCTTGGGCCGTCCATGTTTCGTTTGGATAATCTAGCTTTTCTGGGTTATCCAAGGATAAGATTTCGTTGTCTCTGATCCAGCTTGCGTAGTGCAATAATGCTGATGCGGCATAGTGGTAATTTGCATCCTGAGTTTCATCAAGCTGCTCCTTGACTGTCAGGTAGCGAATAACAGCTTGCAGGAATATGGTGTAGAACCAGGTTTCTTCGATGTTTTCTAAGTCTCGATCTGCGATGTTGTCGTTAGGGTGGACGGTCCCCTGTATGACTTTTTCCGCTTTTGTTAGATACTCTCGGTGGTCCGTTATCGAGAAGCTATCGAGCAGCGCGCAGACATAGTTACCGACGCCTCTATCTAGCGGGTATTTATGGGTAGGTATGCAGTTACCGGGGGAAGCATCCTTTATTTGTGCCAATGTTTTGTTTTTAAAGGTTAGTAATTGTTCTAGCAGTGAGCCGGTGCCTTCGTAGAAAAATGTGATCCATTGCGTTAGCTGTAATACTGCTAATTTTGAATGCTCGTTACCCGTAAGGAAATAGTGCAATGATAGTCCGTGGGTATAGCAGTGCTCGGCCCCCGGGCCACCACCTTCGGTAGGGGCACCTTCAATAATTTGTTTGTGGGAATAGGTGCGGTGGGATGATGTAAACGCATCAACATAGTGGTCAGTATGCCAAAACAACCCTCCGTTGTACTCGGCCCGGTCTTCTGTGGTGTTGTATATGTCTATGTCGGTAATGTGTTGAGCTAGATCATTGGCTTGCTCCATCCACTCTTTATTGCCAGTAAGGACGTATTGGCGAATAAGACCGTAAAGGGGGTCGTATTGGTTGTTGTAATGCGATACAAATATTTCACCTTTGTCGAGATAAAGGCTCTCATGATCGGCAACAATATCCCCAAAGTTGCGCCAACCATATTCATCGATGCTGTCTCGTTTGGCTACAAAGCCATGCTCTTCTGATAAGCCCTCTTGGATGATTGAATCACAGGGCTCGGTATTTAGCGATAGATGGTTAAATGTGCCGGTTTTTGCATAGTAGTCTGGGGAAAGCTGTGGTGTTAGTGGTTGCCTTGCCCAGTTTAGAGCGCTTTTATCATCACTAAAGTCGAAGTAGGTTGTGTGAGTTTTTCTTTCACCCCCTTGCAGCTCAAAAATGTCTCCAAAACGTTGCGGAAAAAGTTCAACAAGTAGTGTGTCGTTATTCGAACTGAACGCTTTGGGAAAGTTTTGCCAGAAGTTCTTAAGATATACGGATACACCCGATGCAGATTGCACAATTGGATCTGCGCGATCACCATCATGGGTTTTGTCACCGGTTAGAAGAGTATAACCCTTCTGTGCAACGGGGTTTTTACCGAATTTATTGATGTGGTTGTTACTTTTCCAGTTCTTACCACCGCTACCGCCTTGGTAAATGGATGTATTACCTGTGGCTTCCTGCCATTCTTTGCCGTTAGCTATTTGGATTTGTGTTGTTGCGTCTTTTTGAATGCCAATGGAAAGAGTGAGTGAGCTGAAATTGACAGACCCGTCATCACCGAGATCCCATAGGCCGCCATTATGTTTAGCGGCTTTGGGGTTATGTATACAGAAGTCCCATCTCACATGACTGCTTTGGGCGTAGAAAGTTAGTGTTGACTCAAAATCACAGAAGGTTGAATCGGTTGAGTTTATAAATGTGCCGTATTGGACAACTTCTTGTTTGAAAGACTGGTTTGGGTAACGCACGAACGTAGTGGTTATGTGCGGCTGGTAAGTATCTTGTTTGTCATCAACAAGGGTTAATGAGAATTCACCTTTGGAGAATAGGGTTTGTTTTTTTGCGTTGACTTGGCTTAATGGGTAGAGTTTTTCTTTGTGGATAGAAAAAGATGTTATGCCAGTGTCTATTAAAATGTCTTCTTTTTGTTCCGTGGTGTGAGTAAGGTGGGTTGTCGCCTCATTGAAGTGTGATGTGCTGGTGTTGACATATTCGATGGTATAGATTTTATCTTGATATGCTTCTATGTCGACAGGGAAGTCTATAAGGCCCCAGCGGATACTGTTATCTGCCCAGTATGTGACCGCTTTGATGTTGGAAATGAGAGTGAGACCTTTGCTATCTTTGATGATTAGCTGGTCTATATTACGGACTATGCCTTTAGTAAATGGAACACCCAGAGTGACGGGTTCAAAGAAGCGGGGCGTTCCAATTGTTTCTTTAATTGTGATATTGATAGGATGCATTTGTATTAAGTTTGTCTGCAATAAGGTTCGAGTGTTGCTGCGCGCGTTTTTATAGCGCCTTATTTAATAAGCAATATAGTAGCATTATCGTAGTTCAACTGCTCTAAATAAACACATCGGGAATGACGCTAGTTATATTTTTGTTATAAACAAAAAAAAAGTGAACCCAAGGGGTTCACTTTTTTAAAAAGCCTAATAGATGCTTTTTGGGGTATTACTTCGAATTAAGACTTGCGACGACGCGCCATGCCTAATCCAGCAAGACCTAGTCCAAATAGAGCAAGTGTAGCTGGCTCTGAAACAGGCTGAGTAGACTCAACCATAACAACTAAGTCGTTGTAGTCTTGGTCGCTTCCATTTGAAATAAGGACATCTTCAAATGCCAATATCCAACCGCCAGAAGTCCATGACTTGTTCTGACCTGCGATATTAACGAGATCGCCTTTTCCTTGATATGCAACCATTTGGTCGTTGCCCGCTGCGTTGTCATCTTCTATAGAATAAAAGGTGCCGTTGCTTGCAGTAGCTAGGTAGAAACCAAAGTTTCCGGTAGAGAAGTCCATACCAGTATCATATAACGTATCGCCATTTATGATCGAGGCCGTTATATCATTAATGTCTGCTCCGTTTTGTAGGGCGGTAGCGTGATTTACTAGGACAGAACCGTCATCAAGAATACTGAAGGTTGCATCGTCACCAGTAGTATCTGAACCTGAAAAGATCTCTAGGTATAAGCCAGTATTATTTTCGTCATAAATACCAAAAGAGTTTGTAGAAGCGTTGCCTGCAATCTCTACAACAAATAGAGCAGGGGAAATACCGGAATCGGTATTGGTCCATACTTCATCTGGATCTGCCTGGTCGGTATGAACATTAACGGAAGAAGGTCCGCCAACAGTGATACCGTCAAGAATTGATTGTAGTGACTGTTCGCTGCCAGCCAGAATAGTGTTTGCGTTTGCACCAGATGCTGCAGCTAATAGAGCTACTGCGAGTAGGGCCTTTTTCATGGTTTAACTCCTAGTTAATAAWAAWYCGCTCAGGTGTGTGGCCAGGCTGTCTTTGGTGTAGACCCTTGGTTTTCCGTCCCAGTCTCTCGAATGGTTTGGCTTTTTCCCTTTGCTTATACTGATATGTTCATTAAAACACCGTTTTAGTGCTGCTCGKTGCTAATGTAATGTAGGTAAAGCAATATCTGTACCAGTATTGTAAWTRCCAATTATAACAAGAGGTTAGCTGATTTCGCTTTGTCTTTTGATCTTGGTGTGTAAAGGAAATCGACATTTCTTCTGTTCGTTTACTTTACCTTGTTCTTGGTGACTTCCAGGTGTTTGGCTATTTCTTTGTCATTGGGAGCGAGGCTTGCTGCTTTTTCTAAAATCGGCAGCGCTTTTTTGAATTGTTTATCTTGGCTTAGTAGCCAGGCATAGGTATCACTCACCGCYGCACTGTTTTCAGCAAGCTTGTAGGCTTTTGCTGCGTGYTTRATGGCGCCTTTCAGGTCGCCTTGTTCGCCTTTTATCCATGCCAAGTTATTTAAAGAGATYACGTCGTTTTCGTTATTTTTAATGGCATCTTCAAAAAGTTTTGCTGCACCGCCTTGATCACCATTTGATAATAAGGTGGACCCTTTTAGGCGGTATGGCTCGGCTGACTTGGGTAGTGTGCTGATCCATGTGTCTACAAACTCGGCTGCTTCTGTTTTGTTTGAAGGTTGCAATAGGGCGAATATTTTACGACCAATCAAATTGGAGGGTTTTTTGTTCCATGCATTTTTTGCGCGGGAGAGTGACTCTGCGGGTTTTCCTTCTGCTTTTGCCAAGTCAGCGCGAAGTATGTAGGTGACGACGCTTTCTGGCGCTTCATTTTCTATTTGAGCGATTACTTTATCCGCTTCGGAGAAATTTTTATCTTTGATTTCTATGCCGACGAGATCAACAAGAAAGTACAAGCTGTTAGGCACAATCTTGAGGGCTTCAATTAATTGGTTTCTGGCTTCTTTTAGGTTGTTTACACTTAAGGCATTTTTTGATTTTATGTTTCGTGTTTTTAGTAGCTGGTTGCGAGACTCAGGGTTTTTATTTATTTCATAACCTGTGATTGCATCCTTGAGTGCATCATCAATCTTGTTGTTTTTAAGGTTTATTTCACTGAGAATTTCATAGGGTCCGGAGCTTGTTGGGTGTTTTTTTGCTAGCGCTAGAATTATTGGCTTAATTTCTTTTTTCTGCTGGTGCAAGGATTCAGCTAGTCCTTTGTAGGCTTTTGATTGCTCAGGTTCTTGTGCGATCGCTTTGATGAATAGGGGTTCTGCTTTTGCGTGCAGATTAGACTTAAGATAGACAATACCTAGGGCCATTACTGCGCCGGTGTTGTTGCTGTCTGATGCAACCGATTTTTCTAGTAGTTTCGTGGCTTTGGCGTTGTTCCCATCTTTTAGTTCTAAAACTCCTACGGAATAGTTTAGCTTTGAATCCGAAGGTTTTGCTTTTAAGGCGCTGTAGAATAGCGGTTTTGTTTTGTAGGTCTTCATGGAAATATATTGTTGAAGCAGGCGCTCTTGGATCTCCTCGGTGTCGGGAGCGATCTTGTAGGCCTCTTCTAGCTGATCTAAAGCTAATTGGGGTTGGTTTCTTTGTCTGTGGTAGTCCGCAAGCGCGAGGCGCAATCGATGTCTTTTGGGAGATATTTTAAGGGCTAGTTGGAGGCTTTTTACGCCGTCAGCCTCGTTGCCTGATGCTAGAGCAGCTAATCCATAGAGCGCTAATAGTTCGGGGTCGTCGCCTCTTACTTTGATTTCTTCTTTTAGCATGGCGACAACTTTATCTGGCTGCCTTAGGCCAAGTTGAGTGCGTGCCAGCACCGATAGGGTTTTGTTGTTTGCTGTTTCTGCGTCGAAACCCTCCGATAAAAATGTTTCTGCTTCTTCGAGATTACCTTTTCTTAGATTAAGTAACCCTAATAACCTGCTGCTCGGTACATTAGGAGCGATTTCGTTGATTCCTAATAAAATGACCTCTGCTTTTTCATATTCACCTTCTTTGTATAAATCCATGGCTTCTTGTAGCTTGGATTGGCGTTCTGCTCCCTGAGGATTGTTCTGGGTGAGCATTTTGGTATAGATTAGTGCTTCACTTGAACGCCCCATAGACGAAAGCACGTCAATTAATGCTCTTAATATTTGGGATTTTTTCGGCAGCATGATATCGGTATCTTCGAGCGAAAGAAGAGCATCGCTTAACGTGTTGTCACTTTCCTCAAGGTTGTTTGATTGATAGGCGATGGCAGCCTTCATGAGTAACGCATCGGTGTGAGCTTTATTTAGAGATAATGTTTTTTGAAGGGCTGCTTGGGTTTCTTTGGGTTTGTTTTGCTTGTAGAGCAGGCTGGCGGTTAGAAAGGCGTGCTCTGAAATGCTTTCAGGTGTTTTGGACAGTTGTTCGATTTTCTTTAGGGCCTGTGCCGCTTCTGTATATTTACCTTGCCCAAGTGATATTTTGAATGTGAGTGTTTCTTTGGTTAGTTTTTGGGTGTCCGATAATATCTCAGTGGTGTTTTCTAAAATAGCTAGGGCACTTCGGAATTTGCCTTTTTTCAAGTAAGTTTCGGCAAGGAGCAATCTGATATCTGGATTGACGGTGTCTTTGAGAGGCTCAAGCATGGTCTGCGCGCCCCTAATGTTCCCTATGTCGAGGTTTACTCTTGATGCTAGTAATATGACTTCTGTTGAATCGGGGGCAATTCTAATGGCGTTGCGTATTTCGATGATTGCTGCTTTATATTGTCTTTGGCCGACGTATGCGCTGGCTCGCTTTAGAGCAGGTTTAGCTGAGGTGTTTTTGTCTTGTTCGCCGGTACCGCACCCAGCTAGGAAAAATATGATCAGTATGGCTAGGGAGCGGGGGATTAGGGGGGTGATAAAAGCTGGCATGTAACTTCCCTTCAGTT
>NVVG01000168.1 GCA_002402125.1 Moraxellaceae bacterium
CTTTGTCTAGGCCGAGCTGATCTTTTAACGAACTCGCTTCGAAGTACCCAAACACAGCGGTACCTTTATAAAATGGCTCGTTGTCGACACTCAATGTGAAATCAAATGACTGTACAATGTTGCTACCGACAATGGTTGTCGACAACAAATTCGAATCATTAATAATGGTCTTGCCACGCAAGTCCACTTCACGTAGTAACTCACCAGCGCCATCCAGGTTGCGGAAGAACAACTCTTTGTCAGGGAATCTAAGGGTCGTACCCGCCCAGGCAGAAACAAAACCGTTTGGTTGCAAGGATATTTCCATCAACACAGAATACGGCATCACACCTGGGTGAGAGTTACCCGTGAAATACCAGGCATCTGCTGGCACTTCATATTCCCCTCGGCAATAGGAGGGTTTCTTAAGTTCACCACGTTTGCCCCTTACTTCGGTTATTCGCGTGGTTAACTGCAAGTCACCACATGGCGTTCTAGGTGGGGTAAGGTCTTTATAAAAAGCAAATTCATTGCCAAAGCATTTCGCTATATCACCGGTTGCAAATTCAAACATGTGATAAGGCTGATAAGGCACCGTATCTGGCACTCGATTATCCGCAAGATCACCTGGCCCTGGACGCAAAACTGGTGCTTCAAAATGCYTAATCGGCGTCACACCCGTGATTTTTTCACGAGATAAATCAGGCACATTTTGCATTAGCGGCGCCATCAAACGACCTGTATCTTCTGCTGGAACAGCCGCTACTGCTACAGGTGCAGTTAACGATGCGCTAGCATCTTGTTCTTTCAACATTACACTGATGTTCTTAAAATCAACAACCACCTTACCGTTTAAGATAATATCCACGTTAGCTTTGGCGTAGGGATAAGGACTTAAACCAATTTCAGTCACTTCCATGCGGTACACTAAATCAGCTGTTTGCGGTTGCACTTGCCCGCGACAACGTACCTGCTGAGCTTCACCCGGCATCGGTTGAAATCTCGCGTTAGACACTTGGGTATGGAGGCCCAAATGCAACATATAGAACATCAATAACTGGCCACAACCTTCCGCCATCAATGATCCTGCCATTACCTGATCATCTTTAAAATGACAAGGAAAGTACCAGTGATTTGGATCCAGATGTTTCTCGCCTTCAACAATACCTAAACCCCATGCGCCAGCRGTAGGCTGAATGGAGGTTACACGTTCTATCATCAAGAATTTTTCAGAGGCAAAACACAATGATGGGTTAAGACCTCCCTTATCGTACGCAGGACCAAAACAGCCACCGGTATCACCGTCTATCAACTTACGCATATCTTCATATTCGTAGGTGGTCTTTGGCGTGGTAAGAAATGGCGTAAACTGCTGTTTTACGGCATTTGCAATTTCTTTGCGGTCGTCATCATTTTTAATGACACCCTTGCCGTCCGCTAACTCTTCATCAGTAAAGAAGCCGGCGCAGCCTCCATCCATCTTCAGCACCAATTTGTCACCCACAAAGCATTCATAGCTGAAGAAAAACAATAACGCATCACCGTTATTCGCATAGTTATTAATGCTGATGTCATAACGTAGCGTTTCACCGCCAAACGCCAAATCATCCATAAAGGTCAACGTACAATCCAACAGACGGTATACGCGATTACCCTTAGAGGTAAAATCAATGCCTAAATAACTAATCAACAACAAGTCACACTGACCGGACTCGACCGCCACCGCCCATGGAATTTGGCCGCCCACTAGGTATGGCGCATCCGTTGGTATGTCATACTCGGTTGTCATGGTACAGGGCTTATACTCGTGTATTGTGCCTTCAACTTTGGTCACTCGGGTTACTAATAAGTAATCCGTGGTAGGCAGCCTTACGCGACGTGAATAGGTATCGATAATACTGTACTCAGGACCAAATACGTTGCCAATTTTTCCTTCAGCAAATTCCACCAAATCCGCCGTATCCCAAACAATATGTTCTGGCACTGAATAATTTTCTTGTAGCTGTACAGTGGCTACAACAGGCGCAGACTGTATTGGCGCACTACTCATGGCAGTGCTGAATGTAGCGGCAGGTGTAGTGTTTGCAGTTATTGGTAACCCTGTAGCCAACTGTATTTGCAGTTTCATCAGTTCTGCAACTTCACCGAGGGCTATTTGACGAGATTCTAGTAAAGCCTCATGAGACTCATTGACTTTTTTAAGGTTGGCATTATATGCGGCAATCTGACTGTTAGTTTCACTCATAGTGTTTTCTGCCATTGCGTTGTTGTTCGCGTTGTTGTTATAAAAATTCGATAATGCGGTCTGCATTGCAGTAGCCCGCTCTTGTGGAAACGGTGTTGTGGTATCGGTTGAAAAATACCGGGTAAGCTCGAAATTGTTTTGGACAGCCTGCCCCTGAGAAGGTCGCCCCAAAGAAGCATTGCCTTGAGCATCAATTCTTGTGGCTTCAATAATTCGCGGTTGTTTATGCGGCGCTGCTCGCCCGGTGTTAACCAAGGTTGGTATACCTATTGGCTCAACCACTGCTTCGGCAACAATAACCTCGACCACAGGCTCGATTGCAGCAGGTGTTACGGGGGATAGTTTGGGTGCTGATGTTACTATCGGTGCAACAGGTTTTTGGGGTTGCGGCTTGATGGTAACTTTGGGCGCAACTTTGACCGCAACTTTTGGCGCAAATGGGGGGGCGATTTTCGGCGCGGCCTTTTTAACGGCCTTAACGTTAACAGCCGTTACAACAGGTGCAGTAAACCGGGTTAAGTTTTTATCTGCTAACACAGTCTTTTCTAAGTTCTTTCTGCCAAGCTTTACTTGCTTAATCATGCCCCGTTTAGCAGTCGCCGTTAATAGACTCACGTCAAATAACGATGACAAATCGAGATCTATTTGATGTGTCGCCAAAGCTGCCATGGCTCGTACCAATGATGCTTTTTCGGTTCTTCCTTTAGCATCAATTGCGACAGCTAGGTGTTCTTGTTGCCCAAGGGCTGCCTGCACATATTGAGTACAGGTATCACGAGGACCAAGTTCTATAAACACCCGAGCGCCATCGTCATAAGCTGCATTCACTAAACGCGGAAAGTCTACTTGGTTGCAATACATTGTTGATAGATTAGAAGCTACACCCTCGGAGCTCACTTTTACAGGTTGATAACCCACTGCAGAAAACAGTTTCGCCGATGTTTCACTAAATATCGGCATTCTATGTAACGTCGAAAGCTCATCGGCGTCTGATTTCACAATATCACAATGAATGACATCACTCATTGGTGCTACAAAATTTTCGCAATCTAGGTCTGCAACAACCCGTGCACAGGCATCTGGGTCACCGGCAATAACCGCTTCGTTAGCGGTATTAATTAATATCAGAAACGCTTTCTCTTCCTTACTTACAGCCTGTTCGACTTCAGCTATCGCCGCCTTAACCGTATAGCCTGCCCAAATATCTTCATCTTTTACCGATTGATCGATTGACCAAGCTTCACGAACAGCGTCCATAGGGCCAGCCAATCGTGTTCGAAATACAGGAAGGGTATTCAACAAATGGCTCATTCTATCGGTAGATCCCCACACATCCATGGCATACATCATGGAGATTTCTCCCATGCTATATCCAATCGCCGAATGCGCCTTTACCTTAAACCGCTTACAGATGATCTCTGTTAACAGTTTGGAATAACAGATCCCACTTTCAAACATTGCRATGGGCGTATGAATCAGCCCTCGAGAAAGCTGCTTAAGATCAGCCTCGCTCATGGCCTCAGTAGACCGTGGGTGGAACAGTGAATCGCCGACCATATCTCCTAAACGGCTRGTATGGCTTTTTAGYTCTTCTTCCATTTCAGGGAAAAGCCTAAAGATATCTTTGCCTAAACCAGGATACGAAGCAAACCCGCCAGGATAAACAAAGCAAGTTTTGCTATCAGGCCCTAGTGGTTTAGGATTAAAGGTACTGCCATTGGGCGTGAACCACTGATTGCCAGAAGCAATCGCACTAGGTACGCCCTTCTCCGCCGCCTTAATTTCTGACCGTAATTGATCAATGGACGAGGCAACAAAGGCGATGCAAAGCCCCYCWSCGGYTTTTGATGATTGTTGTACACGATCAAAACTTGCTGCTGCAACCCAGTTTAATGAATGCCCTTTTAACTGCCCTATTAACCACTGCAATTCTTGCAGTAATGCTTGTTGATCCTTGCCTTTTGCTAATACTAAGGAATTGGCAGCATCGGCAGTTAGTTTTGATCTCGATATAAGGTCAGCCTTTATGTCTACCTCTGTAATATGACTGGCCTCAGATAAAACAACGTGAGCTGCGGTTTCATCAGCACCCAGGCTACTAATGCTAGCGCAACGTTGCTTACCGGTAATCCAACCTTTTGATTCGCCTTGGATATAGAATGTGTTGTTATCCCACTGCTGTTGGTTTTGAGGAGAATGCCAATTGGGCACCCCTGGAATAAAACGATTTCGCAAACAAAGCGCAGTCTTAATAAGACTTGCGATACCTGATGCCGTATAAGTATGTCCAATATTGGCTTTTACACTGCCAATGGCGGTATTGCGCGCAGAGCCTTGCAAGCCAAACACAGAACTTAGGCCAGCAATCTCTTGGTTATCTTCTTCAGTATTACCACTAGCGAAAGCTTCGACATAACCAATATCACCAGCTGAACGACCCGCCTGCTGCAATGCTGCAGCACAGGCAGCACTTACAGCGTTAGCATCAACACCCGAACTGAAACCAATGCCATCAATTTGACAATACATGGTTTGCTTGTCATCGATAACGTCAGCCACACGTTTAAGAACAACTGCGCCAGCACCTTCACCTATTGACCAACCGTTGCTAGCACTATCAAACGACATGCTTTGGTTGGAATCATTTAATGGGTTAGCAAGCTGTCTAAACTCTACGTTTTCTATACTACCAGACAAGTCAACTGCAGCCACAACCACAGCTTCAACATCGGATGTACTTAATAGATTTTGCGCTAAATCGACACATTTAAATACGGAATTTTCTTCCGAAGAAACACTAAAGGATGGGCCACTAAAGTCCCACAGTGAAGAAATTCGAGCAGCCATGATATTCCCAATGAAACTGGTATATCGATTTAACTTAGCCGCATCAAAAATACTATCTTTTGCTATTTCTTCTAATTCAGTTGTTTGTTCTTGTGTCAGCGCAATACCACTATTTTTTAAACTATCGACTATCTGCGTGGTTAAATTCACCCGACCACGAAATTGATGCAATTCCAGCTCGGTGCTTAGGGCTACCAATACCGCAACATTAGATCCTTCTTTTATGCCKGCATCTTGCAASGCTCCGTCGATRACTTTCATCGTTAATAATTGTTGGGGKATCAGAGCATCTTCATCTTTWGGTGGCACTTTAAAAYGCATAAAATCGAAWTCRAARTTTTCGATATAAGCRCCCTCTGGTGCAGGTTGCTTGTCATTACCKCGAATACCYTTCCAACGTTCTTCCGGTAACGGGATAAAATGTTGCCTACCTTCATAAACGGTTTGTTCGAAGGCATCAAGACCTACGCAATTACCAAACAATGCGTCCATTCCAACAATGGCCATTGCCTGTAGCGGGCTATTAGTTTCATTATTTCGAGGGGCATTAACAGCATCAGGGCGATGCTCTTCATAAATCACATGCGCATTACAGCCACCAAAACCAAACACGCTTGATGCTGCACGCTTAGGGCGGTTATCAACCACTGGCCAGTTAACGGTCTCGACGGGTATTTTGTCACCGCCAATGGATCCACTCTTGGAGACTTGCGGCTTGTTGACATTAATCGTAGCGGGTATCTTCCCGTGTTTCATCCCCATAATGATTTTTAGAATGCCGGGCATACCGGCTGCCGTTAGCAAATGTCCGAGATTTGATTTAACGGAGCCGATTAACGGCGATGCATTGTGTTTGCCGAAATAGGTTTCCATCGAACCCACTTCAACCTTATCCCCTAGCGGTGTACCCGTAGCGTGGCACTCCACAAAGTCAATGGTAGTTGGATCAATTTCTGCGTCGGCATAGGCTCTTTCGTACGCAAGCACTTGCCCTTTGGTATTGGGGCTTAATACATGCTGCCCCTTGCCATCGTTGGATAAACCACCCGCACATATCGTTGCATAAATATGGTCACCATCATTAATAGCATCGTCGTAACGCTTTAATACCAACATGCCAGCACCTTCGCCAGCAAATAATCCCTGTGAATCAACATCAAGTGGCGCGTGCACACCATTTTCTGGGTAAGCTTGAAATATGGAGAAACCCATATTCACAAAGAACGGGTCACCAGCACTCACTGCTCCCGCTAACATTAAATCGGCTTTTCCTGTATTCAAGTAATCACAAGCCAACTTAACGGAATAAAGTGATGAGGCACAAGCTGCATCCAGCGCCAAGTTGATTCCGCCCAGACCTAATGATTTAGCGATTAATGCCGCGGGATATCCGGAAATCAAGCCGTTCACTGGATCAACCGGCTTATTTATCTCATCATTGGTTAACGTATTATTTAAAAAGGAATCTAACGAAAAATCATCATTTTCTAATAAACGCTTAAGAGCTGATTCCAATGGCTTGTGGTACAGCGGTAAAAATAGCTGGTTCGATTTCTTAGTAGGGAAAGAAAGATTACCCAGCAAGACCCCACAACGAGCTAATATGTCTTTATTGCCTTGGTACTTACTGTCTTTTAGTGCTTCTCTAGCGACATATAACGACCATTTGAAAACATCATCCAACCCATCTAGCGTAGCTTGAGACAGATCAAAACCTTCGACCGTCATTGAGAAGTCATGAATATAACCGCCAGTTTGACAATAGTATTTATCGTCTTGCCCCTTCCCCTGTTTATAGAAACGGTTGGGATCATCACCCATTTGATAAGGTGTTGCTTCTGTACGTGAATCAACTTTGTCTAACAGGTTCTCCCAAAACAACTCAGGTTTAACGGAGCCGGGAAACACATTCGACAAGCCAATTATCGCGATTCTTTTCATTTGTTTCTCATCTTATCCACAGATTCTACTGGAAGATTTCTTATTGGATTTTCGAGTCGGTTCTCTCGGTTGAAATTGCTAGTCGAAACAACTAACTAGCATTCCCCGTTAAGAACAGCGACGATATATCAATATCGACCTGATGACTGACCAACTTCGCTAATGCTCGCACGATGGTAATATGATCATCAGTGCCTTTTGCATTCACCGGCACACACACATGAGGAAGTTCTTTATCACCTTCTTTCCCGGCGCTATTCCCAGAGCTATGCTTCAATATTTTTTCGATATAGGTAGAACAGGAACGATCAGCCCCCATCTCTACAAATACTCTCACTCCTGAACTCACCATTTCCTCAATCATTCGAGGAAAATCAACAGGTTCTGTGAATGATTTAGCGATACTATGGGCAATCGCTTGAGTTCGATGTGGCACTGGTTTGTACACACTGGTGGAGTAAAACCGAATATCAGTTCGCTCATTCACCTCGATTGCGTAAAGTTCTCGAATACGATCATATTCTGGCGATGAAGGAGCACTATGAATGGACGAGGCTAACTCCATCGACATCGCTCTAGCACCTAATGCTTTCACCACACGCTGACAACTTTCAGGGTCTCCCCCAATCAGCATATTATCGGGCGTATTGATAATGGTCAGAAATACCTTTTCTTCTTTATCAACTTCAGCAGCAACCTTTTTGGGATCTCCGCGTAAGCTATAAGTATTCCACAAATCAGTAGGTTTCGAGCCGGCAGGGCTTTCTTTTGGCAAGCCCCAATATTCTTTCAACGCAAATAATTCGCCGGTAATGTTACGTTGAAATGTTGGGTGATCAGCTAATGGTTCACTCATGGCACCAGGATCTGTCCAAGCATCCAACCCAACATACATGCTGACTTCACCCATGCTATAACCTACGCCAGCATGGGGATTAAGTTTGAATTGATCGCGAAAGGCTTTTGTTAACAAATACCCCATACCCACACCACATTCACTAATCTTGTGCAGACTTACTTTAAGTACTCGTTCAACTTCTTTCTTTTCTTGAGGGGTCAATCGGGTTTTTGATCGAGGGAATAACAAATCGTCATTTACCGATGCACCGGCATCCCGAGACATCGCATCTAACGAAGAGAATGCACCAGGAAACAGGTGAAATAGGTCTCTACCAAACCCTACATAAGGGGCGCCAATACCGGGATACACAAAACCGACTTCGGCCTCTGTGCCCACTGGGTTGGGTGTAAAGAAGCTACCCTTTGGTGTCTTACGCTCTGAGCCATTATCAAATGCAACCTGAAGTCCTGCTAACATTAGCTCGACTTCTTTTAGCAATACCTCGGAGGATTCACCTAAGATAACCAGCGTGTATTTAGCGGCGATTTTTTGCTGTTGATAGTTTGCAAAATATTCTGCAGCCAGCGCCTTAAGGTGTGCTGATTGATCATCATTCTTCTGTTCAATTGCTTGCTGAAGCGCTTTTAATCCTGCTGTAAGCCCATCTAAGTCGTTGCCACAAATCGGATAGAAACACCAAGTGGCTTCTGAGAGGTACGTATTTGGACGCTGCTTTGCCGCAGTATTCTCTTGCAGAATAAATTGAGAAACTGACGTGTCGCTAACAAGACTCACTGCTGCTCGTCGTGCACCAAAGGATTTGTTTTCGAACCAGGGTATCGACTCAGTCGCCACATAAAACCGGGTATTATGCCAAAGAGCGGGTTCTGCGGGCGCATTCCAACCAGGAACCATTGGAATATAACGATGATAAACTGCCAGTGTCGACTGAATTAGTGACACAACATCCGTTACCGACCCACAACGTCCGAGTGTAGATACCGCAGAACCAACAGCACATGTCAGTGCATCTTGATTGCCACCGTACGTTTGAGTCAGCCCTGATAATTCTTTCTGATTGAGTGAACTATTGGCGCTCGCGGTCACTTCAAGGTATTCAATTTTCTCCGCTGTTACACCCGCTTGCTTTAAGGCGTCGTCACCGACAGCAATTACATCGTCCCCTTGTGCCTGAGCAACAATAAGGGCTAATTCGGTCTCGCTCGAACCTGCGGAAGATAAAAGGACACAAGCACCCGCAGTAGTTTCTCCATAACTGTGTTGGCCGGAAACAAAAGCTTCGTCAAAAGCAAACACGGGATAGTCCGCATCTCGCGAAACTGCTTGATCAGATTGACTATCGAAGAATGAGGCAATCAACACTGAATCACTGGGAGATGCTGCTAATTTAGCTTTAGCTGTCGCTATTGCTTCATACAATGAACCAAATGCACTAACCGATTTAAAGAGTGACAATCCATTATCCACATTTAAATCAACGTCACCACCGGCACTTTGCAGCACAAAAACATCAACAGCATTCACTGCTTTGCCTGCCGTAACAACGGCAGTTTGTAATAGTGTGCAAAACTGCTGCAACGTAGGCGTTTCTTTTAACGTACCCATTTCCAAAAAAGAAAGCCCATCATAAATGGCTCGATCTAGACGACTCATGCCCGAGCCGCCTGCAACCAACATATCTAAGGCGACGATTGCTAAAGGAGTGCTTGTCATTATGCTTTCACCTTGCTGTTTTTACTGGATGCTTTAGCAGCGGGGGTATTTTCTAAAAACAAAGCACCCAGGGCGTCACTGATGGTGACCTCTGCCTTCAGCATCTTGGTATAAACCCTACCATCTTCATCGTGTAACGTTATATCTGCGACAAGTTTGCTAGGTTGGCTGCTAATCACATCCAATGAGACAAAATAAGCTGTTCCACCTGGAATGACCTCGTACTGTTCACAACGCGCGGCACTAGTAGGCAAGCTACCTTTGCCAACACTATTGCGCACCCATACCAACATGGCTTGATACAACACGTCATCAACATAGGGGTTAGTCGATCTTGCGACAAATTGCCCTTGCGCATCAATGTTAACCGTTGGCGCAACACATGCCATAGTTAGTTTTGTGTCACCAACGTTGATCACGCGCTGAATATTTTGAAAACTCGCGCCATGAAACAAGGTGCCGTTGCTATAGGGTTGCACCATAGAATCTGCTAGTGCTGATTCCGTTTGATTAAACCCTGCATAGGTTGGGCGCACAGGCACTGCGGTCAACAGAGTGATATCTGCCGCGTAGTGATTAACCCGAAAACCTTTAGGATTAGTACTCCAGATTTTTACATTAAGAGTAATACTCGACCCATCAGCAGCCGTTTCTGCAACATCCAATGCAACGCTGTCAGGCATTGAATCGTCAAACACAAGTCCTTTAAAGAGCTTGTAGTTATCGTAGGCAAAAAAACGATATCCCGGATATAGGTTTTCGCACACACTCACCATCCAACTTGTGGCGCATACAGTGGGTAACACTGCATTACCGCCAAAGCAATGATCCGCCAAGAAAGCATTCGCTTCTTGACGAATCGTTTGGGTTACAGTGAGTGTGCCACCGGCTTTTTTACCGCGTTACTTCCCTCAGGTCCGCCATCTGCCCGCATATCATTACCTACCATGATTTGTAGGCGATTATTTTCAGCAGCAGAGACTTCATTTACAAACAGATCTGATCCAGCCTCAAGCGGAATGACATAAACATTCTTTGCTTGGAACATCTTTTTCAGTTCTGGCGTTACCATTCCACCGTCCCATGGTCCCCAGTTAAAGGAAACAACATGGCAGCTTGGGTGTAATTGCTTAAAGCGTAATGCGGTCTTATTGAGGATTTCGTTAGCAACGGAGTAATCAGCCTGACCTTCGTTACCGTAGTATCCTGCAGCAGAAGAGAACAAGACTAGATGAGTCAATTGACTGGCATCAACACAATTTAGCAACGCCGTCATGCCCTGAACCTTGGTGGAATAAACCGCATCAAAGTCCTTAACCGTTTTTTGCTCGATATACTTATCGGCTAATACCCCTGCACCATGAATAATGCCGGTAAT
>NVVG01000169.1 GCA_002402125.1 Moraxellaceae bacterium
AAATATTATTTCAGAAAACGCCGTAAATATTTCCCTATACCCAAAGCACTCGCGTTGCTCATGGGGCAGGCTCTAGGCTTACTTCGGCAGGGCCTGCCCCGCGAGCAAAGCGAGTGCATTGGGTATCCTTGCCTCAGACATTTCTGAAACAACATTTATAACACTGCACGAACTTGGCTACTTGCAGGATCTTTGTAAAAAAAAGACGGAAAAAATCAATGATACGAATTGGACATGGGTATGACGTGCACGCGTTTGGCGCTGGTAATCAGGTCATTTTGGGTGGTGTAACAATTCCTTATGATAACGGGCTGGTTGCTCACTCAGATGGCGATGTAGTGCTGCATGCTCTTGCAGATGCACTCCTAGGTGCTGCAGCATTAGGTGATATAGGAAAGCACTTCCCTGATACTGACGCACAATACAAAGGCGCAGACAGTCGGGTTTTGCTTCGTCATGTAATGGGCCTTATTGATCAAGCGGGATATGCTGTAGGCAACGCAGACATTACCATTATCGCTCAGGCGCCAAAGATGGCACCACATATTGATGCCATGCGAGAAAATATTGCGAGTGACCTTGGTGCAGATGTTGGATGTATCAATGTTAAAGCCACAACAACAGAAAAGCTGGGTTACATTGGCCGCAAAGAGGGAATTGCAGTGCATTCCGTAATTTTATTGCAGGGCAAGTCATGAGTGAAGAATTGGATCTAATCCCTCATATTGAACGCTTAGCTTACGCGGTGGGTGACGCACCAAAGGCGACAGCCCAGTTAAAAACTAAGCCAGAAGATTTTGTCGTAGAAGAAATTCTGGGGTTCTCCCCAAGTGGCGAAGGCGAGCACATCTATATCCATGTAAAAGCCATTGATTACAATACCGAGTATTTACTGTCCCATATTGCTCGAAGCCTTGGTGTACCGAAAAAATCGGTGGTCTATAGTGGCCTAAAAGATCGCTATGCCGTCGCATCCCAATGGTTTAGCGTGCATCTGCCAGGTAATGAGCAGGTTGACCTTACGCCAATCAATAATGACAACGTAACGGTGTTGGAGTCCGCTAGGAACCTCAAGAAGCTACGGCGAGGCGCCCATAAAGCAAATCGATTCACCATTCGCCTAAGAAGCGTGGATGGGGATAAAGAATCAATTAATGCTCGGTTGGAATCTATTCAGAAACAGGGCTTTCCTAATTATTTTGGTCCTCAGCGCTTCGGTCGAAATGAGAATAATATTACCGACGCATTAGCCTCGGTTGCATCGGGTCGTTCACCTAAGAAGCGATTTCAGCGTTCGATCGAATTTTCTACCTTGCGTTCGTTGCTCTTTAATCTTTCTCTTTCTGAACGGATTAAAGAGGGGGCTTGGAAAGATGCCTTGCCCGGGGATGTTTTTGCACTGAGTGGCACTGAAAGTTTTTTTGTACCTAAGGGTGCTGAAAACGGTGAAAATGAGGCTTCTGAAAAGGACAGTATAGATTCACGTCTAGCATCTGGAGACATAGCGGTTGCCGGCGTGTTATATGGTGATGGGACGCTGCCTCAAACAGACGTGGCAGCCGAAAAGCTACTAGAGGTATTTCGGCCTTATGCCTCCATCATGGAGTTTTTGACTTCTCAACGCGTTGCTATATCAGTAAGGCCATTTTCTGTTCTACCCAAAGAATTTTCTTATGTATGGGAGGATGTAGATACCTTGATCTTGTCATTCTCATTACCCAAAGGGGTATTTGCCACGAGCTTGTTGCGAGAATGCATCAATTGCTAGTTATATTGTTATCTGCTGCGATATAGGTTGAATATCGCTCGCTGTTTTTGATGTGTTCTTCTACAATGATTTCTGTAACCTCATTGCGCTTTCTTTGCGTACAAGTTTTGCGTTTAAGTAATACAACTAAAATAATAATGTCGCCAAACGACAGCTGATAGATCAGTAGAGAGATTATACGTGGATAGTATTGAGTTAGCGGGGATTGGGATGACCTCCCAACGGACGCGAGAGCGTCTAGTGAAACGATTGCAAGATCAAGGGATAACGCACCCAGATGTACTAGAAGTTGTGCGTTCAACCCCAAGGCACATCTTTATCGATCAGGCGTTATCGCATCGAGCCTACGAAGACTCGTCTCTACCGATAGGTTTTAATCAAACTATTTCCCGCCCCTACATCGTTGCCAGAATGACCGAGCTATTGCTGTCACGAGGCCCACTACAAAATGTACTCGAAGTGGGTACAGGTTCTGGTTATCAAACAGCGATACTGGCCCAGCTAGTAGGACAGGTGAATAGCATCGAACGGATTCGCCCTTTGCAAGATAAGGCGAGAAAACGCCTAGCCTTACTTAAATTACGTAATGTAAGCCTTCGGCACTCCGATGGTGGCATGGGCTGGAAAGAGAAGGCGCCTTTTGATGCAATATTATCTTGTGCTGCGCCAGCCGAGGTTCCAGAAGAATTACTTGAACAATTAACCATTGGTGGCATCCTCGCTATCCCTGTTGGTGAACAAGAACAACAGCAAAAATTACATTTTATTGTTCGAACTGAAGACGGTTATGAGACTGAAATCGTCGAAGATGTTTATTTTGTGCCTCTTCGTTCGGGTGTAAGATCGTCTTAAATTAATATTGAAACATATTTCGCTGCAACGAATCAAAGAAACTCGAAATGAGCGATGAAGTGCAGAGTTTGGAATGAGGTTTCAGAAATATCTGAGGCAGGACGCCGAAGTAAAGCTTAGAGCCTGCCCCGCGAGCGAAGCGAGTGTATTGGGTACATGGACGTGTTTATGGCGTTTTCTGAAACCTCATTCCAAATTCTGCACGTACTCTAACGCTAATAAATACATTCACTAAGCTAATTATTCACCTATGATACAAGGTCCACTATGGCTGATATAAAACAGCACTCGCTATTGTACGCAAAAGGAATCGCAATGGGGGCTGCAGATGTAGTGCCTGGCGTCAGCGGTGGAACCATCGCATTTTTGACTGGCATCTATGAAGAATTACTTTCAAGTATCAAATCGGTAGGGCCGGGCTCTATCAAAATCCTGTTTTCTCAAGGCCCTAAGGCCTGCTGGGCGTCCATTAACGGAAACTTCCTATTGGTATTGCTGTTAGGTATTGGCACCAGTATCGTCAGCCTAGCCAGGGTTATTACCCACCTGTTAACGACCTACCCAACGTTACTATGGTCCTTCTTCTTTGGCCTGATTCTCGTATCCTCCCTGTATATGGTGCGACAAATAAAAGGCTGGGGGCCGCAAAACGTAGCGAGTTTGCTAATAGGTGCCGTGATTGCCTATACCATCACAATTCTTAGCCCCTCAGAAATTGAAGCAACACCCATCACCATATTCCTCGCAGGCTCAGTGGCTATATGCGCAATGATCCTACCAGGCATATCCGGAAGCTTTATCTTGTTATTGCTCGGCATGTATAGCCATATAATGGGCGCAATCAAAGCATTTGATATGGATATCCTGGCAGTATTTGCTGTGGGATGCATTACCGGTTTACTGTTATTCTCACGTTTTCTGTCTTGGCTGCTGGCACGATATCATGAGGTCACCATGGCGCTGCTAACCGGATTTATGCTGGGATCGCTAAACAAAGTATGGCCGTGGAAACAAACACTAGAGTGGAGGGAGAATAGCCATGGGGTTCAAGTCCCCCTGACACAAGAAAACCTTTCACCATTTAGCTATGCCGAGATACTGGGGCAGGACCATCAACTGGCTTATTGTCTTGGTCTCGCAATACTCGCTATTGTCATTGTTTTGGGCATTGAGCAAATCGCCAGTCGTAAAGTGGACTAGAATCCCATTAAGCAATTAAAAGAAGAAAACCAATAAAACAAGTTTTTGAGGGGTTTTTTAGGGCAAATTGAGTAGACTTTTTTGAGATAGAAGGGTGCCTGCTTATTTCTTTTTGGTCTAAGTTGGTTGGGCTGAAATTGAGGTGTTTTTAGTTAAATTTTTATGAAGGGGATTGCCCGGAAAATGGGGTTGACGACGGTTCGGACGTTATTCTGCGTAATATTTTGCCTACAGTTAATAGCCTGTAGCCAGAGTAATTATGCTCCTGTGGCAGACCGTTATCGATCCCCGTCCCCCGTAACTAAAGGTGTCCATGTTGTTACCAAAGGTGACACAATGTACTCCATAGCATGGCGATACCACCGTAACTATAAGCAACTCGCAAGGTCGAATGGTATCCGCTCCCCATACAGTATCTACCCCGGTCAACGCATCCGGCTTGATGTTAAAGCGGTCACAAAGAAACAAAAAACTACAACTTTGTCTAAGAAAAAAACGCAGCAAAATAAAAAACGTTATAAGAAACCTAAAACCAAGACCAAACTGGTACAAGAAAAAGTTGCAAATCAAAGACATAAAATAGTAAACATAGGTTGGACATGGCCAGCGAGTGGTTCCGTTATCACAAAGTTCTCCAAATGGGGGGATGTGAGCAAGGGGATTGATCTTGCTGGGAGCCGGGGGGCTCCAGTGTATGCTGCTGCGTCTGGTAAGGTTGTTTATAGTGGTCAGGGTCTGGTGGGTTACGGAAACTTGATCATCATTAAACACAATGACACTTACCTCAGTGCATATGCACATAACCATAGGCTTTTAGTGAAAGAAGGAGATTATGCTAAAGCCGGGCGGAAAATTGCCGAAATAGGATCAACTGGAGCGAGTCGCAATAAATTGCACTTTGAGATTCGTCGTAACGGAAAACCCGTTAATCCATTATCCTATTTACCTAAACGTTAGAAGGAACTGTTAGCGTACAGGTAAGCACATCTTTTTGGGGCCGTTATCGGTGGGTTGAGTTTAGGTTTGTTCGAGCGTAAGCAAGCTTCTAGGTTGCATTACGTAGATAAAGAAACCTTTTGCGTGGGAAAAATAACAATGATTCAAGCAGAAAGGGAAGAGAGCGTCGAAAAGCGTGTCGAAAAGGCTGCTGTAGTAGAGACTGTAGTAGAGCCTGTAGTAGAGCCTGTAGTAGAGCCTCTTGCCGACATAGCAAAAGACCTAGGTATAGAAGGCGCGTTTAATGAGCGTGCTGCCGAATTACGAGCCAAGCATCGGAAAGTTGAAACTGATGCAGATGCTTTCTTAAAAGAGAACGAAGGAGTCAAAGTTAAAGTTAAGAAAACTGAAGTTGGATTCCAGAAAACACTGGATGCGACTCAGTTATATTTGAATGAAATTGGTTTTTCTCCACTGCTAACACCAGAGGAAGAAGTATATTATGCTCGTCGAGCACTTCGTGGCCATGATGACGCACGTAAGCGTATGATCGAGAGCAACCTACGTCTCGTAGTAAAAATTGCCCGTCGTTACATTAATCGCGGTCTTTCATTGTTGGACTTGATTGAAGAAGGTAATTTAGGGCTTATCCGAGCCGTTGAAAAGTTTGACCCTGAGCGCGGCTTCCGTTTTTCAACCTATGCCACGTGGTGGATTCGCCAGACGATCGAACGCGCCATAATGAATCAAACCCGAACCATTCGACTACCGATTCATGTCGTTAAAGAACTTAATGTCTACTTACGAGCTGCCAGAGAGTTAACCCAAAAACTCGATCATGAGCCTAGTCCAGAAGAAATTGCCGAGTTGCTCGATAAGCCGGTATCGGATGTTAAACGTATGCTGGGACTTAATGAGCGAGTTTCTTCTGTTGATACCCCAATGGGGTATGATTCAGAGAAGTCGTTACTGGATACCATTCCTGATGCGAAAGTCTCAGATCCTGCCGAGGTGCTCCAGGATACGAATTTAAAGGGTAGTATCGATTACTGGCTAGATCAGTTGCCAAGTAAGCAAAAAGAAGTCATAGCACGCCGTTTTGGCCTTCGTGGATATGAAATGAGTACGCTTGAGGAGGTTGGGCGCGAGATTGGCTTAACTCGTGAGAGAGTTCGTCAAATACAGGTTGAGGCATTAAAGCGTTTAAAAGATGTATTGGAAAAGCATGGTCTATCAGGGGAGTCTTTGTTTGGTGTTTAAATCACCGCTGTAAAGTCCTGATAGCCATAAAAAAACCGCTCAACGTAGCGGTTTTTTTATGGCTGAATTTAGGTGGGGGATAATAGCCCGTGTTCGTGTGAGATATCTCTTACTTTGGTGTCATCCGATTGCGCTAAATAGCGAAGGGTTATACCCTTATAATTCATAACTCATTGATAAATATGCGTATTTAATTTTATGTTTTTTTGAGATTTGATGCGAGCCACTATAGACCTTATTGTACCGAGTCAAAATATTGCTATAGTACATCTGTGTTCAGGGATAAACAAAGCGCAAAGGAAAACGCTTTTCATAGCGGGATGCTGTGATAAGAAAGGAAGCATAAAAGGATTTAATGATAAGGATATAACTCAGCAGGATGCTGGGATAGGGCCACGGATCAGGTTCTACAGGACGTACTTTAAGGATAAGGAGTATCGACAAGGAGGGTCGATAAAGACAAAGGATTTATAAGGATATGCTATTCAAGGAAAGATGAGTCAAGGACGGCTAGCAGGGAAAAGCGAGGCGGGCGGTAATACCGCCCTTCTTTTTTCCAAAAGATGCCCCATTCTACATCACTCCGATATTTTTTCCTACATTCATTTTTGCAAGCCCCCAAAACTATTTAAGCCGAGTGTTTAGCCTGTTGCCCTATGCCTGTAGGTCAATGTGTTGGCGCTCTTTTTTGGTTTCCTGCCTAGCATTGCTGTAACCTTCAGTTATATAAAAGAAAGTTAATCTACAAGATCCAGGTTGAGACATTGTTTATAGCGAGTGTGCGATATTTCGCACAAGCTCTGTAGGATATGTTATCCAAAGCTTGTCGGAAAGTGCCATGTTTAGCGTTTATATTTTTTAACCGATTGAAATATATGGACATTTTAAATTGCGTTGTGCAAGGTGGAGCAGATTGCTGCGCAGACCGTCTTGTTGTATCTCTTTGTTCTGGTACATTTAACCCCGTAGCCAGGAAGGCAATGGACTGTTTAAGGATAAACAGTAAACAAGGATTGTTAGCAGGGATGATTGAAATAGGGATATTTTTACATGGATGTGAAGCAGGAGGCTTCAAGAGGGAAATAGGGCAGGGAGCCCAAACAAGGAGTGTTTAGGATAGGGATTGGTTAGTACATGGAATGTAAGATGTCAGGGTGACGGGGCAGGATGCCAGAGCAATGGATTGTTCGAGCGGGGCGGGGCGGCGGAAGTCGCCCTTCTTTTTTGCCTGAAATAATATGCCCGAGCTATTTCTCTTAAGCTAATGCGCTTTAGTCAATATTCTTTGTTATTTTAACTGCCCCCCCCCCTCGTGTAATATGCCTGTATTTGTTAATTGAAGAATCGGTCATTTGTCTGCAGGCTTTTGGTGGTCTTGGTTGTTTATTCATTAATAGTTACCCATAAAAAAAGAGCAGATAAACTGCTCTTTTTTTATGCTCGGTTTAGCTGCTTGCTTAGCGTTCGAGTTTGTCTGCTTTACCTTCAACGCCATCCCATTCTTCTGCATCAGGCAGAGACCCTTTTTGCTCTGTGATGTTTGGCCAAACCTCAGCAAGTTCAGCGTTGATTTCTGTAAATGCTGCCTGGTCGGCAGGTAATTCGTCTTCGGAGTATATCGCGTTAGCGGGGCACTCCGGCTCACATAGTGCGCAGTCGATACACTCATCAGGGTGTATGACTAGAAAGTTGGGCCCTTCGTAAAAACAATCTACAGGACACACTTCAACGCAGTCGGTGTATTTACATTTAATACAATTTTCGGCTACCACAAACGTCATGGTTTAGAGACCTCTCTTGGAATAGTTCAGCGAAGTATCTTACGTTACTTTGTAGTTGATGAATAGGCCCACAGATGACACATTCGCGCATATTATTGGTAGTTTTGGCTACTTTTTGTCGGTTAATTCTTTTAGCCGATAGAGAATATCCAGTGCTTGTTTGGGGTTTAGGCAGTCAGGGTCAAGTTTATTGATGCTTTCTATTACAGGGTGTGGTTTTGACGGTTCGCTGAACAAATCGGTTTGAATCGGAGAGTTGGCGTCTATTAACGCGGTGTTATTGATTTCTTGGTTCTCAAGCTGCTTTAGTTTTTTGCGAGCGTTACCGATGACAGAGTCCGGTAGACCGGCCAATTTTGCGACCTGTAAACCGTAGCTTTGGTTGGCAGGACCTTCTTCTACTTTATGTAGGAACAAGATCTTGTCTCCCTCTTCATGTGCAGTGAGGTGCACATTGACCACCCCAGGGACTGAGTCGGGTAACTGTGTGAGCTCAAAATAATGGGTGGCAAATAAGGTTAGTGCTTGAATCTGCATGGCAAGGTGATTGGCACAGGCCCAGGCTAGGGATAGGCCGTCGAAGGTGCTGGTACCGCGACCAATTTCGTCCATTATGACTAGGCTATGTTTGGTGGCGTTATGGAGAATGTTGGCGGTTTCGGTCATTTCAACCATAAAGGTAGAGCGACCACCTGCAAGGTCATCGGATGAGCCTATACGAGTGAATATACGATCTATTGGCCCAATTCTCACATGCTCAGCCGGAACGAAGCAGCCGATGTGAGCAAGTAACGCGATGATGGCGGTTTGGCGCATAAAGGTCGATTTACCGCCCATGTTTGGACCGGTAATCACCAACATCTTGCGATGGCTATCTAGCATCAAGTTGTTGGGGATAAAGGCTTTTTCCAATACTTGTTCAACAACTGGGTGGCGGCCTGCGGTGATGTGTATGCCTGGTTCTTCCACTAGTTCTGGTCGAGATAAAGCCAGTGTATCTGCACGCTCGGCAAAACAGGAAAGTACATCCAGCTCACAGACGGCTTCAAAGCTATTTTGTAACTCCAGTAGGTGTTCGTGTAGCTTGTTGACAAGTTCATCGTAGAGAGCCTTTTCTCTAGCGAGGGCTCGGCTTTTGGCACTCAAGGCTTTATCTTCGAAGGCTTTTAGTTCCGGGGTGATAAAGCGTTCGGCATTTTTTAATGTCTGGCGACGAATATAATCATCCGGTGCTTTTGCACTGAAAGCTCTGCTGATTTCGATGAAGTAACCGTGAACACGGTTATAGCCGACTTTTAGCGTGGCGATGCCGGTACGTTCTTTTTCTCTTGCTTCTAGTTGCAGCAAGAACTCGCCGGCATTTTCGCGGAGGGTTTTTAACTCATCAAGTTCCGAGTCATAGCCGGTTTTAATAACCCCACCGTCACGAATTAATACCGGAGGCACATCAATGATGGCGGATTCAAGTAGGTCAGCCAGCTTGGGGTACGTTTTGATACGTAGCGCAATTTCTGCAATGACATCAATATCAAAAGGCGCCAGAGCTAGTTGTAATTCTGGTAGTTGCTGTAACGCATCGCGTAATCGACTGAGGTCTCTTGGGCGCGCTGACTTGAGGGCAACACGGGCGAGGATGCGTTCAATATCGCCGATCTGACGCAGAATGCTTTGTAAGGGTTCGTATTGGTAATCGGCAAGTAAGGATTCAATGGCCTGTTGACGCGACGTTAGAATGCTTTTGTTGCGAATGGGACGGTTAATCCAGCGTCGCATTAATCGACTGCCCATGGCGGTTTGGGTTTTGTCTAATACCCACGCCAGGGTATGTTCAAATTCCCCCTGCAGGTTTTGTACAAGTTCTAAGTTTTTACGTGTTGCCGCATCTAATACAACGCAGTCATCTAACGATTCTACCTTAATAGCGCGAATGTGAGGTAGGGCTGCTCGCTGGGTTTCTTTGGCGTATTGCAGTAAGCAACCGGCGGCGGCAACAGCGGCGGGCAGTTCCTCACAGCCAAATCCAGAGAGATCTTTGGTTTGGAATTGTTGTGTTAAGGAGCGTTGTGCGGATTCTGTATCGAATTCCCAAATTGGTCGAGCTCGACAACCATTGCGGTTTTTCACATGCTCGCTGAGCTGGCTTGTGTCGGGAACCAATAGCTCTGCCGGGTTAAGACGCGCAAGCTCAGCATCCAGGGCCGGTAAGCCAATGCATTGGGTGACAATAAAACGACCGCTACCAATATCCAAAGACGCAATGCCGTAGTGCTCATCCACCGCGCATATTGCCGTAAGAAGGTTTTCACTGCGTTCCTCTAGCAGGGCTTCATCGCTGATGGTCCCTGGGGTGACGATACGGGCAACTTTTCGTTCCAGTGGCCCCTTGGTTGTGGCAGGGTCACCAAACTGTTCAACTACCGCGATAGATACGCCCATTTTCACCAATCGAGCGAGGTAGTTTTCGGCTGCGTGGTATGGAATGCCAGCCATTGGGATGGGTTCACCGCCGGATTTCCCGCGCGAAGTAAGGGTAATATCCAGTAAGTTAGATGCGGTTTTAGCATCATCAAAAAATAACTCGTAAAAATCCCCCATCCGATAAAACACCAACTCACTAGGGTGCTCTGCTTTGATGCGAAAGTATTGTTGCATCATCGGTGTATGAGGAGGGGTCTTGGTCTCTGCGGTATCTATGGTTTTTGTCATTTTATCGCTATTCAATAGTTATTATTCAACGTGTTGATTTTCGCACCGGTTGGTGGATGTCGGGCATCATTAGATCGCGGTTATTGGTGCGATTAACTAATGGGGTTTGGTTTCAGCTCCCCGGCATTCAACAAGCAGCACAGAATAACAAAGTTGTTGCTAAACCACTATTGCCAGAGCGATCAAATGCGAAATCATATTGGCCTAAGATAACTCACATTGAGTATTTCCAACCAACCCAAATCGAGCGCCCTGCCTCGTAACGATGAACTTCGCCCCCAGAGGGGTGCATAGAGCCGACATGTAG
>NVVG01000170.1 GCA_002402125.1 Moraxellaceae bacterium
CGCAACGATCTTCTTTTTTGTCTGTGCAATGGTGGTACAAGAACCTAATTTACGCATGGCGTTATTGTTTTTGAGTGCCGCCACGTTATTTGGATTGGGTTTCGCGTTGTTTTTTGCCACTAGGGCGCCGGTTATTCAATTTATTCTACTCGGTGTTCAAGTTCTGCAAGCGGGCATAGTGCTAGCGGCTAGCTCTGGGTTAACCGATCATATCATTGCGTTATTGGTTGGCCAGGCCGTTCTTCAACTGGCGGCATTTTTAGTCGGCACGGCTACCCCGATAAGAAGTACGATATTCCATATTACTAGTACTATTGCTGGCATTTTATTATTTATCGCCGTGGTCCAAGTAACCGCACTGAACGCGACTTTTTCTTTGAACGTTGCACCTGAAATCTCGCTAGGATCATTATTAATGTGGGGCCTGCTGGCGACTTGTATTGCCGGTCTAGTGATTAGCATTAAGTCATTTCCTGATGCCTATAATAATTTTCGCTCGCTGCTGAGTGATGTCATTTGGACACCGTTATACTTTAAGCTGGTCAGCGCTGAGCGTTTTCCAAATCCGGAAAATTTGAGTACGGTTTATGACAAAGTTAAACCGAAGAAAACCCCGTTAATGGCCTATTATCAAGCACACCCCTTACATTTGATGCAAAGCTTAAGCATTCCTGCGGTAGCCGACAAAGATATTGAAGCCAATGTCACCGTGTTTAAAGTTCTCATGAAACAAGCCGCCGGTGCTTTTAAACTCATTGGTTTCTTAGATCATAATCTTCCACAATCAAAACTCACTACGCCTCTCAACGAGAAACCCCGCTTACCCATTTGGAGCGATGGCAATGAATTTTGGCCCAACTTGTTTAAGAAAACCATTTTTGGYGCCACGTTACCCAATGGAGGCAAGTTGCATAAAGCGCCTAGAGTTGCCTTAAGTGCTTTTAAAGAAGGGCAGCTATTGGCCTATCTTACCTCATCMGGTATCGCCAAYACGTTTGCCAAACCCGCAAAAGGCCGAGCAAAAGGCACATTAATAATTGATTTYCGCTTTTTAGAAAAATATGAAACTAAAGCAGATTATGAGYCTTATGGTGGYGTTGCTTATTTTAAAGTGAATGCTGAAACCAAGAGTTTGGATCTAATCTCCGTAATCGCTCCGCTCTCAAACATAGAAATATTAGCCAATCCACATGACCCTGAATTTCGTCGTGCTGAAAGCCTGGTATTGGCGTCATTGTATTTTCAAGTAATCAGTGGCAAACACCTGGCCGAAATCCATATGACCTATAACTTGGTCGAAGTTTCAATGCACAATGCTTTTGATGCGCAAGAGCAATGGACTCACCCMTTTAGAACCTTCATGTATTTACATTTTTTCTCCCACGAATTAGCCGAAGAAATGACAACGGAACACTTGGTTCAAGAGCGGGCGGTATTTACCCAAATATTCTCYACAACCCACGATGAAATGATTAATCATCTGAATGATACTTATGCCAATTTTAATTACGGAGAAGACGAAGATTTTGAAGCGCGCGCAGCTGCGATGACGTTACCGGATGGCAGCATTCTCCCCCACGCCTGTATAAAGTGGGAATTGGAATACTTTGAAATATGGCACAAGTACACCACAGACCTGATTGACATTATTTACGCAGACGATGAGGCCGTACAAAACGATAAATATATTCAAGATTTTCATCATGGATTATTGCAAGTCATGCWAAAAGGTTTACCGGATCGATACGATGCGTTTCAAACCAAAAAAGGCGTCGCGCGGTTTGCGGCGGACACTATTCATCATGCTGTTGTTAGACACCAAGTCTATGGCACCACCGGTCTTCGCGCGGCACTTGATCCTCGCATTAGTACAACCCAAGTGCCTCGGGACACTGGCACACAGGGAGTGGATGAATGGCGTTCTTTAGCTTATGTTGCGTTAGCGACGGGTGAGGCGCGATTTACCTTACTAACCGGCAAAGAAGGTAAAGACTTTACCTATTTACTCGATGGCATCGATGACCAATATCGTAAACCAATGGTCGCCGTATTCGGTCAACTACAAACCGACTTATTAACACTGGATGAGAAGTGGACGGCCGGTGTGGTTGAACGTGAATTTAATGAAAACTACTTCCGCGCCTTGCCTTCTGATATTCATACTGGTCCGGGTTATTAACTCAGACTGTATGTAACCAATCCCTCCATAGACAAACGAGCGCTGTAGGTTTTACGAAAAAAACAAATGCTCGTTTGTCTCTCGTATATATGTAGTAATCTAAAAAAACATAAAGGATCTATGATGACTAAGGCAGCAGCTATAATAGAGAACTTGGCATTTGAAGGCGGCGGAACAAAAGGTTCTGCCTACGCTGGTAGCATGCAAATAATAGAAGAGCTAAATTTATTTCATGGCGTTAAACGCATTGCAGGCACATCCGCAGGTTCAATTACCGCGGTAATATTGGCCACCGGAGGCGGCAGTGCTGGGCTTACGGAATCGATAGAACACACCAATTTTTCGCGTTTTCTA
The DNA here is from genome assembly GCA_002402125.1 of Moraxellaceae bacterium. Taxonomy (GTDB): domain Bacteria; phylum Pseudomonadota; class Gammaproteobacteria; order Pseudomonadales; family Ketobacteraceae; genus 42-54-T18. Next base: position 2,534 of record NVVG01000170.1, read on the forward strand.
CAGGACCCCTGGGGATTAGTCGGTGATATTAAACGCGTCACATTGGATTATGGTTTGCATTCTGGCGATGAGTTTGTGGTTATTCTTAAACAGTTTATTGGAAAATTTTCCGGCAACCCCGAGCTAACATTTCATCAGCTAGAAGTTTTAGTGAAAAAGGATCCGAAAAAATTTAAACACTTAAGCATCATTGCATCAAATTTAACGACGCAACAAGCACAAGTATTTAATGTCGATAACCATCCCAATTTACCCATTTGGTTAGCGGTACGGGCGTCAATGAGCATACCGTTACTTTTTGAGCCGGTAAAAATAAACAGCCAATACCATGTGGATGGAGGATTAGCGTGGAACTTTCCCATCGACCTTTATGATACAACGAGTGTCAATGAAACTAACGGTGACTCCACTAGAGATTACAACGCTGCAACGTTAGGCTTTTTTCTAGAGCCTGCTGCATTGGTTGATACGGGGAAAGCGTTTAAAACAAATCATTATCCCATCGACTCGCTAAAAAGTTACGCATCGGCACTGGGTTCGTATTTTTATGAGACCGCTAATTCCAAACACATGCACCCCGAAGACCGTAAGCGTACCGTTTTTATCGATGACCTTGGCATTGATGGAAAAAATTTCAATATTTCCAAGAAAAATGTTGAAGCGCTTATCGCTAGCGGTCGTAAGGCAACGAGAGAGTATTTCTCAACACAAAATGAACCTAGCGCAATCGTTACAGAAGATGCCGTTGCATAACTGATATTCACCTATGATTGTCCGGAGTATCCGCACATAAGGTTCACATAGCTGTGATGATGCTCATCGCGGCTTTGAGTATTACTTCATAAACCGGACGAAGGTAGTTAGGCCTTTCTGGCAATGCCGACATTTCTACAGCCTAAAAATGTTGATTTTACATGCAAAATAAGCGATGATAGGGGTGATTCAAGGATCGCAAATCTTAAAAACCGCTGAGTTAAAAAAGTTTCGCTATACTTTTATATTATGTAGCACCTTTGCATTGAGCGGTTGTCCAATGGAGCACTACCAAAGTCTTTATGGAGCAGTTTGTTGGAGCAATACCGGTAATCAGGTGGGCCAGTTTTTTAGCACTAGTCCGTTTGCTACAGGGAAGTGAAGTTATCTTGATGGTTGGTATAAGCGCTGAGTCACCACCTCAGTCTTAATATCTGTCGCAAGGTATATGTATTTGAAAAAGTTTATCGAGAGTAGTTTATATATGTTAAAGGTTCGAAGTATTAATCTTGATTATGCCGAGGCGCTAAAGAGAAATCGTTTTTATCATAATGATGACCCGGTATCCACCCACTTTTTTAACGCGTTGCAAACTGTTTTCCCCAGCGGCGAACGGTTTTTTATAGATCTTGCTCGCGATAGCTTAGTGGAGTTTGAAAAACACTCTGACAAAGACCCATCATACAATAAGCTCAAAGAAAATATTCATGGGTTTATTAAGCAAGAAGCTCGTCACTCTAAAGAACATGGCGAGGTTGCGAAAATCCTCGAAGAGTCAGGCTATGAATTTATTAAGCCTCTTATGGAGCGACAAGAGAAGCTTCGAATTCATAATAATGAAAAGCTAAGTTTACATTGGCGCGCAGCGTTTACTGCTGCTGTAGAGCACTTCACTAGTAGCTTCGCTTATATGGTGTTATTAAAGGATTCAAATATAATTGAAAAGTTTAGTGAGCCCGCGTTTAGTGAACTGTTTTTTTACCACGCAGTGGAAGAGGTTGAACATCGGTGCATAGCTCATGATATTTGTGAGAAGATGGGCGTGAGTGGTGGCTTGAGAGCGTTTACTTTCCTCTTAATTATCCTCGATCAAATGATTAATATTCGGCTGCGGCAGAGACTATTTATGCAGGCTGATGATAAATGGAGTTTTAAATATAGGTATCGCGCTTGGAAGTTTGTTTGGGGGATGAATGGTATAGCTTGGCAAATGATGCCGATTCTATTGTCTTATTTTAAGCCTAGGTTTGACCCTGAGAAGATCTTTAATGCTGAGGAGATTGCTTGCATTAATGAGCAGTGTGAGAATTACGGCGTGGAAGGAATCTAGGTTTTTCTAAGACGGTATCCCTACAACCATATTTTCGCCTCTAACATCTAGTGGTTGGCTAGCAAGTATCTCTGCATTTGAGAATATATATTCATCGTCGCGATAACGCTTGGGAATCGCTTCGGCCACATCAAATAATTATTTGAGTGATATCTGGCCCACGGGCTAAAATCTGCGGTTATTTTTTATAAAAATTCAAAACTACGCGTGAATTTGGCGCTGCAAAGCTCCCAGCAGATGATAGGTGACCTTCCTATGATTTGCAGACTTAAGACAAAGGGCAGGTCAATTCACTAAGTCCACTAACGGTACTTTGCTGTTTAACGTCTGAGTTCGTTAACTGCTGCGTCAGGATATCACACCAGTGATTGAGCGTGTTTTGGGTCGTCGTTTTATCGAAGGCAATCGATGGATGAAGCTGTAGCGCTAAACAGAGTTTCGACTCCCAGGTTGTAATACCTACCGACACGGGCATGAATGACGTAGCGGGTGGCGAGAAAAACATGCTGGTAGGTGATTCAAAGGGGTCTTGGATATTTTTAGGCGGCCAAACGCCTAAGCTAGAACATATGCCGATCCAAACCGGCTTTTGTCGACGGGCCAGCAAGCGAAATATTCTTAGACCAATGTACTTTATTACTGACGAGTACATCCAGCCACCCCAGGGACGACCGTCGCTTAAAGCCTGCTGCAATACCTGATGAACGACTTGTATACTGGGGTCTTTTGGCATAGGTAAGGTCATGCCTGCGACGCAGTTTGCCTCGTATCGGTCGTCGGTTAGTTGCTGACGAAGATTGACCGGTGCACCCCAAATCGTGTCAGTGGAGTGTGTAAGAAGGTTGTCGATCACCGTTTTGTTAATTGACCACAGCATCAGGCTGGTCATGGTGACGCCTTGGTCTCGGCAATAGGTCAGCAGTGCCTGTGTTTGCTCGGTTGAAAAAATAGAGAATCCAACCGTACGACTGGATGGTGCTTGTGTTAAGCCTGATTTTGGCAGTCGCTCTGGAAAGTGGGTTTTCCAGGGATAGTCATGGCGTTTTAAACTCGCTATATACCGAGCAAAGTAAAACCATTGTCGCAACAGATTGGGTTTTTTGTAGGTTTTATCTGAAATTGCTATGGGGTCTGTTGCGGTTCTTTCTTTTAACACCTGATTGAAGTGGCCGGTGGCATCACAAAGCTCATGGGAAAAAGAGCCCCAATGAATGTCTTGCTTCTGCCAGTTGTAGTAGCCAATCAAGACGTCGATAGGCTCTCCCAGTTTTTTTATCTCGGAGTACTTCATCCCTGACCAATCTTTCATCATAAAGTTATTCCGTATAAGTCCATTTTAAACGATGTTTTGTATACTTGCATTAGTCTGTAGGGTTTGGAAGCGATAAAGTTCAAAGCATCGATTATCTTTTTATTTCGAATATTAATCAGTACTGGGTCACACTTTAAGTGAAGCTTTTGGGATGGCTCCTGCTGCATGCCCCAATACCGACATATCTAACGCTGGTTGACTCCGCAACAATCACACCGCATAAGCTGCAAATGCTTCGTCAACCTCGGTATTAAAAAGATGGTTGCTGTAATTGCTCAACACCTTCACCGATACCGCAAGAATAATGGCTAGCAAATGCTTCTCGCTATAACCTGCTTGGAGGAAAGCCTTCACCACAACGGGGTCCGGACGCCCTCGACTGTCATTCACCTCAATTGCCATGGCGTAGAGTGCCGCAATTTTTCCATCGGCTATCTCTTCACCCGATCGTATCGCTGCCAAGGTGTCCGCTGGCACACCGGAAAAATTCGCGGCTAGAGTGCTGTGAGCGGCCATACAATAATGGCAGGAATTAGCTTTGCTAATAGCCAAAAGCACAACCTCTTGTTCGGCGGACGTTAAATCACTTTGCTCTCGAAACAAACCATAACCGTGTAAATAGGTATCGAGAAACGCTGGAAGATTCACCATATTGCTGTACATGTTGGGGATAAATCCAACTTGTTTTTTGGCTTGAGAAAGTATCGCAGCCTGTTGTTCGTCTGCGGACGCCAAAGACACTGGCTGTAATTGATTAAATACGTATTGTGAGGTCATGATGCTGTGCTCCTAATTTATTGGGTTTAACCGACTAAGTGAAATTGACTGTCCATACCCTTATCGCGGGTAGGAATGATTGCTTGATAAGCGTCTGATGCGTACCAGTTTTCTGCGTTCTCGCGGCTTGGAAATTGAATAACCACCTTGGTACCGAATGCCGCTTTCCCATGCAGAGCCTGAATAGCTCCCTTGGCGATGAACTCGCCGCCAAATGGAACCAAAGTATCCACGGCCAGTGCGCTATAGGTACTTAGCATTTCTTTGTCAGTAGGGGTTAGGTCAACAATTATCAGTGCGCTCATTTGGATATCTCCGTTACTTGTTAGTGTTGACTCAGATTAAGCCCTGGCGCAGTATAGGACAATAGACACAAACTGAACTGATTGTTTAAAAATATGAACAATGTAAAAATGCTACCCGCACTGCTAATGTTTGCCGAAGTTGCCAAGCAACAATCCTTTACCTTGGCGGCAAAACACCTAGGCATGAGTAAATCTGCGGTAAGCCAACAAATCAAACGCCTAGAGGAACATATTGGTCAGCAACTGTTGTCGCGCCATACTCGCGGCATGTCTCTGACGGCGAGCGGCGAAAAATTGCTGGCGCGTTGTGAACTATTGCAAGACCAAGTTAATCTGGCTTTCGACGAACTCTCTTCTACCAAAGAAACACCTTCCGGCGTTTTCGCCATCACGGTGCCACACTCTTGCGAAAAAGATGTTGTCATCCCAGCGCTAAACCAGTTGTGTATTGAGTTCCCCAACATARARCCTAAGGTGCTGGTAACGGATGAAGTGAAAGACTTGATAAARGMAAAYCTGGATRTYTCATTACACTTYGGTGAWTTGAAAGACAGTAATTACCGAGCGTTACCTATTGGATCGGTAGGTGAAATCATCTGTGCCAGCCCAGTCTACTTGCAGAAACATGGGCCGATAAAAACGCTAGATGATTTAAAGCGGCAGCGTTGGATTGCCGCACCCTGGCAAAAAAACAGTCTAGCGCTCTATAAAAATAGTGCCTTAGCAAAGAGCACTACACTGGAAATACCATTTTTCGCCAGCACCAACACACTACCAACAACACTAGAAATGGTGTTGCACGACATGGGAATGGCTTTATTGCCCGAATTCACYCTACAAAAAAAYATCAGTGAYGGACGCATCGTTMGAGTATTGCCCRCCYTTCAAGGCAGGCAATGGCCGTTTTATATGGTGCRYCGATTCCAAGGCGAAAAACCSATTCATATCACCCGRTTTTATCAATTGGTGAAACATTTCTTTGCAAAGGCCAACGGCTAAGCTAGATACTTAGTTGACTCTGTTAGTAAAACTTATTCAGCTACATCATCAAATTCAGTAGATTCAATTTCTAACTGTAGCGCTTTCAGTGCATCCAGTATCTTGGTAAATTTCGTTCCAAATACGGTAAATTCATATTCAACACGAGGCGGTATTTCTGGATAGGACACTTTTTTCAAGATACCAAATTCAATATTACGGCGTAAGCATTGATTCAGTACTTTTGTACTTAAACCCTCTACTGAGCGCACCATTTCACCTGGGCGATTTATCCCACCATCCAATAATTGATACACCGTCAGTGACCATTTACAGCCAATAATAGTCTGTACCATCCTGGCTCCCTTGCCCGGCCCGGAGACTCGAGAAAATATTTTTTCTTCTACTTTCATAAAGATATACCCAAAAGTACCTACCCTACCAAATTGTACCCACTTTTCTAACCAAACGCGGGCCTCTAAGATTATTACAGTTTTCGGCCAATGTCCTTAAACACATTCTATCAAATCTTTAGGAGAATATAACATGAACACAAACCAACAAGGTATAGCACTCATCATTGGCGGCTCGAGTGGTATGGGGTTAGAGACTGCAAAACTACTTACCAACAACAACATAGAAGTTGTGATTGTTGCCAATAACGAAGAAAAACTCGAACGTGCTGTGAGCGAACTAAACACGCTAGGCTCTGCCTCGGCCATCCAGTGCAATCTCTATCAACGTGACAGCCTACAAAAAGTCTTAGACTTTGTGAACAAGGAGAACACTCACATCAGTTACTTAGTCAATGCGGCCGGTTATTTTAGTCCAAAACCCTTTCTTGAACATACGGAAGAGGACTACGCAACCTATTTGGATTTAAACAAAGCCACCTATTTTATATCACAGGCAGTGGCAGCCAACATGGTGAGAAACGGCGGCGGTAACATCGTCAACATTGGTTCTATGTGGGCACAGCAAGCGGTTAAAGCCACCCCATCCTCCGCCTACTCGATGGCTAAGGCCGGTTTACACGCGTTAACCCAACATATGGCCATGGAATTAGCGGATCACAATATCCGTGTTAATGCGATTTCTCCAGCCGTGGTTAAGACACCCATCTATCAATCGTTCATTGACGCCGATGAATTAGACAGTGCGCTCGAAGGATTTAATGATTTCCACCCCATTGGCCGCATCGGAAATACCCAGGACATCGCAAAAACTATTGGGTTTCTGTTGTCAGATGACGCTAGCTGGGTGACCGGTGCAGTTTGGGATGTGGACGGTGGTGTTATGGCGGGACGAAACTAAACGTTACCTGCTGCAACAATAAGACAATATTTATTTGACCTGCTAGAGGTGCTAGAGCCATATCCGCCGGTGTTACAAGCACCTCTAGAAGTCACGGCTGGATGGGAGCAAGAGAGACATTGTGTTTTTTTATCCACATACTCTGTATTCGTTACAGAGGGTTTCGACAAGGGGGATATCTATCCAAAAACAACTACCTTGATTTTCCTCACTGGCAAAGCCGATATTTCCGTTCATTAACTCAATTAGCCTTCTAGAAATCAGTAGACCAATACCGGTCCCTGCTACCGCCCCATTTTCTTGTCCTAGTCGATTAAAAGCCTGAAATAGCTCACCTTGCCTGCTCTTCTTTATCCCTAGACCGGTATCTTCAACAATGATACGAAACTTTCCTTCCGAAACCAGTTGACTTTTTATTACCACCTTACCTGCCGGTTTATTATATTTAATAGCATTGGATAAGATATTAAGTAGAACTTGCTTTATACGGATAGGATTAGCCAATACTTTTTGCTGAAATTGCTCCCTATCTTGAATTTCTATAACGACATTATTTTTGTCGGCAATCACATTCATACAGTCAATACATTCATCGATTACATCTGATATTAGAACATCTTGGATGCAAACCGTTATTTTTCCAGACTCAATTTTAGACAAATCTAGCACATCATTGACTAACGCCAGCAGGTGCGAACCACTCTTTAATATGTTGTGAGCATATTCCTTTTGATGGCCGTTGGTAAGACCCTTTTCACCTTCCTTTTTAAGAAGTTGTGAAAATCCAAGAATTAGATTCATAGGGGACCGTAGTTCATGGCTCATATCTGTAAGGAATTGCGACTTGGCCTGATTGGCCTGATTGGCGGCCTCTGCCTTTTTCTGTGCATCGATAAGTGAAGCTTCTAGTCTTTTTTGTATGCTAATATCAATAACGGTAGATCGGCTTTCTATCGCCTTACCTTGCTCGTCCAACACCGGCCGCACAAAGAGGCTTATCCAAATGCTGGTGCCATCTTTACGTTGCATTTGCAATTGCCAGTCTTTTATATCGCGCCCCTGCCCAACCACTTCCAACACCCTTTTAACTGCCTGAACACCGTGCTTAGTATTGGCGTAACACTCAACAATATTTTTATTCAACATCTCCTCGCGACTATAACCCAGCAGCTGACACAATGCCTGATTGCAGCGTATGATGATTCCGTCGCTGAAGCGGACCGACAAAAAAGCAGTTGGCGAATTTTCATAGAGGTCTAGGTATTTGGCTTCACTCTTCTTTAGTTCACTTTTCGATCGCTCCCGAATGGAAGTGTCGTCCTTACGAATATCAACACTTTCTAAAGAAACCTTGCCCTTGCTCTGTAACTGTTTTTTTGTTTTTTCTTCATCTGACATAATTACTATTTCCTTGTA
>NVVG01000171.1 GCA_002402125.1 Moraxellaceae bacterium
GGTAAAGGGGTTTACACCTATTCTGGCGGAGGTGTTTACGAAGGTACCTGGGATCATGGCGAAAGAATTGGCAGCGGAAAACATACATGGATTGACGGCACCGTTTACGACGGTGAATGGGAAAACAACTTACCTCAAGGAAATGGCGTAAAAACCTATAGTGACGGGTCTCAGTACATAGGCGAATTCCAACAGGGAGAACGTTCCAAGATAGGCACCATGAAATGGAACAATGGCGACATATACAAAGGTCAGTGGACAAATGATCAACCCAATGGTGACGGTCAAATGCAATTCGCCAGCGGTGCGTCCTATATCGGGCAGTTTGTTTTAGGGCAGCAATCTGGTGAAGGTGTTTATACCTACGCAGACACGAGTCGTTACCATGGCACCTGGGAAGACAACAAACCACAGGGTACCGGTACGCTGACACTGCTATCGGGAGACAAATATACCGGCAGCTTTGAAGAAGGCCACCCCCAGGGTTTTGGCGAATTCTTTTATGCCAACGGAGATACTTACACTGGCCAATGGAAAAACGGCAAGCGTACAGGCAAGGGACTCATTGAATACAAAGCCGGTGGAAGTTACGAAGGGTATTTCAAAAAAGGCAAACGAGCAGGCTATGGCACCCTAGTTTTCGCTAAAGGGGAAAAATTTACCGGCCCCTTCGAGAACGATCTGGCACATGGCAAAGGTACCTGTAAAATACAGGGTACTAGAAGCAGCTGTGAATATGACAATGGCGTAAAAGTAACACCCGCAGCCATAGAAATTGCCATAGATAACGAGTCAGAAAACCCAGTCGCATCCACACTATCGGTTTCTGCCATCGCAACAACAGCATCTATTGCATCCACCGCGGCGGCGCTAACAACATCATCCCTACCCGTAACGGGGGCTATGACGACCGCAGATACACCCGCCACGTCCCCATCATGGGGGAAAACGGTAACCGCAGTCATACCCACCACTCCGGTGGTAGAAGCTGAAGCGGTAACAGATACTCTGTCGGCAAAAGATGTGTTCAAAAACACTCTCAAGAATGATCTAAAAACCTTGTCTAAGACCTATAGTTTGGCGGACATCCCCCTGAACACTTCTGATGTATTATTCAATCATAATTTCGCAATGGATTTGATGGCTAAGCCAGAACATGCGCTATGGAAGAAGCGTAACGCCCTTATATCCGATACTCTACGCATTGAATCAAAGCATGGCATGGTCAGTATCATTATCGAAGTAGAGAATTACCGTGGCCCAGGGTCATATACCATTGTCGACAGGCACGTAAGAGTGCATCACAAAGATAAGGTCAAATACCAGGCCTCTACCCTTAAACCCAGTGTCATCGTCATAAAAAGCGATGATAACCAATGGATTAGTGGAACCTTTGACCTTGCGTTATTTGACAACAAGGCAACCAAACCAGCACGTGAAATTGAGAATGGTGTATTTCGGTTATCCAAACATTCGGCAATTCCCTACCAAACTTGGCAATAGAGACTATTAAAGCCGAAAGACATCTCGAAAGTTAACAACCCATAAAAAATGCCGACAAATGTCGGCATTTTTTATGGGTCAGAATTAACTAATAATGTACTGACAGATCTTTAATCTCTGCTTCTTTACACACCCGAAAAAGAAATAGTCTATAGTTATATTGAACCCTAGACTTTTAGATATTCTTAAATGATAACAACCATCTGTCACTCATGGCCTCAGTAAAACCAACCGAAAATCAAGAAGCTATCGCCCGCGACGCGAACATACTGTATCTGCGACTGCAGCAGGATATCGTCGAAGGCCTCCGCCCCCTGCCCAACTTTCCGCAAGTTGCGACCCGGGTTAGCGAGCTAATACTAGACCCAAACTACCGAACCAAAGATCTCGTCGAAGCGCTAGAACAAGACCAGCACCTTACCAATTTATTAATGAAAGTCGCTTCTAGCTCACTTTACCCGTCAAAGGAACCTTATGACAATCTAGGGCTTGCAATACGAATGATGGGAGATGACACCACGCGTAACCTGGTGCTTATCTATACATTAGACAAGCTGTTTCGAACCAACATGCCAACTATCCGCCAAAAGATCAAACGGGTCTGGGAAGAAAGTGCCAGAGTTGCCGCCATTTCTGCATGGATCGCTAATTTCACAACCAATTTCAAGAGTGAAGCAGCGCTACTCGCAGGTCTATTACAAGATACCGGGGCCCTGTTTATCATTTCCGCCCTCGGTGAAAAAATGAAAACCGATTATCACTGGAAATTAATTGATGAAATAATCAAACAACATGGCAATGAGCTTTCTGTAATTATCCTAGAACGCTGGAATATGCCCAAAGAAATTGTCACCTGCGCTCAAACCAAAGACCAGTGGTTACGCGATGAGAACAAAAAACCCGATCTCGCCGACCTTATCCTTATTGCACGCTATCACGCCTATCTTGGGACAGATAATATAAATAATTGCCCTAAAATCACCGACATGCCGGCAGCAAAAAAAGTGAAATTCAAAGGAGGAGAAATGACACCGTTTCAAGGCTTAAAGATCGTCTCCGAATACAAAGGCGAGATCGCAGACATCACTCGCTTACTTATCATTTAATACTCGAAACTGGTTAGAAGGCAACCTGTCATCAAGCTTAACCAAACCCTTGGCAATTCAGGCATCAGCGATGCCAATGCTGATGCCTGAATTATCAAAGTTTAGCGGTTACTTTTCATCTACCGCTCCAACCAAACGACCTCCCCAATAATACACACACAAACCGCAACAAATGAGCATTGCGCCGACAATAATGCTTATTGATAATACCTCTCCGTTTAAAAACACTCCCAAAGAGATAGCCAATACGGGTGTAATTAACGTCGTTAACGCTACCGATGATGCGGGCATTCGTTCCAACACATAGAAGTAACAAAAGAACCCAATAACGGAGCCAAACAATGCCAAATACACAATCGCCATTGCAGACTTTTCTGTGACATTCTCCACCGATTCCCCGGTAAAATAATATGCCACCCCAAACAATGGCATTGCCAGCATCAATGACCCTGAAGTCTGCGCTGCAGGGTGTAATGACGCATCAATTTTTTTAATCAACACCCCACTGATACAAAAACACCCTACGCCAAACAAAATCAGCACAAGCCCTATAGAGCTATCCTGCCCGGTCCTTATATCGCCTTGAAACACCACCAGCAACCCCGATAAGGCAAACATCAAAGCAATCCACTGGACAATACCAAAAGGGGGCTCATTCAATATGTAACGCGCCAACACACTCGATATTATTGGCGATAAGCCAAAGACCACTGACACCATGCCCGAAGGCAAGTAAGCAGCCCCCACATAGGTAGCCCCTAGCCCCAAAAAGATGCCTATGTTCGCCGCTGCGTAGCTATAGAGTGCTTTTTTATGTAACGGCACAACCACTCGCATGAGTTTAGCTAGCAACATAGCAACACCGGCCGCGATAAACACGCGCCAGAAAGCCCCCGCCAATGGAGCAAAACCTTCACTACTCCATTTAATACCTAACGGTGTTGTAGACCAAACTAAAATTACGATGATATATGCTATTGCAGTCGACATAACGCTTTCCTCTTTTCTCCTTAATATGCAGCGTTTTTGCGACCCTTAAACCAAAAAGGCCGCAGTAATAACTGCGGCCTTTTGAAAATAATATTTAATTACATTTATATAATCACATTATCCCATCCAGCCGCGGCAAGCATTTGCGCCATTTACACGCAACCATATGCCGTGCAAAGACAGGCGCGCAGACGGGCATCGCAGAAATAATAATTTCCGCAAATTTGACGCTCTGAAGTTGGACTGATAATGTGTTTAAAATATTCATACTTTGAATGTTCGTTCAGAGTGCCCCAAAGGTCAACCATTTTTCTGTAATTTTTCATATGAACGTATTTCTTGTTGGCGGCGCTGTTCGCGATAGATTATTAGGTCGACCCATTGTAGATCGCGATTGGGTCGTCGTGGGCGGCTCTCCGAAAGAGATGCTCGCTCAAAAATACCAACAGGTAGGCAATGACTTCCCTGTTTTCCTGCACCCTTCAACAGGTGAAGAATATGCCCTTGCCCGCACAGAAAGAAAAATCGGTGCTGGTTATGAGGGTTTTGAATGCTACTCGGGAACCGACGTATCCTTAGAAGATGACTTGTCCCGCAGAGATTTAACCATTAACGCTATGGCTGAATCTGACTCTGGCGACATCATTGATCCATTTAATGGCCAGCAAGATCTTAACAATAAAATCCTACGGCATGTATCCGATGCTTTTGTCGAGGACCCATTGCGGGTATTACGCGTTGCGCGATTCCTTGCCCGCTATGGTTCATTAGGTTTCACCATCGCCAGCGAGACATTAGACCTCATGTCTGAAATCAGCAACTCTGGTGAATTAGAAAGCTTAACCATTGAACGCGTGTGGGTAGAAACAGAAAAAGCCTTGCTCGAGCCAAATCCTCGCTTATATTTTGAAGCATTGAGGAATTGTGGCGCACTCGCTGTTTTATTTCCCGATATCGATACACTATTCGGCATACCGCAACCGGAAAAACACCATCCAGAAATCGACACTGGATTACATACTTTAATGGTATTAGACCAAGCTACCAGCGCCAGCCAAGCGATGGATAAAAGTGCTCAGCTGGCCATTCGCTTTGCTGCACTCACGCATGATTTAGGCAAAGGAAAAACCCCAGAAGAGATGTTACCGTCCCACCACGGACACGAACAAATTAGCGAATTTCTCACACAAGCATTGTGCAAACAGTACCGTGTCCCTAATCAAGTGGCTCGTATCGCCAAACTTGTCGCCCGCTACCACACCCAATGCCACACCGTTTTTGAACTAAAACCATCCACGGTAATGCGATTGCTGGAAGCGCTTGATGTACTCCGCAGACCTGAAACACTGCCGCTATTTTTAGCTGCCTGTACTGCTGATGCAAGAGGTCGAACCGGCCTAGAAGACAGAGCCTATCCTCAAGCAGAATACCTGGAAGATGCAGCACAAATCATTAAAAAAATCGACCCGAAATCATTGATCGACTTAGGATTTCGTGGCGAAGCATTGGGTAACGAATTGCGTCAACGACGCATAAAGCAATTAAAAGAACTTAAAAACAACTACACCAAACCGTCTAATTAGCGCCACAACGTTTTTGTGCAGACAAATATAACCAAGGGATACACATGACCACAGCCCCAGTAGCTCTCATCACCGGCGCCTCCCAACGATTGGGGGGAGCTATAGCAAATGCGTTACACCAACAAGGCTACAGCGTCATTATTCATTACCGCCACTCTGAAAACGCGGCTCAAACTTTATCTGCGCAATTTAATAACCATAGAAAAAACTCCAGCATCTGTTTGTATGCCGACCTCGACAACCCAACGGAACAACAAGAACTCTGCCAACAAGCCCTCGATGACATGGGCAAAGTCAATCTACTGGTAAATAATGCTTCCAATTTTTTTGCAACGCCTATAGGGCACACTTCGGCAGGGCAATGGGATGACCTTTTTAACAGCAACAGCAAGGCGCCTTTTTTCCTAAGCCAAGCATTGGCGCCAACCCTCGCTGAACATAATGGCAGCATCATTAACATGATTGATATACATGCCAACGCCGCTCTTAAAAACCACACATTATATTGTATGGCTAAGAGCGCATTAAAAATGATGACACTATCGTTGGCAAAAGAACTTGCACCCGACATCCGTGTTAATGGTATCGCCCCCGGGGCTATCCTATGGCCCAAACCAGAACAAGACATGACAGCAAAAGAGAAACAAAAAATCCTACAAGAAATTCCGCTGCAACGACTAGGCACTCTCGAGGAGATTGCCAACACAGCCGTATTTTTGGCGACATCCGATTACATCACCGGACAAATTATTGCCGTGGATGGAGGCCGCTCGCTCTAATTATTTCCCATCGTTAGCAAGCAAATCTACACAACCGGCCATACAAAAGGCACCTGCCATAACTTTTGTTTTGCTGCATAGGACTGCCACATTTCACCGTATGATACCCCTAACATGGGGTGAATCTCGTCGGCGGCGATATCTGATAGAGGCAACAATACAAAAGCATTCTTTTCGATTTCATCCCGTGGCAATTGCACACTACCAAATTCCCCGTATAAATCACCCACCGTCAAAATATCAATATCCAACGTTCGAGAACTAAATCGCGGCCCCGAGCGTAAACGCCCATTCTCATCTTCTATCTTTTTAACACAGGCGCTTAGTTCCACCACCGACAGGTCTGACTCCAAACCAACGACTAAATTATAAAACGCATCACCCTCAAAACCGACCGCCTCACTTTCATAAACAGGTGACAACCTAAGCGCTCCGAACAAATCAGCCAAAGCATCCAGACCTGCGGATATATGCCTATCGCGATCGATATTGCTACCCAAGCTTAGATAAACCCTTGCCATCTAGACCTTTTCACCTCGCTCAATAATAACACCCACATCTTTGGATCCACGGATAGCGCCAGGCTTGCTCAATCGCAACTTAACCCAAGGCACCTGAAATTCGTTACGGACAATTTCTGTAATGCGTTCTGCCATGGTTTCAACCAACTGAAACTCACTCGCCTCAACAAACGCAATCAATCGCTTGGAAACGGCCTTATAGTCTAACGTGTCATCAATATGGTCAGTGGCCGCTGCCTTAGATATATCGGTACCCATTTCCAAATCCAAACTGACCGTTTGTTTGATGTTGCGTTCCCAGTCAAAAATACCAATTACCGTCTCAATATTTAACTCACGTATATAAACTATGTCCATTCAACAAACCGTTTGCTTTAATAGGGGAAATAATAGAAAAATGAAGAGCACACCAAACCACTCTTTTATCCACGAAACCTAATAATACGCGAACTCTACAAGGAAACGAATTCTGAATACCGCATTAGTCATCGTATTATGGTTATTGTCCTATTTACTCGGGTCAATTTCTTCCGCCATCTTGATCTGTCGGATATTCGGACTGCCAGATCCGCGTACCAGTGGCTCCCGCAACCCCGGCACCACCAATGTACTCAGGGTTGGCGGTAAATTAGCCGCTGCCGCAACATTATTAGGTGATGTTGCCAAAGGCATAGCACCCATTCTAATTGCAACGGAGCTAAACGCCCCACCGATAGTTATCGTATTTTGCGGTTTATGTGCGTTTTTAGGCCATCTCTATCCGATATACTTTGATTTCAGAGGAGGCAAGGGGGTTGCCACTGCAATCGGGGTGGCTTTGGCCCTGCATTGGCCTGCAGGGTTGTTAATCGTAGCAACGTGGGCAGGTACCCTTGCGATAACCCGCACCGCATCCAAAGCGGCGCTGGTAAGCGGGGTTGCCGCACCCATCTACTTCTATCTCACCACCCCCAGCGTACTACAAGATAGCTACCCACCGGTTATTGCTATCATGTCGCTATTGTTGATCGGCAGTCACCATAAAAACATTCTTAACCTCTACCGAGGTGATGAGTACCGCTTTGAAGATTCCGACAAAGGGAATACTGGGGGATTAGAAACACCCGCCGAGCAAAAAAAACCGGAAGATTGATTGCGCTATAATTGCGCAATTATCGCACTACAACTGCACTATAATTGATCAAGCGGCCAGCGTGCTTTTACCTGGATAGCATGATCCACTACCCCACCCTCCAACAAGCGTTGGCAACCCGCATACGCAATCATCGCACCATTATCCGTACAGAATTCCACCCGCGGATAAAACAATTCTACCCCCATACCGGACATGGTTTTCTTCAGTCGCTCTCGCAGCAAGGTATTCGCACTCACTCCACCCGCAATCACTAAGCGCTTATAATTCGTCTGCTTAATCGCTCGCTTGCATTTCAACAATAAGGTATCAACCACCGCATCCTGAAAGGCTGCAGCAACATCACAACGTGTCTGCTCATCCAACGAGCCCTGTTGTTCAACACAGTCTTCGATGGTATTCATGCAATAGGTTTTTAAGCCGCTAAAGCTGAAATTTAACCCCGGTTTGCCGATCATCGGGCGAGGGAAGGTAAACCGGCCAATATCGCCATGCTCTGCAGCCTTGGCAATTGCAGGGCCTCCCGGATAATCTAAACCTAGCATCTTTGCCGCCTTATCAAACGCCTCACCCGCGGCATCGTCCAGCGACTCACCCAATATGTTGTATTCACTAAAACCATCAACACCAATAAGTTGGGTATGCCCGCCGCTGACTAACAACGCCAAAAATGGCATCTTCGGCGGGTTATCCTCTAACATTGGCGCTAATAAATGGCCTTCCATGTGATGCACGGGAATAGCCGGAATACCCCAGCCATAAGCGATACTCTTACCCACAGACGCTCCAACCAGTAACGCCCCTACCAATCCAGGCCCTGCGGTATAGGCAATAGCGTCGATTTCTTGCTGGGTCACACCAGCATCTACCATCACCTGGCGTATCAACGGGATAATTTTGCGCACATGATCCCGAGATGCCAATTCTGGCACCACACCACCATATTCTTGGTGTAACTCTATTTGGCTATACAATACATGGGCCTGCAGGCCGCTATCACTATCGTATATGGCCACAGCGGTTTCATCACAGGATGTTTCTATTCCGAGTACTTTCACTGGATCACTCTATTCAAGCCCCTATTGCAGGGCGGGTTTTTAGGACTGTTTTCAGGTCAATATAGGCTGCACATAATAACCTGCTAAACAGGTTTTGCAATTCAACAGTATTCGGATTACAATTCACGCCCCAAATCTGGAGCCCTATTGCATACGGCAACTTAACGGTTTAGCCCGGCTTCCACCTTTGGATACAGGATCTGATGTAGATGGTTTACACTATAAGTTATGTAAAAATAAGTTATGTAGTAGTCATCTAATATGAAGTTAACCCCATAAAAGTAAAGGTACGATTAATGCCGCAGGTAAAGGTAAAAGATAACGAGCCATTTGACGTTGCACTACGTCGTTTTAAGCGTTCTTGTGAGAAAGCAGGTGTACTTGCAGAAGTACGTCGTCGCGAATACTACGAAAAACCCACTCAAGTTCGTAAGCGTAAAGCTGCCGCTGCAGTTAAGCGTCACGCTAAAAAAGTCTCACGCGAAACTATTCGTCGTAAGCGCCTCTACTAAGAATCTGTAAAGCCTGTTAAGTTAACGCTTCACAGATCCTAGAGCTACATATACGTTGTACAGGGAAGCCTGTTCGGCGTATTTGTGTTTGTGGACAAACAAAAAACCTTCGAAACCAGTCGGCTCGATGCAAACACCTCGAAAAAACGCTATCCACAAGGAATTACCATGTCAACGCTTAGAGACCAGCTAAACCAAGCCGTTATCGTCGCCATGAAGGCAAGAGAGAAGGATCGCCTGACCACCCTTCGCATGGCAACTGCCGCCCTTAAGCAGATAGAAGTGGACGAGCGTATCACTCCCGACGAAACCCGCATACTTGCGGTACTCGACAAGATGATCAAGCAGCGCAAAGATTCCGCCGAGCAGTTTGACGCCGGTAATCGCGAAGACCTAGCCAGCAAAGAGCGCTTCGAAATCACCGTTCTGCAAGAATTTATGCCCAAGGCCTTAACTGACGATGAACTCAACACCCTCATCGACGCCGCCATCAGTGACTCTGGCGCAGAGGGCATGAAAGACATGGGCAAAGTAATGGGTATACTTAAACCACAAGTCCAGGGCAAAGCCGACATGGGTGCCGTCAGCAAACAAATCAAAGCTCGCCTTAGCTAAGCCAGATCGAGCTGCATCATGGCAGGAAAAATCCCCGAACATTTCATTGATGATGTCCTCGCCCGCACGGACCTAGTTGACCTCATTGGCAGCCAGGTCCGACTCAAAAAAGCCGGCAAGAACTACGCTGCCTGCTGCCCCTTTCACGACGAAAAAACCCCCTCCTTCACCGTCAGCCCCGATAAACAGTTCTATTACTGCTTCGGCTGTGGCGCCAGCGGCAACGCGATCGGCTTCCAGATGGATTATGCTCGCGAGGAATTTGTCGACGCCATAGAAGGGCTAGCAAAAAAACTAGGGTTAGAAGTCCCCCGCGAAGGAGGCGGCACCCAGCACAAAAAGAAAGATCACTCCGGCCTCTTTGACATCCTAGAAAAAGCCAATCAGTTCTTCCAATCACAATTAAAGAACCCTCGGGTCCGAGAAAAAGCCGTCAGCTATCTCAAGCGCCGCGGGCTCTCCGGCGAAACCGCCAAACAGTTCCAGCTGGGTTACGCCCCGCCAGGCTGGGACAATCTGATTTCCGAGTTTGGCGACACCGAATCAAAACGTAAAATGCTGATCGACGCYGGCCTAACAGTGCGAAACGACAACGGCCGCGAATACGATCGCTTTCGCGACCGCATCATGTACCCAATYCGCGACATCAGAGGCAGAACCATCGCCTTTGGCGGCAGAGTATTAGGCAACGACAAACCCAARTATCTCAACTCTCCCGAAACCGAAATTTTCCACAAGAGTCGAGAATTGTACGGCCTTTACGATGCCCGCAAACATCCACAAAAACTGGAACGCCTGGTGGTCGTTGAAGGTTATATGGATGTTATCGCACTAACCCATCACGGCATCCACTATTCAGTAGCGACCCTAGGAACCGCCTCCAACCAAGACCACATAGAAAAGCTGTTTCGCTACGTA
>NVVG01000172.1 GCA_002402125.1 Moraxellaceae bacterium
AACTCAACTATTGCTATAAAAAACCACGGCTTATTCGCTTTTTGTTATATGGCAAACTGAATTAGTGTAGCCGGTTGCTAGAATCACTCAAAAACGACATCTACAGGGGCTGTAACGCAGTGTTTATACTGTTCAGTGCAAACTCTTAATATTAGATAGGCCTGCTTTGGTAAGCCATCAAGCCATCCATTCAGATCCCGCTGAGGGTTAAAGGTGGTTATATCTCCACAGGATAATTTGTTATCGGTGGTAAAGCTGCAGGATAAGCCTCCTTGACCATCGCATTGGTAGTCTACTGAGGATGTGCCACAATCTAATCCGAAAAAGTTAACATCATCGCTGGACGCTATTTCGTCATCACTAGCGTATAGGCTTATATGGTATGGATCACTCGATTCTGCATCCCAGCTAACTGAAAACTCGCCTCCATTTATGTTGGGGTTTATTGATAGGGCCTCCCCTGCTAACTCACTTCCGGTAATTGAAATATTCAAAAATGATGAGCCAACATCAGGTCGTTCGGCGGTAACGTCATCTTCAAAGTCCTTATCATCACATGCACCACAGCCAGTGAGCATGTTTAGGCCTACAATAATTACCATGATACGCGTATTCATTAAATTTCCTTAGCTGCCCCAAAACAATCCATTA
This sequence comes from Moraxellaceae bacterium, assembly GCA_002402125.1. Taxonomy (GTDB): domain Bacteria; phylum Pseudomonadota; class Gammaproteobacteria; order Pseudomonadales; family Ketobacteraceae; genus 42-54-T18. Next base: position 652 of record NVVG01000172.1, read on the forward strand.
GTATAGTTTATTTACTAAGCTGGCAAGTTGATTTTCAATCGGCAAGTATCATGGCTGGGTTAGTTAAAGCTAAATCTTCATAATATCAACGGGTTATATTCGAAAAATTTCCTGTCGATTATTATTAGAGAGCTTTGGGAATGCATTAATCATTCTAAATGGCCCAAATTAACCAAATTTATTTTAACAATGACCTGTTATATATAGTGTATATACCGCATATTTAAGAAAGACGTAGTTTCTTAGGATATGAGCCTGAGAGTGTATTTTGGAGTGCATAGTTGATGAATAGTGAATATTTAGATGTATTAATCGTAGGCGCTGGTCTATCGGGCATTGGAGCTGCATGCCACCTGATGCGCGAGTGCCCAACCAAAACCTTCGCTATTTTGGAAAACAGAGAAAATATGGGGGGAACCTGGGATCTATTTCGATATCCGGGCATTCGCTCAGATTCAGACATGTTTACCCTAGGCTATAACTTTAAACCTTGGACCAATCCAAAAGCCATTTCTGACGGTGGTTCAATACTTTGCTACATCAAAGAAACCGCTCGAGAAAATAATATTGAGCGACATATTCGTTACAGTCACCAGGTAACATCCGCTAATTGGTCATCTAAAGACTCCCTATGGACTATATTGATCACCGACGGGGTAACGGGTATAGAAAAGGAAATAACCTGTAATTTCTTCTTGTCATGCACCGGCTACTATAACTATGAGGTAGGCCACGAACCCGATTTTAAGGGGAAGAAAGAGTTTTCCGGTCAAATAGTCCATCCACAACATTGGCCAGAAGATTTAGATTACACCGGCAAACGGGTAGTAGTTATAGGCAGTGGTGCTACTGCAATCACTATAGTACCCGCAATGGCAAAGAAAGCTGCACATGTCACCATGCTCCAGAGATCTCCTACGTATATGGTGTCTGTTCCTGAGTTAGATGAAGGTATAAACCGCCTAAGGCGAAAGCTATCTGATAAATGGGTCTATCGATTGGCGCGAACTCGAAATATAGGTTTGGGATTAGGTATATATCATTTCAGCCGAAGGTTTCCGGAAAAAACCAAGAGTCTTTTGTTAGCAGAAATACAAAAACAACTACCCAATGACTATGATATGAAACATTTCACACCCCACTATAATCCTTGGGATGAAAGGCTTTGCATGGTCACGGATGGGGATATGTTTAAAGGAATCAGTAACGATACCATTTCCATTGTTACTGACCATATTGAAAGTTTTACAAAAACAGGGCTACGACTTAAATCTGGAGAGGTGCTTGATGCAGATATTGTGGTTACGGCAACAGGGCTGAATCTACAGATGCTAGGGGGAATCAACCTATCTGTTGACGAAAAACCTTTCGTTATTCCAGAAAAAATGGTCTATAAAGGTGTGCTAATCGAAGACCTTCCCAATTTTGGTGTTGTAATGGGATACACCAACGCATCCTGGACACTAAAGGCCGATTTAGTATCTGAATATGTTTGCCGCTTGATTAATGCTATGGATAAAAAGGGCGCTCGCCAATGCGTGGCCAATAATAACAATTCAAAAATCAATCATGCATCTATCTTAGATTTGAAATCAAGCTACATACAAAGATCACTCGACAAACTCCCTAAACAAGGTTCACAGGTACCTTGGAAGCTCCGGCAGAATTATGCCCTGGATATGCTGACATTAAGATTGGGTAAAATGAATGATGGTATCGTTCGCTTTTCCTGACTACTTTGGGGCAGGAAGATAATGAACATACTCACCCGTTACGGAAAGTTAACAGGGCTAAATAACGGAGATAACGCAATATCTACCCCCTCATTAATGTGGAGGTCATTAGAGAACAAATTCTGTTTGAGTTCTTTACTCGGCACCCTTAAATTGTCTAACTTTTCATAGTAAGGCAATACTAGACCGCCATAGGTTGTTGAAAGCCAATTGGCAGATGAATCAAGTACCATAACCTGTAAAGAAAGCCCTTCGACATTTCCAGAGAAACTTGCGCCCTTAAGAAGAACTCCTTTTGTTAAAACTCGACGCTTCACACCATCCCAACGTGCACTACCACCAGATGTTTTAGCTTTTTTGATGATTAGAGCTGGAAAAATGACAACTGAAAAATCCTCACTTCTTGATGTTTTTGAGATAAACTTTGTCAGTGCATTTTCATATTTTGTTTTATCGATTAATCCGTTGATTGGCGAGTATATACCGCCCACCTCTTTAAGAACTTCGCCCCAAACATTCCAATAAATTTCTTCATTGAGCACGCTAACGCTCATTCCGTTTTCTTCGAATCGTGATTTTAGAGATTGTGTTACCCTTTCACGATCCTCAGACAGCTCACGATATTCCATGCTTATTGGAACAATTAAGACCTTTTCGCTGGATTTTATACCGTTATACCCTTCCCGATACCGGTTATCGACAAGTGTATCTGGTAAGGTCGAACAGCCCACCAAATATAAAAATAAAACAAAAGGATGCATTTTCAAAACATATTCCCCTACCAATCTCTACGCTTCTCTCTCACAAATTGCCCTAATGGGACATTGAGAAGCGTGCTTTCTTTGACGTTTTCAAATAACTTGCAAGAGTATACCAGAGATACACCCTCCTCTAGTCCTTTACCTCCTTCAACCCTTCAGCTTAGTAGCCTAATACTCTTTTGATAATTGCAATCGTGGTTTACTTGCGCTCTGGAGCGATCGTTATATAATCACCAGTAAATCCACATTAAGGCCGTCAATTGGGGCCTACACAAAATGTAACTAAGATGTCTGCATCCAAAGGCCGGCGCAATGTCTAAAGGTGGCGACCTATAGGGCGATATTTTTATCTCGCTCTATCGCTGAATAAAGAAATGGACGAAGTGGCAATTTTTACCCGAATCTTGGCCGGACCTCGATAAGCCATAAATCACATATTTGCTAAGAGATCTGTAATGATTGAACTTATACGAGAAACATTTCAAAGCTACTACGTCTATATTAAGTTTGTCCATTTGCTTGCCGTAATGATTTGGTCCTGGAGCACATCTGTAGCTTTTGTATGGTACTTGCGCGAAGCATGGCGAGAATGGGCAGAGAACCCCACTGATTCTATTTTGACGGCACGGCGTAATTGGGTTTTTGAACAGTTTGATAAAGGGGTTGTGTTAGAGCATATTGCATTTCCAATTATCTTACTCACTGGCCCAATTTTACTTGTTCTATCAGACTGGCCATTATTAACACCGTGGATATTACTGAAGATAATGATCGTAGTATTCGTATTTCTACCTATTGAAGTGTTTGACTATTGGATTTCTCATTTTGGCTTAACTAAGATAGAGCTAAGACGAAGTAATAACATGATAGCATACGAGCGTTTTATAAAAATGCACTGGTTGTTTTTCCGTATTGTTACGCCTTTTATTATTATATTTGTTCCTTTCACAATATTTCTTGCGGTTGTGAAACCAAGCTTATGGTGAGAATTCCACATCACGGCAAGAGGCCCTGCAAGTCCACGCGCTTTAATTTTTTAAAAACAATTCACAATAATATAATGCCGAAATTAAGTCATAGGCAAAAAAATAACGCTTATAGCAATCTCGCGATTTTTCGTTGTTGTCAAAAACCTTGTCGAGTATAACAGGGAGACGCAAAATTCCCACATCTATCCCCGCCGACTTTATTGGCATAACGTTTTCTATGCGCACCCATAATAACCTCTAATTTGAATGTGTCCCAAATTTATCTTTATTGGAATATTCTCCAATCCGAGCATATCCAATTAAAATGGCAAGCAATCTTGGCGGCCAACTTCTTGGCATCAATCGATTCACCCACACGGAAAACTTAGTGACTAAGCCCGGTACAACAGTGGCCTTTCTACCCAGGGCATTAAGACCAATACGCGCTACCAATTCTGGTTGTTGTTGTGGAAAGCGCAGTTTTCTCCAATCGATAGGAGCACTATAAGCCATGGGGGTGTTTGTATAACCTGGAGAAATCACGGTTACATCTATATCGAATGGTTTTAACTCGACATTTAAAGCTTCAGCCAAAGTAATTAAATAGGCTTTGCTCGCAGCATAATTAGCGAAGAAAGGTACACCTTGATAACCAAAACCGCTGGATGTAAATAGGATGCCGCCTTTGCCCCGTTGTTTAAAACGCTTAACGAAAATGTGGCTAAGCTGCATTGGGCTACTGACGTTTAAAGTCACTAATTTAAGTTCATCAACTGCGTTATTCTCAGAAAACAGACCGTAATTTTGCAATCCAGCATTATTGATGAGTAAGCCAACATCCAATTCTGATGTTAGCTCTCCTAATCTCATAGCTGCGTTTGATTCAGATAAATCCAGGGCAATAGTTTTCACCTTAACAGCGTATTTGCTTTCCATGTATGACTGCAACTTAACTAGATTATCTTTATTTCTTGCCACTGCGACAACATTAATACCGCTTTTGGCGAGATGTTCACTGAAAGCTTTACCAATACCCGAAGACGCCCCGGTTACAATTGCCCAGGGACCATATTTTGTTTTTAAATCTTTCATTTAAATACCAATAACAATAGTTAGCTTAATGTAAAGTTTATTTTCTAATTCCATCCTGAGAAAGTGTCATTCCAAAACTTACCTAACTGGACCTCTCTACAATTCGAGCATTTCCAATTAAAATACTAGCCCATTTTGTCGGCCAGCTTCTTGGTATTAATCGAGTCATCCACACTAATGACTTATTCATCAAGCCAGGTACAACGGTAACTTTTCTACCCATGGCGTTTAAACCAATCTGCGCCACCAATTCTGGTTGCTGTTGTAGGATCGGTAGTTTGCTGTAATCGACAGGGACGCTGTCATGTATAGGGGTATTTGTATAACCTGGAGAAATCACTGTTACATCTATATCATATGGTTTTAATTCGACATTTAGAGCTTCAGCAAAAGTAATTAAATAGGCTTTACTCGCAGCATAATTGGCGAAGAATGGCACACCTAAATATCCAAAAGCGCTGGATGTAAATAATATACCGCCTTTTCCCCTCTGTTTAAATCGCCTAATAAAAATATGGCTAAGTTGCATTGGAAAACTAACATTTAGAGTCACCAATTTAAGCTCATCATTTTCCGTAATATCAGAAAACAGACCGTGATTTTGTATTCCTGCATTATTGACAAGTAAACCAATATCCAAATCTGATGTTAACTCCCCTAATCTCAGGGCTGCGTTTGATTCAAATAAATCTAAGGATATAGATTTGACTTTAACATCGTATTCATTTTCCAAGTGTGTCTGCAATTTAACAAGATTATCTTTGTTTCTTGCCACTGCGACTATGTTAATACCGTTTTTGGCAAGGAGCATACTGAAAGCTTTACCAATACCCGAAGACGCCCCTGTCACAATTGCCCAGGGACCATATTTTGTTTTTAAATCTTTCATTTTATACCTATACCTATACCTATACCTATACTGCAATTAGTCAAAAACTTATTTTATATATACATCCAACGAAATTAATTGGAAAGCAAGAAGAACAAAACCTGAACTGCTCTAAAAACGCACAATAAAGGTTGTTTTTGCAACTCGAATAGGTGGCAAACATCACCATTATTTATTCCGCTTCATGCGTAAATTACGATATACTTTGCTCCTAAAGAAAATCGTTGCCTTCAAAATCGCTTCCTTCAGTCAATATTTCGTAGCTTTATGACCTACCTCCGTTTTAAATAACATGATAAGGAATATAACGTTGAGCAATAGGACAGGGAAGTGAAATAATGTCACTACTGTAGTGACACGGAGAATCTAAATGAGCACCATAGATCAATACGTGAGTTTTGTAACGATTATTGAGACCAAAAGTCTGGCAACAGCCGCAAAGACACTTAATCGTTCGCCCTCTACCATCAGCAAACATTTATCAAAATTAGAGGAAAGATTGGACACCCGATTAATTGATAGAAATACGATGTCATTATCAGCAACTAAGATTGGGCAGAGCTTCTACGACGACTGCAAAGAAATTATTAATCGAATTAACGAGGCAGAGCTACAGCTTCAGGAGGACCAAACCAAAGTCGCGGGAACTATTACCATCTCTGTACCAAGAATCCTCTTAGATAGTTTGCTATTCAAATATTTGAACAACTTTAGCCAACAATATCCCGACATTTGTTTTAATGTAAAAGTCTCAGATAGGAACGAAAATCTGATTGATAGTGGTGTTGATTTTGCTCTCAGGAATGGCCCACTTGCAGACAATCAACTCATGGCTACAAAACTTATTGTGACGAATTATATCCTTTGCGCTTCCAAAAAGTATATTGATCGTATGGGAACACCCGACTCATTCGTCGCTATTAAATCGCATCAGATTATCATACCTTCGTTTTCTTATCTAAATAACGTGGATTTCATTAAAATGATATCGCTGCACTCGCCGGGACTTGAGCCGTTATTGGCGGAACTAATGAAGAGCAACAAAGGTTTAACCATTGATGATTCTTATGGTTATAAAATGGCGATCTTAGAAGGTCTGGGAATTGGCTTCATGTTGGATCAATTTGTGGCTAAAGAAATACAGCAAGAAAACCTGATCCATCTTTTTCCGGAATTATCATTTCCCAACCATGAATTCTATCTTGTCTACCAAAGTCGAGATTATATGCCGATGAGAATGAAAGTTTTTAAGGCATACTTAGTTGAATGCTATCGCAAAGATAGCATTCATGATTTCGGAGCGATGTGAACCCGTCCTATGAAAATGGATAGATCACACTGCGATTGGCAATCGTAAGGTTTTTTTACCTGGGGAGGAATGCACGATCAAGCCTGTTGAATTGAATTGACTCAGATATTTCTCTAGAGTTTTTTTCAGAACTGAGTTTTGCTAACAATTCAAAAGCTGCTTGATAGCTAACAGGGCCGCCATTTGAAGTAATGACTTTGTTACCAATTGCTACATTTTGGACGGTGTAGGCACCCGTAGCAGGGCAATTGCCCGCACTAATAGCTAACAAGCGTCATTTATGGCCAGTAATGCATATTTTCTGGCACCTATTGCCCTTCTACGGGATTCGTTCTTTGGATAATATAAAATAAACGGGCGTCTAGCGTCCAATCGATGGCAAATAGGACAGGGGTCGGTATGCCTGATTGCAAAGACTAAACAACATCACAACAGCACCCAAAACAATAATAACGAATAATAAGAAAGGTTGAATGAATGTCATATCTAGCCCCATTTAGAATAAAATGTGTTGCTATACTATCCCTAGTGACGATTATATCCGGCTGCAAAACTGCACAGGACGGAGAGCACGCCTACGAGCTAGCCCAGGGTTGCTACGCTGTTCAGCCTTATGACTCCACAGATTTTCTCGTTGCTGATCAGGATACCTATAAACTGCAAGCGTCTTCCGAGCAAGGGGCCGAGAAGTTTTTTCTAAAACCATCAAGCCTAGGATCTTTCCTACTTTATGATCGTGCTGGGTACTACCTAAGTGCAAACGGTTTGAAAATAAGACGCACCGATGTGGCTGGTGCTGGCTCTGCATGGGCGATTAACCACCTAGAGATTAATGACGATGGTACCAAAATTGGTGATGCTTACACCCTTACCTCTGAAAACTCATTGGACCCACGGCTATCCGCTTCTTCCGGAAAACTATCTTCAGTTTTAGTCAACGCAAAACCACCATTGAGTGTCGCGTTTAATCTAGTACCTCAACCAGATTCAGCTTGTACTTCTCATCCAGAAGCTGCACTGGATGCAAAAATCTTGTCTGATGCGGAAGCCCAGAGCAACCCTAATGAGCCTGTTGTCGGATTTGCCGATCTGCACACACACATTGGCTTCCCAAAATCAATGGCATCACTCTCTATGGTCGGTGACGTTTTCCACGCCTACGGTATTGAACATGCACTACATGACTGTGACGACATTCACGGCAATAATGGCTCTCTAGATTTTCTAGAAGGAAATGATGGAAATGGCGGTCATAACACAACAGGCTATCCAGAGCTCACCTATTGGCCCCACCGATCAAGCAAAACCCACGTTCAAGCTTACTATCGCTGGTTACAGCGGGCACAATTAAGTGGCCTAAAACTCATCGTTACCAATGTTACCGGCAACCCGGCTTTCTGCGACCTGTTAAGTCTAATGCACCTTGGCAAGACAAAGGATAAATGCACTGGCGTAGATGCGGTTAAACAACAAACTCAATACATTTACGACCTTCAAGATTACGTTGACGCTCAAGAAGGTGGTCCAGGAAAAGGATGGTTCAGAATCGTCACCTCCCCTTCGCAGGCTCGACAAGCCATTGCAAAAAATCAGCTGGCCGTCGTGCTTGGCACTGAGCACGGAGCATTATTTGATTGCCGTGAAGGTGTGGATTATTGCACTGAGGAATACGTTGAAGAACAACTAAGTGAAATATATGACATGGGCATTCGATCTGTATTTCCTATTCATCGATTCGACAATGGCTTCGGCGGCACAAAAACTGCCGACGGTGCTGATGGCGGATGGATGCACCTGACCAGCAAGATGAGCACCAGCAAAATGCGTAACATTATTGATCTACTCAACCCAGCGCGCTTATTGTTCAAAGAAATAGGTGGCCATTTTTGGGAATTTGAAGATTGCCCAGCAGGCATCAATGGCGCTACCGGTGTGATGAGCATGGTCGACTTTGTTAACAATGACTTAAGTGTACTGACTGACGCTGTATCAAGTGTTGGCGCTGTAGGGCCATTACTCGAGAAGGGTCTGGATGTGATATTTATTGATAAACTATCACCACTGCCTGATTACGCAGAATTTGAAGGGGATAAGCACCTATGTAATAAAAGGGGTCTTCAAGATATTGGCGCTTACTTAATAAACCGAATTATCGATAAAGGCATGATTCTCGAAATCGATCACATGAGTTATTTCACCCAAAAACAAACCCTCGACATTCTGCAACAAAGACAATATTCAGGTTTTATTTCTTCCCACGATTGGTTTGAAAACAACGAAGAAATACGCAGCCAAATATTGGGCCTCGGTGGATTAATAAGCCCAATGAAAGGCAACCCATCTAGCATTGCCGGTCGCATAAAGGCTCTAAAAGCTGAGTTAGAGCAACATCCATACACCGTTGGTGTTGCCGTCAGTACCGATATTCAGGGCGTCACATCCCAAGCAAATAGTGACGATGGCGTAGAGATCGAATACCCCTTCCTGTCTTACGATGGCAATGTAAGATTCTACAAACCTAAAACCGGCAATCGCGAATTCGATTATGCTACCGAGGGAGTGGCGCATTACGGGTTGTTAGCGGAGTGGGTGGAAAACCTCCGTCAGGTTGACGAGAACGATCCGGAAGACCTCATGGGCATCTTCATGAATTCTGCCGAGGCCTATCTACAAATGTGGGAGCGAGCTGAAAACTAAGGACGATTAATCGCCTAACACCATCTAACCACCCTTTCAAAACCAATAACTGATTGACCTTAGAGGTTGATCAGTTATTTTCTCGGCAAATGACCTTTCCTCACGACTTCAATACACTGTTTATATTGCAAAGCAAAAAACCGTTAGAAAGGGTCATGCCATGTCAGATCGAAAATTGCGCCCAGCGTCAATCCGCCGTGCTGCCAACCGAGTCGCAACTAATGCTCGTAAGCGCTTATTTGAGGCAGAAAGCTTAGTCCAAGCAGGAAAAACTCCTTACGAGTTAATTTACCAAGGGGAAATCGCACAACTTCGATACTACCCTCCCCTCAGTGAAACATCGATCACTGTTGGTGATAGTGAAGTAAAAGTAGAAACCTCTTCTCACCGCATCCCACTAGTACTAACATCGTTATAGATAAACAATACAACCCTATTCTTTTTAGCATTTCCTACCCCATATTTTTTGGAAAACCCTGAATTCTACGATGAGTGCAGCATGAGGGATATCATTTTAGAAATATCTGCGGCAAGGACGCCGCAG